>NZ_JBLFBO010000126.1:0-1350 GCF_047338595.1 Nitrospira sp. BLG_1
TGGGTCGAACTGAGACAGTCTGCCTCACCTACCAAGCGTGTCCGCCTTCAAGGTATCTGATACTTCTTCCTCTTATACTGTTTCTTTTTATGCTTGTGACATTGGCCACAATCAGTGTTCTATCGAGCAAACCTGGCTGCGTTATCATTGAGATCGATTTCCCGCGATTCAGGATTGAAAAACAGCCATGTGATCTACCCAACGGCAACCCAAAATGAGTGTGGAACGCGTAGCCGTTCCGTTCCTCCGGCGTACCGTCTTCGCTCGCAGTGACACTGACCTGTGGTTGTCCGGTCACGACCACGTGCACGGTTGGATGATCCATGAGTCCCACTGCCTTAGCACGTTGCTGGCGCAATCCCCCCAGATGCCCCACGTTCTTTTTCCATGGATGTGGCTGGCGACGAATCCACCTCGAGGCCACCGACCTATCCAATGATAGCCTACACAGGAGTTGGCCAAGCTCCATCCCCAAAAATGAGCCGAGCTCACGGGGGGGCTCTGACTCTGTGGACTCGATGTAGACTCGTGATCGCAGAGGAAGCCGCGTGGATCCATGCCGGATCTGCTGAATCTGCGGGATCGCCAATGAGGTGATCTCCGTCCTCCGTATGTAGGCCCCGCTTCTTGTGACTACAAGAGTAGCAATAAAGTTTCCGACGGCATGCTCTGGCGAATCACTGCTTGATAGAAGGCGGTCACGGAGAGATAGGAAAAACCAGAAACACGATGCCCAGCACCAGGGCACCCGCAATCAGCCAGAGAAACCCGTCGCGCGTGGACTGAAACAGGCTGAGAAACACGCCGGCGCAGAGGAGGAGGAGGACCACACCCATGACAGTCGGTTATTGTATCAAAGGGATCTGACAGGGCGAGGAAAACCGTGAGAGCGGAGGGAAGAGCGACTCCTCAATCATCGGTGAGAAATCCACATCTGCTTGCATCACTGTTCTGCGTGTATCGACGCCTACTCCGTCACCTTCTCCTGACAGGCGATGCCGTCGTGGTTGATTGCTATAAGAGAAGCACACCGCCTTTACCCTCTTCGGTGACCTGGTTCTCTGACTTCGCGATCGATGTTCCTTTTATGTGCTGAGCTTTCAGCTTCGCCGCGAAGTTCGCCACATAGGCTCGGTCACCTTTGTGGTACCCGCACAAAACTGTTGCATCACTTGTGAAAACTATTCACGTGGATGTGGGAGGCACAAATTGGGTTTGGCCTCAAGTGTGGACATGGCTACTCAGAGACGGCTCTACCCTGTAGGTGCATCGTGCAGGAAAAATGTGGCTGGTCCTTGGGAAATGTTGGCTTATCAATATGATTTTAGTCATATGAATGTGGGCTTCGGT
>NZ_JBLFBO010000083.1:0-5119 GCF_047338595.1 Nitrospira sp. BLG_1
TGTAACCATAAGGCCTCCAGCTTACCTCATGGTTACGAAACGCCCTAATTACCTTCCGATTTGAAGGCCGAAATCATAGACTCTTCGGCCTACCGATTTGTGAGAGACTCAAAAGGCTTCATGGCCGACCTTGGTAGAATGTCCTAATCGCGTTCTTGGGATGGACCCCACTCTGAGCTGAATAGGCGTATGCATATTGCCGCTACCGCCTCTTCTATATGGAGTGGGTCCTACGGAATCAGAAAACTACCCCGCCTGAAATTTAGCTTGCTGGGGGCGTCTCGCGTGCCCCTCTGGCGAGTGTGTATGTAGATTTATGCCGGGAAGGTCGACGATCGGTGCAGTTTGAGCGCAGCGGCGACGATCGGCTTGGCCCAGTTCGGCGTGGCGGTCAGGTCCGGCGGGCCAAGAACTCTGCTGCGTTCCAGATGCAGTACGAGTTTTAGCTGAGGTATCCGTCCGGCTGCCGGGTCTGCATCTGCACTATTATCGTACATATGCAGAGCGGTGAGGTGGGGTAGCAGTGCGATGAGGTTGAGACGGCTATGTTCGTAGCGCTGATGGATATCGTGCGCAGGAATGTCGTGACCCCCTCGGCTGACTCGATCTTGCACGCGCGCAATGTGCAATCCCGGGCTGGATAGTCCTACATACCAGACGTACACCTCGATCCCTTGCTCAGCAGCTTTCACAAGGAGGCCGGTGATGGTATTTCCGCCGAGGGTAGTCTCAAATGCGAAATCCAGGCGCCTTTCAATTGCCCGATTGAGCAGCCTCAGGCCCTGGCGCCAGGCTGCGCTGTTGACGTCAGTTTGTGGGAGGGTAGGGTCTTTTTCTCTGAGGGTCCGGGCTGCTTCGTCCGGATTGAAGTACTTGCCTCCGTGTTGGTGAATGGCTGCTCCGCCGATGCTGCTTTTCCCCGCTCCATTGACGCCGGCGAGCACATGAATGCGCGGCAGTCTGGGTCCGCTCATGCCCGTTTGCGCACCGATGCGCGATGCTTTCGGGCGGCCTTGACGGCGGCGCGCCCCAGTTCTACCGGAGAAGCGTGAAAGGCCGCCTCGACCCCTTTTCTCGCTGATGGTGTCTGCATCTGGGTCAGCAATTCGTCGAATTCCGCATTTAGGTCGTCTAGCGAGCGGCTGCGTTCGTTTACGAGTGATTCGAATTCGGCGAACGAGAGGAGCACAGCCTTGGGTGTGTCATGGCGGGTAATGGCGACTGCGCCGCTGTGTATCGTTTGCTCTAATATTGCACCGAACTCGTTCTTGACTTTCGTGGCTGCTACGGTGGAAATCTCGACGAGTTGTCCGTGGCTGTTTCTAAACGTTAGTTTTGGCATGATGTTCTCGCTAAGAGTTTGACTAATAGCCAATATGGGCTAATTGTACATATTAGCTATTTTAAGGTCAAATATGCGCCTCCGCGGCGTCCCTTGCTATAAATGCGGTTCTGATACGCGTATCCATATCCCATGACTTCTCATCGTCAATCCTCATCGCCCATCGAGGTTCTGCCGCGCGATGAGGGGCGGGAGCATCTGCTTGCGATTGCGGATATTCTGGCCAAGGTGCTGGATACGTCGATCAGAGTTCCTGGGACATCGTGGTCGATTGGATTGGATCCGTTGCTTGGACTGATTCCAGGGATCGGCGATGTCATCGCCAATCTGATCGGAACGGTCATTCTCGGTATCGCGACACGCCTCCAGGTGCCACGCATCGTGCTGACCCGCATGAGCCTCAACCTCCTGATCAATGGCACAGTCGGGGCAGTTCCAATCGTCGGAGATCTTTTCTCGGTCTGGTTTCGAAGTCATGCCAGAAATGCGGCGCTGCTCCGAGAGGCAGCCCTGAAGCCCGATCGTGAAACCCATGCCGATTGGTTCTACGTGGCTGGAATTATCGGCGGTACAGTGGCGCTCTTGCTGCTGACGATCGCCTTTGTGATTTGGTCGGCTATCAAGCTGTGGACGTTCGTGGCCGTGTAAATCTCGGTCAGGGTATGGTATAGATCAATCCTTCCTGAAGAATCAGAGCGTGTAACAGTCCCTTCCATATTTTCTCTATGGAACGAGAAGTTAAAACCTATGTCTTGAAACGGCCGACCGAGGAGGCCGTACCGCGCACGTTGTCGATCGACTATGCGGCTGCACTGAATTCCCAGCAGTTAGCAGCCGTGACAGCGGGTGATGGTCCCTCCCTGGTCATTGCGGGCGCCGGCAGCGGGAAGACCCGCACGTTGGTCTATCGGGTAGCGTATCTCATCGACTCTGGTGTGGATCCCTCCAATATTCTCCTACTCACCTTCACGCGCAAGTCCGCTCAAGAGATGTTGGAGCGGGCTGGTGAACTGATCGGGATGAGCAGTCGTCGCGTGTGTGGCGGGACGTTCCACTCGGTGGCGAATTTGCTGCTACGGCGGTACGGCCGGTCAATTGGGATTGAGCCCGGTTTTACTATTTTGGATCGCGGTGACGCGGAGGACTTGATAGCCCTGGTTCGATCGCAGCTGGGGTTGAACGAAAAAGACAAGCGCTTCCCCCGCAAGGGAACGATCATGGAAATGATCAGCAAGAGCGCGAATACCTTGCGCAGTCTCGACGAGATTATTCTAGAAGAGTTCAGCCATTTTGCGGATCACTTGGAGGATCTGGGACGGCTCCACAAGGCCTATGAGACGGCGAAGCGGCAGAAGCAATTGTTGGATTACGACGATCTGCTTGTGATGTTGCGACAGCTGCTCCTGTTCGATGAGGCGGCTCGCACGAATATTTCACGTCAGTATCGCTATATCCTCGTGGATGAATACCAAGATACGAATCGATTGCAGGCCGAAGTCATCCGCCAGCTGGCGACGACCCATCAGAATGTGATGGTCGTCGGGGACGATTCGCAGTCCATCTATGCCTTCCGGGGGGCGACGTTTAAGAACATCATGGAGTTCCCGGAACTGTTCCCTGGTACCACCGTCTATAAGTTGGAAGAAAATTACCGCAGCACCCAGCCGATTTTGAATCTGGCCAACTGCATCATCGAGGAAGCGACCGAGAAGTATGCGAAGCGCCTCTTTACGAGAAAGATCGATGGGCCATTGCCGTCACTCGTAGAAGCGGCGGGAGAGAATGCGCAATCACGATTCATCTCGCAGAAGATCCTTGAGCTTCGCGAAGAAGGCGTACCGCTGAGTGAGGTGGCCGTGCTGTTTCGTTCGAGCTTCCATTCCTTTGATTTGGAAATCGAGCTCTCTCGCAAGGAGTTGCCCTTTATCAAACGCGGCGGGATGAAGTTTATCGAGACCGCTCATGTCAAGGATTTGCTGGCGCATGTGCGAGTCGTGGCGAACCCGCTCGATACGGTCAGCTGGCATCGTGTGCTGATGTTGGTGGAGGGTGTCGGGCCAAAGAAGGCTCAGGATGTACTTGCGGCAATCGTGAAGACTGAGCGGCCGTTCGAAGTGCTGCGCGGAGTGAACGGTCGTTCCGGGCAGGGGCTGAAGGCCTTAGCGAATACGCTGGAGAGTCTGGCTGGATCGGAGGACCCGAAGCCGGAACATCACGTCAGCCAGATCTATGAGTACTATCTTCCCATCCTGAAGGACCAATACGACGATTATCCGAAACGCACGAGAGATCTGGATCATCTCCACACGATCGCCGAAGGCTATCAGGGTATCGATGAATTTCTGGCCGATCTGGCGCTGGAACCTCCTGACGGCAGTGTTGTGGGTGTGGAAGCGTCTGATCGCGATGATGAGCGGCTCGTGCTTTCCACCATCCATTCCGCGAAGGGATTAGAGTGGCAGTGTGTCTTTGTGATTTGGGCCGTTGACGGGAGGTTTCCGTCCGCCTATTCCTTTGTGGCTGATGACGAATTGGAGGAAGAACGGCGTCTGTTCTATGTGGCGGTCACGCGGGCCAAGCGGCATTTGTTTTTGACATACCCCATAAATGTGTACGATCGGACGAGCGGGATGTTGCTCTCGAAACCGTCGCGATTTCTCGATCATGTGTCTTCTGACCTTCTCGACATGCTCGCCCTTGTCGAAGAGGGTGGCGGAGACTGGGGAATGGCGCAAGACCTCTATTGATGTGGCTATTCTCTGTTGTCCCCCCCGCGCGTATGACAGGCGTCACAATTCGATTCCTCCTGCTGTGGTGCTGGTGGTGGATGTCGGTTGCTTTTGTGGAGGCAGCGATCAGCTCTCATCCTGAGCAGGAGAGTGCAAACCAGTCCTGGGTGCGTCTTTTGGCAGAGGCAGAGCGGTTACGCTTGCCGACGAAGTTTCTTCGAGTGCTCCCACCTGATTTTATCCATTTTGAGTTTGATGAGCTTCGGACCTATGCTGCGGAGTACCATCCCGGTGAACACCGGATGCTTCTGAATCGAACTCTGTCGCTCAATGCTGCGGGGAGAGTACTCAAGCCGCTTGGGAGGATGACGCATAAGGAGCTAGAGGTGATATACCATGAGCTGTTTCATGCCTATATGGATTATCTCACGGCCAAAGGCATCCAGCTTGGTGAGGCTGAGCACTCCTCGGAAACGCTCCTGCGCGTTGCGAAAACGCAGCAGGTTTGTCGTTATGGAGAAGTGATGATTACTCCGATCGTTCAGCGAATGGACGAAGTGGAGTCGCGCTATTTGACGGAGGCGGAATCGTGGGAGGCCTTGAATGAAACTTGGGCGGTCTTTGTCGGATGGGTGGTGTGGAATCAGTTGGAACTGCTACAGCAGACGGGGAAATCCACGTTTTTGGGTGGGCGGGATGCGCAGCAATGGATTCCGCGGCTCAAAAGGGCCTTTGAGCAAGGTGAGTTTCGTGGGTACTATGTCCCAGAAGAGCCTGGCGAGCGACGTCTCGCGCAGAAACGATACTTAGCCAAATCCTCACAGCTGTCTTTGGAGGAAGCCCTTGTTATTATGGAGCAAGCGATTGGTTTTTCGAATGATTTTGTTAAGATGGCCGATGCATCATTCGGTTTGACCTGGCGATCTGCCTGTTTGACTGAGAAGGAAAGAGTGAACTAAAAAGGCCTGAGGCCAAATTCTCCTCTTGACATCATGTAAGTTCATCAATAGAATCCGGCATTTCGTAACCTAGCCTGTCCGAGCACTTC
>NZ_JBLFBO010000127.1:0-1317 GCF_047338595.1 Nitrospira sp. BLG_1
GACGCCTATATCCATGCCCTGTCTGCCGTGCAAGAGTATGGCGATGTGCGGTCTTCCGCTGTAAAGGGGTTTGAGGTCGGACCATACATCCGAGAGCATACCGATTTCTCAAAGATTCCGGTGGCAGCATGGAGTAGTTGGGGGTTAAACCCGCTTCCGCAAGCCGTCTACTATCCGACGAAGCGCAAGCTCTTGTTTGCCTTCTCGGCCAATCCGAATGTCATCTCCCAACAAGGGTATCCGGTCAATAAAGTGTTGATCGGGTTCGATATGCATCGCACGAATCGATCGATGGGTATCGTGGATATTCAGCCAACGGTGGAAACGCGCGATGAATATGAATCGCTCACGATTTACCGCGATCCGACGACAGCCGATCCAGTCCTCTTGGCCGGCGGATCGAATGGGTTTATCTACCGGCTCGATCAGTCGGCCAGGACGAAGGACGGTGCCGGGTATATGAGCCGTTTCGAGACGAAGGAGTTCTACCTATATCAAAACGGGATGCAAAACGCCAACATGCGTGAGCTGGAAATCTTCTTTGCACCGGGCAGCTCGAACAACAGCATTGTCATCAAGGTCTACCAGGACGGAACATTAGAGAACACGAAGACCTTGACGGATTCGGTCAGAAGGATGCGCCTGTACGGATCGTGCTATAAAATCAAGATTGTCGGGGAAAACGATACGAACAACAGTAGCTTTTCGGTGGCGAGCATATCGGTGCGGTTTATGGCTGGCAACATGAGGAAACTATGACGGGGTACGACCGCTATCGACGGCGCAAGCTCGCCTGGCTCGAACGGTGCGGACTCCGCGATCATGAGGAATGGCCGTTGTTCGGGGTGAAGAAGCATATTACCAAATCCGGACAAGTGTGGGTACTGCTCACGGCTCTGCCACCGCTGGACGGCCATAGGGATGGGTTACGTCGGTTGCTAGAAGAAATGCGACGCCTGGAACATCGGTTGGAAGCCGAAGGGATTTACGGATGGATTCAGTCGATTCGGAAAGGGAACCATCGGATGCGCCAGTGGAGCGAGATGATCGGGGCACGCTACTACAGCGATACTGAAGACGACTGGTATTTTGCCAAGCTGGCCGATGTCGCAGCATTGCCGAAAACCCTGAGGGAGCTAGTGGCGCGATATGGAGGGGATCACCATGGAGCAGCTTAAACGCATCACGCGCAACGGCTGTCAATTTCTTGTCCGTCTAGACGGCCAACTCTTTCCCGTCTTGACCGGTGGTGGCGATGGACCTGACGTGCCACCGCCCGATCCAGTCTTGACGCGGCAACAGCGAGAACTGAATGAT
>NZ_JBLFBO010000004.1:0-249468 GCF_047338595.1 Nitrospira sp. BLG_1
GGGAAGGCGGCAAGACGGTCGGCTCTGGCGTCGTGACGGAAATCTTGGCCTGAAGGATAGGCGGTTGACGGTTACCGTAGGAGTAAAGAAGTGAAAGTCGATCAGCGTATAAGAATTCGGTTGAGAGGATTTGACTACCGTGTATTGGATCAATCGGTAGGCGAAATTGTTGAGACTGTTCGTCGGAGCGGAGCAAAGGTCGTAGGTCCTATTCCTCTCCCTACTCGTATCGAAAAAATTACGGTTCAGCGATCGACGCATGCCGATAAGAAGTCGCGAGAGCAGTTTGAGATGCGAACTCATAAAAGACTGCTCGATATTATGGAGGCGACTCCTGAGACCATGGATTCGTTGATGAAGCTTAATCTTGCAGCTGGAGTGGATGTTGAGATTAAATTGTGAGTGACGGGTTGTTTCTTGTCACACGGCAATTTGGTAATCGCACGGCTTTGAGCGCATAGCATATTGGGGCCATATGACAAACGGACTAATCGGTAAAAAGCTCGGCATGACACAAGTCTTCGATGAAACTCGTCTCACTCCGGTAACGGTGATTGAGGCGGGGCCCTGTCGAGTGGTGACGGTTCGCACGACGGAGCGGGATCGTTATGAGGCCGTCCAGCTTTCTTTTAAGGAAGTAAAGGAAAGCCGTCTTTCAAAGGCAGAGCTTGGGCATTTGAAGAAGAACCAGGCGCCTGCGAGCCGTATCTTGCGGGAGTTTAAGAAAGATGGTGATTCGGCCGCTGGGCAGTTAATTACTGTTGGGATGTTTAAAAAGGGTGACTGGGTTGATGTGATCGGTGTGTCAAAGGGGAAAGGGTTTCAGGGGGTCGTCAAGCGACATCACTATGCAGGTGGTCCTGAATCGCACGGGTCCATGTTTCATCGGGCCCCTGGTTCTATTGGGGCGAGTTCGTTCCCGTCTCGAGTGTGGAAGGGGAAGACGTTGCCGGGGCACATGGGGGCGGAGCGTGTGACTGTTCAGCGATTAAAAGTGGTTGAGTCGCGGTCTGAGGAAAATCTTTTATTCATCCGAGGGGCGGTTCCTGGTGCTGCTAATGGAATCGTTGTCGTTCGAAAATCGAAGAAGAGCTAGTATGCCTACGATCGATTTGGTTGATTTGAAAAAGAAGAAGCTTGGCACGGTTGAATTGTCCGCCCAAGTATTTGGTTGTGAACCTCGAGCCGCGCTCGTCCATGAGGCCGTTGTCATGCAGCGTGCGTGTGAGCGTCGTGGGACTGCATCCACTTTGCGCCGTGGTGAGGTGAGTGGATCCGGTAAGAAGCCATGGAAACAAAAGCATACCGGCCGTGCGAGGGCTGGTTCGCTTCGATCTCCGGTCTGGCGTCATGGTGGTAGTGTGTTTGGGCCAAAGCCGAGAAGCTACGCCTACTCGATGCCGAAGAAAAAGTATCGTGCTGCTCTTCAAAGTGCCTTGTCTGCAAAGGTGGCAGCTGGAAATTTGTTTGTCGTCGCCGATATTTCACTGGAGCAGCCCAAGACCAAGTTTCTGGCGCTGGCATTGACTGGCTTTGGTGGAGGTGCGGAGGTGCTCTTGATTGTGGGGAAGGGTCAGTCCGGCATCATTCAGGCCGCAGGGAATTTGCCGTCCGTGAAGGTGCTCGGTGCGGATCAACTGAATGTCTATGACGTTGTTCGTGCTCAAGTTGTTGTGGTTTCTGAGCATGAATTAGTTGCGATAAACGAGGTCTGGTCATGAATGTCGGTATGCACTGGATACTGGTTCAACCGTTGTTGACGGAAAAGATTACAGGACTTCGTGAAAAAAGCAACACGGTTGGCTTCGTGGTTCATCCTGAGGCAAATCGTGTCCAGGTGAAGCAGGCAGTCGAATCGTTGTTGAAGGTCAAGGTTGAGAAAGTGAATTTGATGAACGTGCGCGGGAAAATGAAGCGTCTTGGCCGATTCGCTGGTAGGCGTTCGGACTGGAAGAAGGCATTTGTCACACTCAAGGAAGGCGAGAAGCTTGAGATGTACGAAAGTGCTTAGTCGGTGTCCGTTTCGCTGGTAGTTATTTGAAGGTGAAAATCTAGGAGTCGTCTTCATGGGAATAAAAGTGTATCGTCCCACCTCCCCTGGTCGTCGGGGGATGACCGCAGTGGGAACAGAAGAATTGACCAGTAAGAGACCTGAAAAGTCATTGACCTCTTTTCATCTGCGAACCGGAGGGCGAAATAATGATGGGCGGACGACTGTTCGGTTCCGTGGAGCTGGCCACAAGCGACTCTATCGAATTATTGATTTTCGTCGAGATAAAGTAGGTGTGTCGGCGAAAGTCACTGCAATAGAGTATGATCCGAATCGCTCTGCAAGGATCGCTCTCTTGAAGTACCGAGATGGAGAAAAGCGTTATATTTTAGCCCCAGTTGGGCTTGCCATTAATGATGAAGTGCAATCAGGTCCACAGGCGGAAATTAGACCCGGGAATGCCTTACCGTTGGTGAATATGCCGCTCGGCACCACGATTCATAACATTGAGCTCAAGGCTGGTAAGGGTGGTCAACTCATACGGAGCGCCGGAGGGTTCGCACAGGTTATGGGCCGTGATGGTGAATATGTACAGGTCCGACTCAAGTCTGGAGAGATGCGAAGAGTTTTGGGTCACTGTATGGCTACTGTTGGGCAAGTTGGGAATGTGGATCATGAAAATATCAGTGTAGGGAAGGCGGGTAGAAACCGTTGGAAAGGAAAAAGGCCACATGTTCGAGGCGTGGTCATGAATCCTGTTGACCACCCACATGGCGGTGGAGAAGGGAAATCCGGGCAAGGTAATCCACATCCCGTTTCTCCATGGGGGCTTCCCACTAAGGGCTATAAGACGAGACAAAATAAGAAGACCGATAAGTTCATAATTGCCCGACGTAAGTCAGGAGTGCGCAATGCCTAGATCAGTTAGTAAGGGGGCGTTTGTTGACGGCCATCTTCTAAAAAAAGTCGAGCAGATGAATCAGACGAAGGATCGAAAGCTGATCAAGACATGGTCAAGGCGATCGACTGTGGTGCCTGATATGATCGGGCATACGTTTGCGGTGCATAATGGAAAGAAATTCATTCCGGTTTTTGTTACCGAGAATATGGTTGGGCATAAACTCGGTGAATTTGCGCCGACTCGTTTTTTCAAGGGCCACGGTCAAGCAAAGACTGAGAAGGCCGTTGCCCTGAAGTAGGCTCTGGGGCGGGTGTGATCGGTGTGTCGGGTGATGGAATCTGACTATTTGACTTCGGAACGCTGAAGGGTGACGGGATTGTACGATGAGTGAAGCACATGCCATTCTAAGGTTTGTCCGTGTTGCGCCACGAAAGGCTAAGCCGGTAATAGATATGATTCGTGGCCAGCAAGTCCCGATGGCGCTGGCCATGCTGAAGCATACTCCTCGTCACGCGGCACGCGTGGTTGAGAAGCTTCTGCGCTCTGCTGTGGCTAATGCGGAATTGAAGGAGTTGGGTGATAGTGAGTCGATGGTGGTCTCAAGGGCTTTTGTTAACTGTGGGCCTACGTACAAGCGTGTGAGGGCTAGGTCTATGGGGAGAGCCAACGCGATTCAGAAGCGCACCAGTCATATTACGGTCGCGGTCGCGGCATCCGATAGTCGGGGGCAAAGGAAGTAGGCTGATTTTAATTTATTGAGGCATAGCGAGTATGGGTCAGAAAACACATCCAATTGGTTATCGGCTTGGCTATAACTACACCTGGAGCTCTCGTTGGTACGCTGGGAAAGATTATGCCAAGTTGCTTCATCAAGACGTGAAAATTAGAAAGGTCGTGAAGGCTCGGCTTTATCATGCGGGGGTTGCAAAGGTAGAAATCGAGCGTTCAGGCGACCAAACGAGAGTTATTATCCATACTGCTCGACCCGGCATCATCATTGGTCGAAAAGGTGCGGAGGTCGATAAGCTGAAGGCCGATCTTGAGAAGCAGTACGGTGGGCAGGTTTACGTTACAGTAAAAGAAATCAAAAAGCCGGAACTTGATGCGCAGCTAGTCAGTGAAAATGTCGCGACGCAGCTCGAAAAACGAGTCGCATTCCGGAGGGCGATGAAGCGCAGCGTGCAGTCGGCGCTGCGGCTCGGAGCGCAAGGGATTAAGATCATGGTGGCTGGGCGCTTGGGTGGCGCTGAAATCGCCAGAACTGAGTGGTATCGGGAAGGGCGGGTGCCTCTACATACGCTTCGTGCTGAAATTGATTATGGCTTTGCGGAAGCCCACACAACCATGGGACAGATCGGGGTGAAGACGTGGATCTATAAAGGCGAGCTTCTTCCAGTACAACCCATGAAAGCGGAGTCAACTTTGGATAGACGATTTGGGTGAGGAGATTGAGCTGTGTTAGCCCCTAAGAAAGTCAAATTTAGAAAGATGCAAAAAGGCCGTATGAATGGGAAGGCCTATCGTGGCGGTCAGATTACCCTTGGTGAATTTGGACTCAAGGCGTTGGAGCCTGGGTGGGTGACGAGCCGTCAAATAGAGGCTGCACGTATTGCTATTACGCGATATGTGAAGAGAGGTGGACAGGTTTGGACCAGAATTTTTCCGGACAAGCCCATTACAAAAAAGCCGGCTGAAACTCGAATGGGAAAAGGGAAAGGGAATCCAGAGTACTGGGTGGCGGTCGTGAAACCGGGTCGCATCTTGTACGAAATGGATGGAGTTACCCAGGAGACTGCCAAGGAGGCGTTCCGGCTCGCTTCTCACAAGTTGCCGGTCGCGACGAAGTTAGTCGTCCGCGGTGAGTTTGGGTAAAAGGCAACAGGTCAACTAGGGATGGGAGTTGGAGAGCTGATATGGCGCTAGATGTGAAAGAGCTGAGAGGAATGGCTGCGGGTGAGCTCCAAGAGAAGGAGCAGCAGCTCGTACAGGAACTGTTTACGCTCCGTTTTCAGTTCGGGACGGGTCGCCTTGAGAATCCAATGCAAATTCGAAAAACGAAGCGTGATATCGCGCGAGTGAAGACCATCCTTAATCAGGTTCGGAGCCAAACGGACGAGTCGAAAAGGTAAGGAATGCTATGACTGAGGTGGTAAAGCGGCGTCATTGGTACGGTGATGTCGTCAGTAACAAGATGCAGAAGACCGTTGTCGTTGTGGTGTCTCGATCTGTTGTTCATCCTGTCTACAAGAAAGTCCTTAGACGGGTGACGCGGTTAAAGGCTCATGATGAAAGTGGCATGTGTAAGATCGGCGATCGGGTAAAGCTGGTTCAAACCCGTCCGTTGAGCAAAGAAAAGAACTGGCGCGTCGTTCAGGTTATGGAAAAAGGGCAACCTGAAAAATAGAAACGTTCTTTTGACGCCGTTCGACATTTGAGATTCGTAGGAATATATCAATGATTCAGAACTATACATACATGGACGTAGCGGATAACTCCGGGGCCAAACAAGCCATGTGCTTTCATGTCTTCGGGGGGACGCGTCGTCGCTATGCGTCCTTAGGCGATGTTGTTGTGGTGGCTGTTAAAGAGGCGATCCCTCAGGCGAGTGTGAAGAAGGGAGATGTGAGCCGTGCAGTTATTGTGCGAACCACGAAGGAAGTTCGTCGAGAGGACGGCTCTTACATAAAGTTTGATCGTAACGCATGCGTTCTTATTAATAAGGACGGCGAGCCAATTGGCACACGTATCTTTGGTCCCGTCGCACGAGAACTGCGTTGGAAGAAATTCATGAAGATTATCTCATTGGCACCAGAAGTTTTATAGCGTCGAACGAGCGAGGGGCGTTGTGCAAGTACTCTCAAAAAGCAGAATTAGAAAAGGCGATACGGTGGTTGTCATTTCCGGTCGTGAGCGTGGTAAGACAGGGAAGGTCATGTCGGTAGACCTTCGGGCGGGAAAAGTGGTCGTGGAAAAGCTGAATATCATTAAACGACACACTAAACCTAATCAGAAGGCAAAGCAGGGCGGTATCTTGGAGAGAGAGGCGCCGCTTCAAATTTCTAATGTGATGTTTTTCTGTCCGGTCACGCAGAAGCCGACGCGGGTAGGGATACGAACTCAAGCCGATGGGCGACGAGTGCGCTTCAGCAAGAAATCTAACGAGATTCTGGAATAGGGTTGGCAATGGCTAAGGAACCAAAAAGCAAAGCAACAAGTAAAGCCACTGAGCGAAAATCAGCAAAGAAAGAGGCGCCCCGGCTTGATGAGGGAAGTGCCGAGTCCAAGTTTCGGCCAAGACTTCGGGATGTCTATGAGCAGCAAGTTGTTCCAGCTTTAATGAAGGAGTTCGGCTATAAGAACGTCATGCAGGTTCCCAAGCTTGAGCGGGTTGTGTTGAACGTCGGCATGGGTGAGGCAATCCAAAATGTAAAGCTTCTGGAAAGTGCTGTGACTGAATTAGGCATGATTACGGGGCAGAAGCCGGTTGTGACGCGCGCAAAAAAGGCCATTGCCGGATTCAAGCTTAGACAGGGTCTACCAATCGGAGCAAAGGTTACGCTCCGTAGTCGACGGATGTACGAGTTTTTTGATAGATTGGTGACGTTAGCGCTTCCTCGGATACGAGATTTTCGAGGCATATCCCCGAAGGCATTTGATGGTCGTGGGAATTATACCCTCGGCCTGAAGGAACAGCTGATCTTCCCGGAGATTAAGTATGACGAGGTGGCGTCAATACACGGTATGGATATCACAGTTGTCACCACCGCAAAAACGAACGATGAAGGAAAAGCTTTGTTAAAGCATCTCGGGATGCCGTTCAGGACATAAGAAACGGTAGAAGCCTCGGATGTTGGTTGGACGGAAGGAGTTCCTGTGTCACGTTTAGCATTGAGAAATAAGGCTGCGGCGAAACCAAAGTTTTCAACGCGCGAGTATCATCGATGCGGTGTGTGTGGGAGGGTGCGTGGGTATTTGCGTCGGTTTAGAATGTGTCGAATCTGCTTTCGCATATTGACGCTCAAGGGGGAGATTCCCGGAGTGAGAAAGTCAAGCTGGTAGCCAAAATTCATGGGTAGATAGCAGTCAACAAAAGCATAGCACTGAGGGGTAGAAGGACATAGCATGGTTACCGATCCAATCGGCGATCTTCTGGTTAGATTAAAAAATGGCGCCCAACGGCGTTTTGAAACCGTAACGGTTCCAACCTCAAGGCTCAAACGAGCGATCCTCGAGATTTTGAAGCGGGAGGGTTACGTTGAGGGGATTGAAGACAGCACAGAGGATGGACATCCCGTTCTACATGTGCGCCTTCGCTATCTTGGGGAAGGACAGCCAATGATCACCGGGCTTGAGCGTGTCAGCAAGCCGGGCCGTCGGGTATATGTTGGCAGTCAGGATATTCGAAAAGTTCGAAATGGGATTGGTGTATCTATCCTTTCGACATCCAAGGGAATCATGACGGATCAAGAATCTCGCAAAAGTCATCTCGGGGGCGAGGTTCTCTGTTCGGTGTGGTAAAGATATCGGTTGTTCTGACCTCGGGTGAAGGGTGTAGGAAATCATGTCGCGTATTGGGAAAAAGCCGATCACCATTCCAGCTGGAGTGGAAGTAAAAGCTGTCGGATCAACTGTGACGGTGAAGGGTCCCTTGGGGAAATTAGAATGGCCAATGGTGCAGGGGCTTGATGTGGCCATTAAGGACGGCCAGGTTCTTATCGGGCGATCCAGTGATGATCGTAAGATAAGAGCCTTGCACGGTCTCACTCGTGCTGAGTTGAGCAACATGGTTCAGGGTGTGACGAAGGGATATGAGCGATCCCTGGAGATTACCGGTGTTGGCTACAAGACGCAACTTCAGGGGCGAACCTTGAGCTTTAATGTCGGGTATATCAATCCGGTTCTCTATCAAGTCCCAACCGGGATTGATGTCAAGGTTGATAAACAAACTCTCATCAATGTCAAAGGGGTCGATAAGCGATTGGTTGGTCAGGTTGCGGCTGATCTACGAGCCATTAAACCCCCGGATGTGTACAAGCAAAAGGGCGTTCGTTATGCTGGCGAGACCTTGCGCAAAAAAGAAGGCAAAACTGGGAAGTAGGAACTGACAATGAATGCTGCAGATAAATTTCGACAGCTGGAACGGCGGCGCAAGCGTGTGCGCCAGGCAATCCTTGGTACAACTGACCGTCCTCGTCTGAATGTTTTTAGGAGCACGGCTCATATCTATGCGCAGGTAATCGATGATATTCGGGGAACCACTCTTGCTGCGGCGTCATCGCTTGATAAGTCAATCCGCACCACGGTCAAATCGACCGGTGGAATTGAGGCCGCCAAGGCGGTCGGGAAGTTGATTGCTGATCGAGCGAAAGCCGTGAAGGTGACGGCGGTCGTCTTTGATCGAGGTGGTCGAATGTACCACGGCCGCATCAAGGCATTGGCTGACGCATCTCGTGAGGGCGGCCTGAAATTTTAGATGAAGACCCTGGGTGGCATGGGCAAGTAGGGTCGGTGGTAATTCTCTATTCCAGAATTTAACTGAACGTTGGACTGAGGGGTGAGAGCGTGCGAGTCAATCCCGATGAACTAAGTCTAAAAGATAAAGTGGTGTTTATCAACCGAGTAGCAAAAGTTGTCAAAGGTGGAAAACGATTTAATTTTTGCGCGCTCGTGGTTGTCGGTGACGGGCATGGATGGGTTGGGATTGGTAAGGGTAAGGCTGCTGAGGTGCCTGTTGCGATTTCAAAGGCCGTGGAGCAGGCCAAGAAGCATCTTGTCCATGTTCCACTCAAGGGTGGGACGATTCCGCATGAAGTTCATGGGCTCTTTGGCGCTGAGCATGTGCTCTTAAAGCCGGCTGTCGATGGGACGGGGATTATTGCGGGAGGAGCGGTTCGTGCGGTGGTGGAATTGGTTGGTGCTCACAATGTTATTGCGAAGACCTTGGGGCGTGGGAATCCGTTCAATGCGGTTCGTGCTACACTCGATGGCCTCACTCAACTGAGAAATATAGAGGATGTGCTTCGTCACCGTCGGCAGCCGGCGGTTGAGGGGCATGAAAGGGCGACGGTCTAATGGGAACGACAGCGGCAAAAAAAAAGGCAGCCCCTGAGGGGCAACGTGTTCAGGTGACGTTACGGCGTAGTCCGATTGGTACACCACAAAGTCATAGGCTTGTTCTGCGTGGATTAGGCCTCCGGCATATTCGTCAGACGGTGATACGTCCGGACACGCCCCAAGTTCAAGGGATGATTCGAAAAGTTGGCTATCTGCTCGAGGTTGGACGTCCATGAATCTTCATAATTTGGCTCCAGCACCAGGATCAAGAAAACGTCGAAAACGGATTGGGCGAGGACCGGGCTCTGGTCATGGAAAGACCGCGACCAAAGGACATAAGGGAATATTGGCACGGTCTGGTGGAGGGAAACGCCCTGGGTTTGAGGGTGGCCAAATGCCATTGGTTAGGAGGCTGCCCAAGTTTGGTTTCGCAAATCCGTCACGGATTGAGTATTCCGTTATCAATTTGAAGAGTTTTGAGCAGTGGGCGGGGGAGGGGACGGTTACTCCTCAGGCGATGGTTGATGCTGGGCTGATCAAGCGGAAACGGTTGCCGATCAAAATCCTCGGCGTTGGTGAGTTGAAGAAGCCATTGGTCGTTCAGGCGCACAAGTTCAGTAAATCGGCAGAAGCGAAGATTCAAGCGGCTGGCGGGAGAGTTGAGGTTATCGGCGGTGCTTGAACGTCTTCTGACTAGTTTTCAGAATATCTTTAAGATCCCCGAGCTGCGTACTCGAGTTTTGTTCACGCTCGGTATGTTGGTAGTGTATCGAATCGGATCACACATCCCAACGCCCGGGATCAACGGTGAAGCTCTCTCCGACTTCCTCCAAAAGCAAGGAGGATCGTTACTTGGGTTCCTTGACATTTTTTCTGGTGGGTCGCTGTCTCGGTTAACGATCTTTGCGCTCGGTATCATGCCGTATATCAGCGCATCGATTATTCTTCAGTTACTCACGGTCGTCATCCCTCATTTAACGAAGCTCGCTAAAGAAGGGGAACGGGGTCGTAAGAAAATTATTCAATATACACGATTCGGGACGATCGGCATTGCCTTGATTCAGGGGTTTGGGATTGCCATCGGACTTGAGCAGATGAATCAGGGGGCTTTCGTCCTGAACGCAGGCTGGGGTTTCCGTCTGATGACCGTGATTACCCTCACCGCTGGTACGGGATTTTTGATGTGGTTGGGTGAGCAAATCACCGAGCGGGGGATTGGCAACGGCATATCCTTGATCATTTTTGCTGGGATCGTGGCGCGTTTACCTGCGGCAGTGGCTCAGACTTACAATCTCTACGAAATCGGTCAGCTCAATGCATTTTTGCTTGTTGGCTTGGCGCTCTTGATGGTTGCCGTGGTTGCTGCGATTGTGTTTCTGGAAAGTGGTCGCAGGAAAATACCGGTCCAATACGCAAAGCGTGTGATCGGGCGACGTGTATATGGGGGCCAAAGTACGCACATCCCTCTGAAGATCAACACTGCGGGTGTGATTCCTCCAATATTTGCCTCGTCGATCATAGCCTTTCCTGCAACGATCGCAGGTTTTTTCGAGACGCCTTGGGTTCAAGCCATTGGTGCACAGTTGGCACCGGGATCACTCCTATACACGCTGATGTACGTTGGCTTGATCGTGTTCTTCTGTTTTTTCTATACCGCAGTTGTTCTCAATCCCGTCGACATGGCCGATAACATGAAAAAGTATGGTGGATTTATTCCAGGTATTCGACCAGGTCAACGAACCTCTGACTATATTTATAGTGTATTGACGAAAATTACCTTTGCGGGAGCCATGTATCTCGCCATTGTGTGCGTGATCCCGGAGCTTTTAATCTACAAGCTGAACGTGCCGTTTTATTTTGGTGGTACGTCGCTGCTGATTGTTATTGGGGTTGGTTTGGATACAGCCCAACAAATTGAGTCTCATATGCTCATGCGCAATTACGAGGGGTTTCTTGGAAAGGGCATGGCTCCACTCAGAGGGAGAAGTAGTTAGTTATGCGGGTAGTCTTTCTTGGGGCTCCCGGCGTTGGGAAGGGTACACAGGCAGATAAAGTCGTAGCCCAGTATCACATCGCCAAGATTTCGACAGGGGATTTGCTCCGAGCAGCTGTTCGAAATAAAACCACGCTTGGATTGGAAGCTAAAGAGCACATGGATCAGGGCCGCCTCGTTCCCGATTCAGTGGTTATCGGGTTGGTCAAGGAAAAACTGACAGAGTTAGCACAGTCGAAGAAGTTCATCCTTGATGGGTTTCCGAGAACCGTTCCTCAGGCAGAAGCTCTAGCAGCTGTTTTGGATGGCCAGGAAATCAAACTTGATCGGGTCATTAACTTTAGAGTTTCGAGGGATGAGATCATTAAGCGATTGAGTGGACGGCGAAGTTGTCAAAAGTGTCAAGCCACTTATCATGTGGATTTTGCTCCATCAAAGAGCGGCACGGCTTGCGATCGCTGTGGTGAGCTGTTAGTTCAACGAAGTGACGATCAGCGGGAGGCAGTTGAGACACGTCTCAAGGTGTATGAAGAGCAGACTGCCCCATTGATCCATTTTTATGAGCAGCGGCAATTGTTGTCCCATCTGAATGGCGCTGAACCGGTCGAGGTTGTCTATCAAGAGCTTGTACGCACCCTGTCGGCATACCAGACGGCATGATCATTCTGAAAACGCCAGCCGAAATCGAAGTTATGGCGGCGGCTTCCCGAGTGGTTGCTGAGGCGTTGGAGATCGTGAAGGAGGCTGTTCGGTCTGGTGTTAGTACAGACGAACTCGATTTGATCGCTGAAAGGGAAATTAGAGCGCGCGGTGCAATTCCAGCATTTAAAGGGTATAGGAATTACCCGAAAACGCTCTGTGCCTCTATTAATGAGCAGGTCGTTCATGGAATTCCATCGAAACGTAAGTTGAAGGATGGAGATATCATCGGGTTGGATCTTGGAGCGATTGTGGGGGGATTCTACGGCGATTCTGCGGTGACGGTTGCAGTTGGTCGAATCGCTCAAGAAACAGAGAAGTTGGTACAGGTGACAAGGGAAGCGCTTTACCTTGGGATCAGGCAAGCGGTTGTTGGGAATCGGTTGACGGATATCTCACACGCAGTGCAGGCCCATGTAGAGGCTGCTGGGTTTTCAGTCGTCACGGAGTTTGTAGGCCACGGCATTGGGAGGCAATTACACGAAGAGCCTCAAGTCCCTAACTACGGGAAGTCTGGACAAGGGCCTCGACTACAGTCGGGGATGGTTTTGGCGATTGAACCAATGGTGAATATGGGGCGGAGTGCTGTTCGTGTTCTTGATGATCGGTGGACGGCGGTCACTGTGGATGGGAGCTTATCCGCACACTTTGAACATACCATTGCCATACAGCCAACGGGCGCACCTCGTATCTTGAGTGAGTTAGAGAAGCGTTAGACTACCGTTAGCAAGAGGGCACAACCATCGATATGGCAAAAGAAGATATCATTGAGGTTCAAGGTTCAGTTGCCGAGACGCTTCCCAATGCTATGTTCCGCGTCAAACTTGAAAATGGCCATATCATATTGGCTCATATCTCTGGGAAAATGCGCATGCATTTCATTCGCATTTTGCCAGGTGATAAGGTCACGGTGGAGATGTCTCCGTACGATTTGACCAGAGGTCGAATCACCTATCGATTTAAGTAACGGGAGTTGAGGATTGCCATGAAGGTCAAGTCGTCAGTGAAGCCTATTTGCGCGAAGTGCAAAGTCGTTCGCCGTCGTGGTGTCGTTCGGATCCTCTGTAAGAATCCGCGACATAAGCAGCGCCAAGGATAGCCATGGAGTGGTGGCATGGGTGATGCCGAGTTCTGAACATGTAGAGTCAGGAGAGCGGTGCAGCTGGCTCGTACCTGATGCTCGTATCTGGAGGAAGAATGGCACGTATTGCTGGTGTCGATTTACCAAGAAATAAACGAACGGACATCGGGTTGACGTATATCTACGGAATTGGGCGAGCCTCGGCTCAGCAGATTCTCGCTGAGGCCGGTGTTGATGGTGCCGTTCGTATTAAAGATTTAAGCGAAGACAAGATTGTAAAATTACGTGAAATTATTGAACGTGATTACCGAGTCGAAGGCGATCTTCGGAAAGAGGTGTCACTCAATATCAAGCGTCTGGTAGACTCCGGCACGTATCGGGGTCTCCGGCATCGAAAAGGATTGCCTGTTCGAGGTCAGCGGACAAAAACAAATGCAAGAACCCGTAAAGGACGTCGTGCCGGGGTGAGTAGCAAGCCAAGGCCGACCGCAGTCAAGCCAGGGGCCCGTCCGTAGTCTACTCCACTATCGAGAGGAGCAAGTATGAGTGTGAAAAAAGGCAAGAAGAAAGAGCGTCGGATCGTTCAGAGTGGAGTGGCTCACGTTCAGGCGTCTTTCAATAATACCATTGTGACCATCACGGACATGAGCGGTAATACGGTGGTCTGGGCAAGTGCCGGGAATCAGGGGTTTAAAGGTTCACGCAAGAGTACACCCTTTGCTGCTCAGCGCGCTGGAGAGGCTGCAGCGAGAAAAGCAATGGAAAGTGGAATGCGGCAGATTGATGTGTACGTGAATGGGCCTGGATCGGGACGAGAGTCGGCGATTCGGTCTCTGCAGGGAGCAGGGTTGCGGATCAATCTGATTCGTGATGTCACGCCGATTCCACATAATGGGTGCCGTCCACCCAAGCGACGTCGAGTCTAATTCATGCGAGCGAATGAGTCGTAGAGGTTCGGGGTTTCATGTGACGGGATAGTCAACGACTCGGGCAGCTCTTTTCCGAGGAGGCATCAGTGGCAAAGTATCGTGGTCCTGTCTGTCGGTTGTGTCGGCGCGAAGGTGAAAAGCTCTTTTTGAAGGGCACGCGCTGCATGACGGAAAAATGTGCGATCGAACGCCGGAGCTATCCCCCTGGGCAACATGGACAGGGGCGCCAAAGGACATCCGACTATAGCCTGCAGCTTCGTGAGAAGCAAAAGCTCCGTCGGATTTATGGCCTTCAGGAGTGTCAGTTTCGGGGGGTATTCGAACGTGCCGAACGGCAGACTGGAGTCACGGGAGATGCGCTATTGCGTCTTCTTGAATGTCGTTTGGACAATGTCGCCTATCGCTTGGGATTTGGGGCTTCACGGAAGCAGGCTCGCCAGCTTGTCAGTCACGGGCATTTCACGTTGAATGGCAAAAAGATTACAGTGGCCGGTGCCTTAGTCAAGCCTGGTGATGTTATCGAGATCCGTGAGCGAAGTCGAGATCTAGTCGCGATTCTGGCGGCCTTGGAGTCGGTTGATAGTCGAGGAATTCCAGAATGGCTTGAGCTTGATCGTGGAGCATTCAAAGGGATTGTCCGGGCGCTTCCTGCCAAGGACCAAATTACGTTACCAGTGAACGAACAGATGGTGGTGGAATTATACTCTCGATAGCCCACTGGTCTGGTTGTTATTCGGTCAGGTGTAAGCCGTCAATGTGTTTGTCACTCGATGGTATGGAGGGTGGGTCATGATCAAAGCGATGAAGGACTTTCAGATCCCCATGCGGGTGGAAGTCGACAAGGATACGCAGTCCCCCACGTTCGGTCGCTTTACGACTGAAGCGTTTGAACGGGGGTTCGGTACTACGATTGGTAACGCCCTTCGCCGCATTTTGTTGTCGTCGCTTACAGGTGCTGCGGTGACCACTGTAAAGATCGAGGGGGTTGTTCATGAGTTTTCAACTATCTCCGGCGTAACAGAAGATGTCACGGCAATCATTCTCAATATTAAGAGCCTACGCTTGGCGCTCCATACGGATAAACCCAAGACCATTCGGTTGAAAAAGAAGGGGCCTGGCGAGGCGAAGGGTTCAGATGTTCTTCACGATGCCGAGGTGACCATTCTCACCCCCGATTTGCATATCGCGACTCTCGACAAGGATGCCACGTTGGATATTGAGATGACGGTCAAACATGGGCGTGGGTATGTCCCGGCGGAACGCAACAAGGAAGAAGGATTGCCGATTGGTGTGATTGCCATTGACTCAGTGTTTTCTCCGATCAAACGGGTAAATTTTCATGTCGAAAATGCCCGTGTGGGGCGTATGACTGACTATGACAAACTAGCGATGGAGATCTGGACCGACGGCACGATCAGTCCAAGAGATGCTCTTTCCAATGCCGCCGGGATCTTGCGCGAGCATTTGGATATCTTCATCAATCCAGAAGAACGCAGTGAGGGCAAGAGCGAGGCTGGGTATGAGGAATCTCATCGGGAAGTGAACAAGAACCTTTCGCGTAGTGTGAATGAGTTAGAGTTGTCTGTTCGGGCTGCCAATTGTCTGAAAAATGCGAATATCAAGACGATTGCCGACCTTGTCCAAAAGTCTGAAGGGGAGATGCTGAGGACGAAGAATTTTGGTAAGAAGTCTCTCAATGAAATCAAAGAAATTCTCACTGAAATGGGTCTTTCATTAGGAACGAAGGTTGAGGCGGCGTCGTCTCCACACAACGGAAGTCCGAAATCGGAATGATGATTCTTAGCCAAGGGGAACACCGTGCGACATAGAAAAAAAGGACGACAGCTTGGTCGCCAAACCAAACACAGAGGGGCCCTGTTTAGAAACCTCGTCACGTCGTTGTTGGATCACGAACGTATTGAAACGACGGAAGCGAAAGCCAAAGAAATCAGAGGATTTACTGATCGTATGATCACACTCGGGAAGGAAGGGACGCTTCCTGCTCGACGGCGGGCCTTGGGATTCCTTCGAAGTAAGTCCGTGGTCTCAAAACTTTTTGACGACGTTGCCGCGCGATTTAAGGATCGGCCTGGCGGGTACACCAGAATCATTAAGACTCGTCGTCGTGTTGGAGATGCTGCGGACATGGTGGCCATCGAGCTGGTGGCTCGTCAAGACACAACGGTCCAGAAGAAGTCTGGTGCAAGCCAAGAGCAGACTTCACCGGCAGAGGCGACCCCGTCCACATAATTTTCTGTCAGACAACACGGTCTAATATGAAAAGACTCCCACGCCGTAAGGGGTGGGAGTCTTTTCATTTCTAGGGAGACGTTTACTTGATTGATTGCACCTGCTAAGATCGTGCCAGATGCAGGCCAGGGTTTAGTATCTTATGCCAGGAGAATCATTCACAAATGTGGGAAATTTTCGCCCGCCGAGCCCTTCTTTCCTTGAGTGTCCTTCTGATGGTATTTCTTGGTTATCTTCTCTTCAGAAATGCTGAGTCTTCTTCTAGTGGCGGACCTATCTCCTTGAATGCAATTGAAAAGGCGGATGCTAAACTGGGGGAATTTACCTTTACCCAGTCGAAGGGGGAGACTGTGGAATGGCAGGTACGAGCCAAGCAGGCACGCCTCTTTGAACAAGAAAAGCGGGCAGTACTGCAGGAGGTCGTCCTGACTTTTTATGGAGGATCCGGAGACGAAGTGACCGTCCATGGTGAAGAGGGTACCTTTAATACGGCGACCAAGGATTTTGTGTTGGCCAATCAAGAAGCTCCTATCGTCGTGCAAACCAGAAGTGGATACACCATCTATACCAACCGGCTGGAATGGGTAGAGGCAGTGAAGGAAATCCGGACGACAGCTCCGGTTCGGATCGTCGGCCATGGGCTTGAGATTCAGGGGCAAGGGCTGATGGGGCGAATACCATCGGAAGAGTTTGAGATACTCCAAGATGTCCATGTGGATCTGGTGTCTGCTTCTTAGTGTCACATTGTCAGGATCTTCGGCTGCC
The DNA here is from genome assembly GCF_047338595.1 of Nitrospira sp. BLG_1. NCBI lineage: Bacteria > Pseudomonadati > Nitrospirota > Nitrospiria > Nitrospirales > Nitrospiraceae > Nitrospira > Nitrospira sp. BLG_1. The sequence continues at coordinate 16,663 of NZ_JBLFBO010000004.1, forward strand.
TCTCCCACATCTGACTCTGGGAGTCTGAAGCGGAGCGTAGAGGCACCTGGTGTTCCAACGACCATCACTTCCAATCGCATGACGGTGCGGAATCAGGATAGCCAGGCTGTTTTCGAGGGGACAGTGGTGCTTACTCGAGGCTCCTTGATCGTGCATTCTGATAAGATGGTGGTATCGTTCCAGCCGAAGCATTCTCATGGTGGGGCGACAGCACGGAAGGGAGACGAGCCACATGATTCCGCTCTGGCCTCATCCATTTCTCCGGCAGGGCATCCAGGGTCAACGATGTCGAGCCGTTCGGTGAATCGTGTTGAAGCGATCGGAGAGGCGCATCAGGTCAAAATCAAATATGAAAATGGCAATGCGATCTGCCAAAAGGCTGTGTATTTTGCAGAGGGTGAGAAGGTCGTCTTGACCGGCGATCCAGTGGCTTGGGAAAAGGGGACGCGTGTCAGTGGTAAGCAGATTATTCTCTATCTAGCCGAAGAGCGCAGCGTGGTGGAAGGAGGATCGCATATCCGTATTGAAGGTGAAGGGCAACATGGGCAATGACTCCAAGCGTTGAGGAAGAACCGAAGATGCTGGCGGAGAGCGTGGCACTAGCGAGTGGTACATCACTGCGGGCGAGCGGATTAATGAAAAGCTTTCGTGGCCGAAAGGTCGTGAAAGGTGTGGCAATCGAAGTCTTTGCAGGTGAAGTCGTGGGCCTTCTCGGACCGAATGGAGCTGGGAAGACGACGATCTTCGACATGATGGTCGGGTTATGCCAGCCGGACGCAGGAGAGATCACCTTCAAAGGCGAATCCGTGACGAACCTTCCAATGTACAAGCGAGCGCGTAAAGGTATCGGGTATCTGCCACAGGAGTCGTCCGTGTTTCGCCGCCTCTCGGTGGAAGATAATGTTCTGGCCATTCTGGAAATGCTGGGATATGCTCGTCAGGATCGAAATGATCGGGTCGATGCCTTGCTCAAAGAGTTAGATCTTGGGCACATTCGAAAAAGCATGGCTTACGCCCTTTCCGGCGGCGAGCGGCGGCGATTGGAGATCACGCGTGCGCTGGCGGCTACCCCATCCTTTATGCTGCTGGATGAGCCGTTTGCCGGCATTGATCCTATTGCGGTGGCAGATATTCAACAGATCATTATGCGACTGAAAGGGAAAGGGATCGGCATCTTAATTACCGATCATAATGTCCAGGAGACGCTCTCCATCGTTGATCGAGCGTACATCATTAATGAAGGGGTGATCTTAGAATCAGGCCCTCCTGGCGTGATTGTTCAGAGCGAAACAGCCAGAGCGGTCTATCTTGGAGAACAGTTTAGATTGTAGGAAAGTAAACGGTCGGCCATGAAACTGCGTCTTGATCTGAAGCTGAGCCAAAAACTAATCATGACGCCACAACTGCAGCAGGCGATTAAGCTGTTGCAGTTGTCGCGACTTGAATTGCAACAGAGCCTGACACAACACCTCTTGGAGAATCCACTGCTTGATGAAGTCCAATCCGACGTGGAAGAGGGGGACTCATCGGTCGCTGAAGGGAAGGCTGAAGAAGTCACGGTATCGGCCGGGCAGGAACAGATCGTTCAGGAGGAATCGCGAGAAGAACAAGGATCGCCGGAAGAATTTTCAGCCTCAGGTTGGGAAGAGTATTTTGGAAGAGATCGGCGAGGCGGGGATTCTGAACATGCCTCTGCTCAGGACGATCTGCCTTCATACGAACAGACTGTGGCCAAGCCCACCTCTCTGGAGGAACATTTGCTCTGGCAGTTGTCTCTATCGACACTTACGGATCGAGAGAAAACAGTCGGCCGATTGATTATTGGGAATTTAGACGACGACGGCTACCTGCGAATTTCGTTAGCCGAGGTGATTGCTGGAACGGATTTTGCCGAGTCGGAGGCGGAATCCGTCCTGAAGGATATTCAAACTTTTGATCCGACAGGGGTAGCTGCCAGGGATCTTCCGGAGTGTCTTCTCTTGCAATTGCGGCATTTAGGTCGTAATCCATTCGGGTCGCTCGGGGCACCTCCTGGGGCGCTCAAGGCATCAGTTATTGAAGCCATTGTACTCCATCATTTGAAAGATCTGGAGCGGAGACAATACGCAAAGGTTGCTAAGGCGCTGAATGTTACCGTAGAAGACGTTTTTCAGGCAACCAAAGTTATTGGGGAGCTTGAGCCAAAACCTGGCCGACCGTTTATCAATACTCAGAACTATGTGATCGTGCCGGATGTGTTTGTCGTCAAGAATGAAGGTGAGTGGGTTGTGTTGCTAAATGACGACGGGCTGCCACGCATGAGAATCAGTCCGTATTACAAACAGCTCATTTCGTCGGGGCAGAGTGGTACGCCTGAGACGAAGGCCTATATGGACGAAAAGATGAGAGCTGCGCAGTGGGTGATTCGAAGCATCGAGCAGCGTAATAGAACCATCGTGAAGGTGGTCTCGAGCATCGTCAAATTTCAAGAAGAGTTTTTTGAGCATGGCGTGCAGTATCTGAAGCCCTTAGTCTTGAAACAGGTGGCTGAAGATATTGGAATGCATGAATCCACGATCAGTCGAGTGACAGCCAATAAATACATGTACTGTCCGCAAGGTATGTTAGAGCTTAAGTTTTTCTTCAATGCCGGGCTTCAGCGGGCGGACGAACCGTCCGGTATGCACTCTTCGGTATCGGTGCGGGATATGATTAAAATAATGGTGGCTGAGGAGGATGCCAAACGACCATTGAAAGATGAAGAGATTGCGGCCAGGCTTTTTACCCAAGGTGTGCGCATTGCAAGGAGGACGGTAGCCAAGTATCGGGCAGAGTTGAATATTGCTTCCGCAAGTCAGCGGAAGCAGTTTTTTTGATGAGAGTGGCATCGTATCAGGCTGGAATAAATTGGAGGTAGGCATGACATTAAAAATCACAGGCCGCCACATGGACGTGACGCCAGCGCTGAGAAGTTATGTGGAGACCCGGTTGAGTCGGCTGGATCGTTATGGGTTAAAGGTTGGATCCCTACAGGTCATATTGGGAGTTGAAAAGCTTCAACATAAAGCAGAAGTTACTGGTATTGTAAGCGGCAAGCGTGTGCAAGCTAAGATTACAACGCCGGAGATGTATGCCACCATTGATGCGCTTGTCGACCGTGTGGATGCGCAGTTTCGTAAAGTGAAAGAGCGTCTTGTGAGCCACAAGCCGGACAAGCCGAAGAAGCGAACAGTAGCTTCTTAAGCGGGACGACTCGGGAGAGGTGGAGTGGAGAGTCTGGCCTCATTGGCTTGTAAGGTCGGTCGGGTTGGCCTAAGTGTTGTATAGGGAAGGACTTATAGGGAGTTTCTCCTCGACAGAGACTATGATTTGGGGTGTCGTCGTCCGTGGATTGCCATCCGGGGATTCATGAAGACGAGTGGAGTCTCATGGCGCAACTCAATCTGGTCATCATTAGTGGACTGTCGGGATCCGGAAAATCTTATGCGTTAAAGGCATTCGAGGATGCCGGGTATTTCTGTATTGATAACCTTCCTCCTGCCCTCCTTCCAACCTTCGTTGATCTCTGTCACCAACAACATAGTGAAATCGCAAACGTCGCGCTCGGTGTTGATGTACGAGAGCGAGGATTTTTTGCGGATTTTGTAGGGATTCTTGAACGCATCAAAGCACTTGGCCATACTGTGCAGGTACTCTTTCTTGAAGCGAGGGAGGAGGTGCTCATCCGACGCTTTTCAGAATCTCGGCGACCTCATCCGCTTTTGCCACATCAACCTGTTGTGGAGGGGATTCGATTCGAAAAGGAACGGATCGCTGAGTTGCGACGACAGGCGGATCGGGTCATTGATACCTCGGATCTCACGGTGCATGAGCTCGGTGATCTGCTGGGGAAGGAGTTCTTGCAGAACACATCTGATCGACGCCTCACTATTTCCCTGTTGGCATTCGGGTATAAGTTCGGAGTCCCGTATGATATTGACCTGTTGTTCGATGTACGTTTTCTGAAGAACCCTTTCTTTGTGCCCGATCTCAAGCCGCTGTCTGGCAAGGACGACCTGGTTCGTACGTTCGTGCTGGCGGACCCTGAGGCGATTGCATTAATTGAACATGTCGAAGGGCTTCTCAAGTTTCTCCTCCCGCTGTACCAGCGTGAGCGGCGTAGTTATCTCACCATTGCAATCGGATGTACCGGTGGGCGGCACCGCTCAGTAGTGATTGCCGGACATCTCTGTGAGCGGCTTGCGGCGCTGGGGTATCAAGTAGGCCTTAAATATAGAGATATTGACAAATCCTAGGTCATTGTTGGCCTCGGATCGATTGACTTCCCGCCTCCGGACGTCACTTCCCGGTGTTTCCTTGACAGGTCGAGCATATTGACTATACTTGCCTTTGTGAGTCGTAAGGGTGGTATGTTGGGTGTAAATACTACAGTGAAAAAGCGTAGCATTACTAATGGAGATCAAGGAATTAAAGCGAATCAGGTCTGTCAATTATTCGACATTTCCAAGGCCACACTGTTTCGATGGGAACGAGAAGGAGTTATTGCACGACCGGCACGCGATTGGAGGAATTGGCGACTCTATACGCCAAAGAATGTGGATGAAATAGAGAAAGTCATTTGTGCCAGGAAACGTGTCGTGTAGAGTTCAGGTGACACATGCTGAATTCATTAAAAAAGCTTGTTGAAACGGACGTTATCTCAATGCTGACTCCTCGTCGTCAGCTGGTTGGGCTTGATATTGGATCAAGTGCAATTAAGGTCGCACAACTCAAGGAAAGTAAAGGCCGGTACTTTCTTCAGAAGTTTGGGGTGAAGCCTCTTGAACCAGAAGTGATTGTGGATGGGACCGTGATGGATGAAGGGCGTGTGGTCTCGGCCATTCAGGAACTGTTTGAGGAAACGAACATCAAGAATAAGCACGTCGCCGTTTCTATCTCGGGGCATGCCGTAATCGTAAAAAAGATAAGCCTCCCCCCAATGCCAGATGAAGAACTTGAAGGTCAAGTGAAACTGGCAGCCGAGCAATACATTCCTTTCGACATCAACGAAGTCAACATCGATTTTCATGTATTGCCTCCTGACCCATCAAGCGACGGCCAGGGGGATATGGCGGTGATTCTTGTCGCCGCTAAGAAGGACAAGATCAATGAGCTGACGGAGCTTGTGAAGACTGCCAGGCTCATTCCGATGGTGATGGACGTCGATGCGTTTGCCATCGAAAACATGCATGGGATCAACTATCCATTGGCACAGGAAGAAACAACCGCCTTGGTCAATCTAGGCGCCAGTGTGATGAATGTGAACATTACACGTGCCGGCTCATCGCTATTTACTCGAGATATTCCGCTGGGTGGAAATCGATACACGGAAGCGATTCAGCGAGAACTGGGGCTCTCGTTTGAGGAAGCGGAAGAAAGTAAGAAGAAGGAGGGAAGTGGAGAATCCGCTGGGGTGTCGGTCGGTAACGTCTTGGACAGTGTGAATGCCGAAGTGGCTTCCGAGATTGCCAGAACGGTGGATTACTTCAAAACCTCTGGTGCCAACGCCGACCTCAACCGCGTACTAGTCTGCGGTGGTGTTGCCAGGGCGAAAGGGCTGATTCAGCAGTTGAGTGATCGAATGCAAGTCCCGGTGGAAATGGCTGACCCCTTCGCTGAGATCGATACCACAGGGTGTGAGATGGACCCTGATCTTCTTGCGGAGCTCGCACCCGCAGCAGCCGTTGGGGTCGGATTAGCCCTACGGGCAGTGGGTGACCGATGATACGGATTAACCTTCTTCCAGGCGGTTCAAAGGGGCGACAGGCAAAGCCGCAGTATGATGTACGGGCCCAAGCAATCCTTGGTGTAGGGGTCGTCGTGGTTACACTGGCCGGTTGTTGGTGGTATTCCGTTGCATTGGACAGCGAGCTGGAAGCGAGGCAGGAGGAGAAGCAGACGAAGGAAAAGCAAGTGGCTCAGCTGAAAGAGCAGGTCAAACAAGTTCAGGACTTTGAACAAAAGAAGAAACTGCTTGAGGATAAGAATCGGATCATTGATCAGCTTGAACAGTCAAGAATGGGGCCAGTGAAGGTACTCGACCATGTCAGCCAGAGCCTAGAACCACTCAAGGTGTGGTTGACCAAGCTGGGTGTGGCTTCAGAAACAGTCGAGTTGGAAGGAAAGGCATTAACCAACGACGACGTGGTGGAATTCGTGAACAACTTGCGTCGAACGGACTACTTTACCGGTATTAATCTGCAGGAAAGTAAGGCTGCGGTAGAGAATAAGATCAATCTCTATCAATTTCGGTTGGCGTTTCGCCTAAAGGGATAAACATGGCGTTGCCTCAACTTAACCTTGACGCACTCCGCAGTGTGCCGGCTTCTCAAAAGGTGGCCCTCTTACTGCTCCTGGTCGGCGGCATGATTGCAGGTTTCTATTTCTATATTGCGGAACCCAAGTCCGAAAGCATTGCGGCCCTCGAGGCAGAGAACACCAAACTAGAAAGCGAAATTCAAACCTTAACGATTAAGGTGAAACATCTCGATGAGTTAGTCGCGGCAAATAAGCAGCTTGAAATCGAATTGGCCAAGAAAAAAGAACGCCTTCCCCCGGAAGAAGAGGCCATCATGTTGCTTAAACAGGTTTCGGATCTCGGGGTGCGTCTCGGATTGGACATCAAGTTATGGCGTCCTGGGGCACAGGCTGAAGATCCGTCGAAGCTGTTTGTCAAAATGCCGGTTAGTGTGGAAGTGGCTGGGGTGTATCACACTGCTGCGTTGTTTTTTGACCGGATCAATCGACTGCCAAGAATCATCACGGTGTCGGGGCTTAAGATGGGGTCTCCTCGGATGGAGCAGGGACGATTTATTTCGCAAACAACCTTCGATCTCATTGCCTATGCAGCACCACAGGAGAAACCAGTTTCCGGAACAGCGCAACCGGTGCCTGCTTCAAAAGTGGCGCAAGCTGGCAAATAGAGGATGCTGAACCGATGTATTTTTTAGAGATGGAGCTAGGTCAGGGGAGGCTGTGGTGGTATGCGCGGTGTGCCGGTGTCTGTGCTGCCTGTTGGTGGGGTGTTCTCTTTGGGAGTGAATGTGTCCAAGCCGAACCCTCCCTTATTCCTGGACAGATTGCGCCAATGAGGCATGACTCTATCAAGATGCCTCCCGTGCCGGAACTACCACCTGCGGCTCCTCCCGCGCTGGAATCGTTGCCGGCTGGGAATAGTCAGGACTCATCCCAATTGCCGCTCGTCGAGGGAATGGCTGGGTTGGGGTACGACCCTTCTGGGCGTCGTGATCCCTTCGCCCCTATTGTTCAGGAGCTTCAGGTAGGGAAAACAGATAGTACGCTGCCTCCGTTACAACGTGTGACGCTGACGGAACTCAATCTGATTGCCATCGTATGGGGGGCCTACGGGTACACGGCAATGGTGCAGACCCCTGAAGGCCATGGGTATACCGTTCGGCGGGGGACGCGAATTGGTCAGAACAACGGGGTGGTCAGTGCGGTGACCGAGCGCGGCATCATCGTTCAAGAGCGATTTACTGACGTGTATGGAAAGAAGCAGGAACGGGAGCACGTGAAGCTCCTACATCCCAAAGAGGGTGCAGAATGAAATCATTATTCTCCGGCATCAATAGGATCCTGGCGGCGAGACGTTTTCTTATGCCCTGCGGGCTGGCCGTTGCTGGCTGGATTGCGGCCGGGGAGATACCTGCTCTGGCAGACGAGATGAACGGGGTCAAGCCGAAGGATGTGACGCCGGCGGAAAGTCCTTCTATGCGATATTTGGCACAGACCCTGACTTCGATCGAGGTTCGCCCGGAGTCGGACCTGGTTACGATTGTCATTGCTGGAGATGGCCAACTGTTCCCGGAAACCAACTTTTTGGATGAATCAAGGCTTATTATTGATATTCCGGCTGTGTCCTCTACCCTCCGGCGGTCCGTGGTGCAGGCCGATCATTATCTACTCAAGAAGATCCGGGTGGGGCATCATGCCGACAAGGTGAGACTGGTGTTCGATGTGCCGGAACGTCCGATTTATTCTGTGACTCGTGATGAGAACAAGGTGTTTATTACCTTGAAGCCGAGTGAGCGGCGAGCCCATGCTATGGTCGCGGGATCGTTTGAGAAGAAAGGCCCGTCGGTCGTTGCTCTGAAAAGTCGTAAGGGCTTGTATGAGCCGGCAGATCGTTTAGTGAAGCGGACGGCGCGCATCATAAGTCCGACGCACGCGCAATTCAAAATACAGCGAGTGCAAATGGGAGGGGAATCGGTCACTCCTGAAAAAGACGAGCGATCCGATGATCTTGTAGTCGGGCAAACCAGATATGTAGGGCGTCGTATTTCTCTCGATTTTCAACAAGCGGATATCACCAATATCCTCCGATTGATCGCGGAGGTCAGCGGGTTCAATATCGTGGTTGGCGAAGGGGTCAAGTCGAAAGTCACCATGAAGTTGGTCAGTGTGCCGTGGGATCAAGCGCTGGAGATGCTCCTAAAGATGAATGGACTAGGCATGATTCGACAGGGGAGTATCGTGTGGGTCGATTCATTGGCCAATATTGCGAAGCAGCAGGATGAAGAGGCGCGGGCGAAGGACTCGAAGACCAAGGCGGAGGAATTAGTCGACCGAGTCTTTTATATCAGAAACCTTCAGGCGCAAGAGTTGATGACCTCGCTGCGGCAGAACTTGAGTCCACGCGGCCTCATGCAGTTCAATGCGGGGAGCAATGCGTTGATCGTGCGTGACACAGAAACCAAGCTGGGGATCATTAGACAGCTTGTCGAAGGGCTTGATCTTGAGGTGCCGCAAGTCCAGATTGAGGCGCGCATTGTTCAGGCTGATACGGTTTATGCTCGTGGGTTGGGGATTCAGTGGGGGTTTCAGGCTGGGAACCGGACACCCACGGATTTCTTCGCCCTCTCGAATCTGACTGGTCCGTTTAGCCAGATTGCTGGAACGGGAAGCAGTACGATTGATCGAAACTTCCTGGTCAACTTGCCGGCTCAGGTCGGTGGGTTGCCGGCCGTTCCATCGATTGGATGGACTTTTGGAAAACTTGGTGGAGACTTCGCTCTGGATATGCGGCTATCGGCCGGGGAGTTGTTGGGATTAAGCAAGGTGATCGCGGCACCCAAAATCACCACATTGGATAAGCGGGAAGCCAAGATCTCCCAGGGGGAATCGATCCCTTTCCAAACCACGTCATTGCAGGGGACTCAAACGACGTTTGTCGATGCAAATTTGGAATTGAATGTTACTCCGCAAATTACGTCGCGAGATCCGAAGGAGGAATCGAAGCGAATCCTAATGCGTGTCCGCGCGACTCGCAATGCGGTCGGTGCGAGGAGTAATCCCGCTGGCCCGAGCATTGACCGGCGAGAAGCGACGACGCAGGTGATCGTCAGAGATGGGGAAACCATGGTGATCGGTGGCGTCTTCGTTGATACGCAGGGGAACAACGTGCAGGGGGTTCCCTATTTGTCCCGAATGCCGGTGTTGGGCTGGTTGTTCAAGAATAAGTCTGAGACAGTGTCCAAGCAAGAGCTGCTCATTTTCCTCACGCCGAGCATTATCAAGACGTAGTTCTGACTCCATATCCTTGATCAGCAAAGGCCTGCCGATGCGTTGTCGCATCGGCAGGCCTTTGCTTTCGTAGAACGACGTCAGGACGTTCCATCCATGAGTTGGCACTCGGGATGGAACGCGCCTGCCTTTTTAGTTCGACGAGGCTGTGTTACCATGCCTCCTCAATCGCTGCGTCACGCAGTGTGTTGGGGTAAAACACTATAATTTTCTTCGGTGTTACGATCAGTGAGGTTGCCATATGACTTTCGGGTCAACCGTTGCTGTTTCTCTGGCTGACAGAAGCTACGAGATTACTATCCGAGCTGGGCTCTTGGAGAAACTCGGCAGGGAAATGAAGAGTCGCGGCCTGAAGGGAAAGATTGGAATTGTCACAGACAGGCATGTTGCGCAGCATTACCTGAAAAAGATTGTCGAGTCCGCGAAGCGGGCTGGGCTTGAACCGGTCTCGATCATCCTTGCGCCTGGGGAACGGTCTAAGACGTTACAAACGGTGGAACGCATTCTTAATGTGTTGGCCCGACACCGGTTTGAACGGTCGTCGCATCTTTTGGCCTTGGGAGGTGGAGTGGTCGGGGATCTGGCCGGGTTTGCAGCCTCGATCTACCAACGTGGGATTCCATATATCCAAGTACCAACGACCCTTGTGGCACAAGTGGATTCCAGCGTCGGAGGAAAGACCGGTGTCGATCATCAACTAGGGAAGAACCTGATCGGGTCCTTCTATCAGCCGCGTGCAGTTTGGATCGATCCTCTGACCCTGCGTACGTTGCCCAGGCGCGAGTGGGTCGCCGGTCTTGCCGAGGTAATTAAGTATGGGATCATTGCAGATGAAGCATTTTTTGGGTATCTGGAACGGAAGATGCCTGCGCTGCAAAAACAGATCCCCCAGGTCGTGGCCAGTGTGGTGAAACGGTCTTGCGAAATCAAAGCCGAGGTTGTGGCGGCAGATGAGCGGGAATCCGATCGGAGGAGAATTCTCAACTACGGCCATACGATCGGACATGCGCTGGAGGCGTTGGGAGGGTACACATCACTTGTGCATGGGGAGGCCGTCGGTATCGGGTTGGTACAGGAGGCTGATCTTGCATGTTTTCAAGGTTTCTGTACCCACAAGGTTGTCGAAGCTATTCGACGGATGGTCACTGAGGCAGGGCTAAGCGACCGTATGCCACAGGCGACGCCGACGAAGATTTGGAAGGCCATGCTTCACGACAAAAAGGTGTCGGCCGGACAGGTAATTGGCGTGTGGCCGATACGTATCGGAGAGGTTTGCATGGCTCCGCTCGGCAAAAAGGTATTTGATCGGTGGGTTACTGAGTCACGATCCGTCTCGACCAACGTATCAGCTCTGTCGTGACGGCCTGATCGAGTGAGTCCCTGACCATGGCGGGATTTCTCCGTTTACCCGTCAGCGAAGTGTTCTCTCACGAGTGTCGGCTGACTTGGAGTGTGATGAAGATCCTACGAATTGCTATGGCACAGATGAATCCGACGGTTGGAGATCTGAACGGGAATGTTCGTCAGATCCTGAGTTGGGTTCGTGAAGCAAGAAAAGCCAAGGTCGACCTTGTGACGTTTCCCGAACTGGCGATTACGGGATGTCCTCCGGAAGACCTTCTGCTGAAGCCCTGGTTTGTGAGTGAAAATACACGGGCCTTGCAAGAGATCATTCCGGCCTGTCATGGACTGGTGGCCATCGTGGGCTATGTGGGGCAAGATCTGAAGCGCAACCCAAGGTCCTCGAACAGCGGGGCAGGTGGCTCCGTGCTCTATAACGCGGCGGCGTTGATTGCTGATCGTAGGTTGCTCGGGAACTATCACCAGCGGTCGTTGGTGAACCATGGGGTCTTCGACGACAGTCGATATTTTCAACCAGGTCAACGACTGTCATTGCTCCGAGTTCGTGGAGTCGTGATCGGTGTGACGCTCTGTGAAGATCTTGAGTGTTCGAAAGGCGTGATTCGTCGGCTGGCTGCAGTTGGGGCTGAGATCATCGTCAATATCAGCGCATCACCCTTTCATCGTGGGAAAAGCCGCACGAGAGAGCAGTTGTTGGCCGCTCGCGCGCGAGAAAATGGGGTAATCGTTACATATACCAACATGGTCGGTGGTCAGGATGAGCTGGTGTTTGATGGGAACAGCGTGATCCTTGATAGCGCCGGTGGAGTGCTGGCTCGTGGTGGTGCGTTTCAAGAAGAGTTGGTGGTGGCTGATGTGGGCGTGGATGCGGTTCCGTCTGGACGTCGGACTCAGAGGAGGAAGACGCGGGTGGCCGAGACTATAGGTGCGGATCTGGATCGCTATTCGGTGAAAATGCCGGCCATAGAGAAGATGCGGCCTCCGATCGGATCGACCGTGACTGAACCGATTGAGGATCTTGAAGAGATCTATCGGGCCTTGGTGCTAGCGGTCAAGGATTATGTGAGGAAGAATGGTTTTGCGCGGGTGGCGATTGGGCTGAGTGGCGGGGTTGATTCAGCGTTAACGGCGGTGGTCGCGGTGGATGCGCTCGGAGCTGATCGAGTGCGAGGGGTCTTTCTACCGTCTCCCTACACCTCACAGGAAAGTGAGGCGGATGTGTCGGAGCTTGTGGGACGTCTGGGTATTGACTTAAGCGTGATCTCGATTACCCCTACGTTTGAATCCTATTGTCGCTCGCTGGCCCCGACGTTTGGCGATCGGCAGGTCGATGCGACAGAGGAAAATCTCCAGGCACGCATTCGCGGGACTCTGCTCATGGCGGTGTCGAACAAATTTGGAGACCTGGTGCTGACGACTGGAAACAAGAGCGAGTTAAGCGTCGGGTATGCCACGCTCTATGGTGATATGGCCGGCGGTTTTGCCGTCATCAAGGATGTGCCGAAGACGATGGTCTACGCGTTGGCAAGGTTTCGGAATGGTCTCGGCTCCTCACCCGTGATCCCAAAGCGGACGCTGGATCGGCCTCCAAGTGCCGAGTTGCGTCCAGATCAAAAAGATGAAGATTCGTTACCCCCCTATTCTGTCCTCGATCTGATTCTTCAGGCATACGTCGAAGAGGATCGCTCTCCTGACGAAATCATCAAATCCGGATTCGATCGCGCTACGGTTGATCGGGTTGTGACGATGGTCGATCGCAGTGAGTTCAAGCGCCATCAGGCACCCATCGGCGTGAAAATTACGCCTCGCGCGCTCGGGAAGGATCGACGGATGCCCATTACTAACGGATTTCGAGGGTTGTAGAGGTTCCCTCCGTGTTTTCGATGGCTTATGAGCGGGGACAGCCTATGGAGGCGAGTGTTTCCTGCCTGATTATGGAGTTTGTTCTATCCCGCAAATCGATCCAGTGCCAAACAGTGCGAGTTCCAGTGCCTGGACGGCCTCCTTTATGATTTCGACATTGAGCGACAGCAATGGATAGGCTATGATACCTGCCCCAAAGTAAGGACGGCATACTGAGTGGGTGGCGGTGGTCTGCTCAGAGACCAGATCTCCCAGCTCGCAGGAGGGTGTTCCCTTCAGTGCCTTGATGGGTTGTGAACTGGCCGGGTGAAGGAGGGCGCTGACATGAAGCTGGTTGAGGCAATCGTCAAGCCGTTCAAGTTGGAAGAGATCAAGGATGCGCTTTTGGAGATCGGTATTCAGGGCATGACCGTTTCGGAAGTCAAGGGGTTTGGGCGTCAGAAGGGGCACAAGGAAACCTATCGTGGGCAAGAATATACGATTGAGTTTGTTCCAAAGGTCAAGATCGAGGTTGCCGTCAAAGATGCCCAAGTTCCTCGAGTCATTGAGGCTATCATGACGGCGGCCAAGACCGGTAGTATCGGAGACGGCAAGATTTTTGTGCGAGAACTAAGCGATGTTGTGCGGATTCGGACTGGAGAAACAGGAGAGTTGGCCCTGTGAGGGGAACGAGACTTGAGTGGTGAACAGTCATCGCTGAAGATCTCCAAAGGAGGATGGCAATGAACGTGCGTGAGGTCTTGGAGTTCGCGAAGAAACACAGAGTACAGATGGTGGACTTGAAATTCATCGATCTGCCGGGTGTGTGGCAGCATATGACCATCCCTGTGAGCGAACTGACGGAAACCTTGTTCAAGGACGGCTCCGGCCTTGACGGATCGTCGATTCGTGGCTGGAAGGCGATCAACAACAGCGATTTGTTGGTGGTTCCTGATCCGGCGACGGCTTTCTTGGATCCGTTTACGGCGGTGCCCACACTCAGCTTAACCGGCAATGTCGTGGATCCGATTTCCCGTGAGAATTATGAGCGGGATCCACGGTTTATCGCACAAAAGGCGGAACGCTATCTCCAAAGCACCAAGATCGGCGACAACTCGTTCTGGGGACCGGAAGCAGAGTTCTTTATTTTCGATCATGCGCGCTATGATCAGACGAGTCACAGCGGCTTCTATTATCTCGATTCGGAAGAAGGCGCGTGGAACATGGGGCAAGAGGGAATCAACCTCGGGGGAAAGCTTCGGCATAAGCAGGGGTATTTCCCCGTCGCGCCGGCCGATACCCAGCAAGATATCCGGAGTGAAATGGTCCTGGAAATGGAAAAGATCGGCATTGAGGTGGAAAAGCATCACCACGAGACCGCCACTGCCGGCCAAGCCGAGATCGATATTCGATTTGATACGCTCCTGCGTACGGCGGACAAGATGATGATGTACAAGTACATCGTCAAGAATGTGGCTCGTCGTCATGGAAAGACGGTGACCTTCATGCCCAAGCCGCTCTTCGGCGATGCCGGATCTGGGATGCACACGCACCAGAGCATTTGGAAGGAGGGGAAGCCGCTCTTTGCCGGGAAAGACTACGCAGGAATTTCGCAGCTCTGCCTGTATTATATCGGCGGGATTCTCAAGCACGCGCCGGCCCTGGCGGCCTTTACGAATCCAACGACAAACTCCTACAAGCGCATTACCCCTGGATTCGAAGCGCCAGTGCTGTTGGCCTACTCCAGTCGGAACCGATCTGCGGGCGTCCGTATTCCCATGTATTCGCCGAGCCCCAAGGCGAAGCGAATCGAAGTGCGATTTCCAGATCCATCCTGCAATCCCTATTTGGCATTTTCGGCGATGCTTATGGCGGGGCTTGACGGGATTCAGAACAAGATCAACCCAGGTGAGCCGGCTGAAAAGGACCTGTACGATCTTGATCCGAAGGAAGCGGCCAGCATTCCCACCATGCCTGGGAGCTTGGATGAGGCGATAAACAGTTTGGAGAGAGACTATCAGTTCCTTCTCAAAGGAGAGGTGTTTACGGAAGATCTGATCGAAGCCTGGATCGGCTATAAGCGGAGCAAGGAGATTGATCCGATGCGCCTGCGCCCGCATCCGTACGAATTTTTCATGTATTACGACGTCTAGTGTCTGTCACTCATCGGCATGGGCGGGAAGCTTGGAGCGGTCACGCGTCAAGGCTTCCCGCAGGCCGCCTTCGAAAGTGCGTGATCAACACCGTGGGTGCCGATCGCCTGCCAGTTGCCATTTTCAATGTAGCCAGAGCGTGACCGGCCAGTGCCCATCTGGCGGGAAAACTCGATCACTTGGAGCGTTCGTACTCGTGAGTTCGCACAGTCGAATTCCTTGTGCGTTTTCAACGACAGGAAGCGCGTGGTGTTGTTCCACTTGAGATCCGTGAGCTGCCAAAGGGTCGCACGAGTGCCTGTTCGCTGAATCTGCTCGGGATCAACATAGATCGTCTCAAGCCCAGCCGGTTGGTACTCTTTCTCGATCGCAATCCATCCCGCAAAAACTGGGTTAACCCAGACAATCAGTACTACAGACAGAAGGCATAATGGACTGGGAACGATCCGGTTTGACATCGAATGCCTGGTTAAGTGAATACTGGACGGAATGGACATACGGGGTCCCGGGCAGAAAAATCAAGCGGGAATTTATGGGGTCTGTCAGTGGGCTTCTTCCTGCATCAGGGATAGCTTGAGCAGCGTCATCGCATAGGGTATTCTCTCGTTCACAACAGAGGAGGGCGCCGATGCCGAAACGAGTCCGCACAGGGTTGACCCGGAGTGATATTCTCGACCGGTATGTCGAGCGGTTTAAACAGCAGCTCGTAAAATTCCAGCCCTTTCTTTCACGCAGGCGGACATCACTTTCCCTAGAAGAGTTTGATGAGTCGGCTGAAGAGCTGATCGGACAGGTGTTCGGCGCCGCATCAGATGAATCCGAAGCCTACTTCTTTGCAAAGTCCGGTGAATCGGCACTGTTGCCGGAAGAAGCGCAGGAGAGCGGGACGCACAATGTCGAGCGTGAAAGCCTTCACCAGCGTCGGCAAGTGTTGGAAAGCTGTCTGGCGGATCTTGAATTGCGTCGCCGTCTGCAGGCGACGAGGAAAGGCAAGGGACTTGACCAGGCGCTCGTCGAAGACTATATGTCGCATGAGGTACGGAGTATCCATAAAGACGCCACGATCAAACAGGCAGGGCAGCTGTTGCAGAAGTACAAGGTGGGCTCACTGATCGTGGACGATGGTTCACGCTATATCGGCATTGTGACGGATTCAGATCTGACGAGAAAGGCGGTTGCCAAAGGGCTTGATCCGAACATGACGACAGTGGCAACCTGCATGAGCCGTTCCATCGTCACGATTGAAGAGGATGAGTCTTTGTCTGAAGCGAGGGCGCTCATGAAGAAGCAGGGGATCCGACATCTTCCCGTGACGGCTGATGCCACTATTATTGGCGTCCTTTCTGTCTCCGATCTCCTCCGAGCCTTTGAAGAGTTGAAACCGTCCTAACCATCCAATCTGGTTGCAAGACCATCCTACAGTGCTTCAGTCTATTCAAGAAGGTGGTGGACCATGTCCTTGGGAAGGTATGTGCACTGGACTAACACTGTCACCATGGAATTAGGTCATCGCTAATTATGCCGCCTGCCATCCTGCTCAGTTGTGAGTCTCTTGGGAAAAGTTATGGGGTGAAACCGTTGTTCACCGACCTGTCGCTCGGATTGAGCGAGGGGGATCATGTCGGCCTCATTGGGCCGAACGGGTCCGGGAAATCGACGTTGCTCAAAATTCTCGCCGGATTTGAGGAACCAGACAGCGGTACTCGTTCTGTGCGACGACAGCTCAGGATCGGCTATGTACCGCAGGAACCGTCGTTTGCCGAACAGCACTCAGTCGAAGATGCGCTGGTTCGAGTACTTTTCGACGAGGGGCTGGACCCTCATGAACAGGGTGGGCGCATCGCCAGAGCTCTGAGTCTCGGCGGGTTTACCCGCACTGATCAAACCGTCTCGACACTGTCCGGCGGATGGAAGAAGCGACTGGCGATTGCACGGTCGCTGATGTTGGAGCCGGATGTGCTGCTTCTGGACGAGCCGACCAACCATCTGGACGTCGAGGGTATTCTCTGGCTCGAAGGCCTCCTGAAAGCCGAGCCCCATGCCTTCATCGTGATCAGTCACGACCGGCGCTTTTTGGAAGCGGTCACTACCAGGATTTGGGAACTGAATCGCCAATACCCCAATGGTCTCTTTGAGGCCAAGGGTCGATACAGCGAGTTTTTGGAGCAGCGCGATGCAGCATTGCAGGCCCAGGCCGACTATCAGGCCTCGTTGGCCAACAGAGTTCGGCGAGAGGTGGAATGGCTGCGGAGAGGTCCCAAAGCCAGGACGACCAAAGCCAAGGCTCGGATCGACCAGGCCGGTCAGATGATCAGTGAACTAACAGATATCGAGTCTCGGCAATCCAAGGGGTCTGCAGGGATTGATTTCACCGCCTCAGGGCGACGGTCCAAGAAGCTGATTGAGGTGGTCGGTTTGGCGAAGACGCTGGGTGCGCAACCGATCGTGAACAATCTTGATCTGCAGGTCGGGCCGGGTGAGCGGATTGGGCTGCTCGGACCGAATGGGAGCGGCAAATCCACACTGCTCAAACTGCTGGCCGGCAGCTTGACGCCTGACGCTGGTACGATTACTCACGCCGATCGATTGCGTATTGTCACCTTCGAGCAACATCGAGAGTCCCTGGATCAGCAGGTCTCATTGCGGCGAGCCCTTGCTCCAGCCGGTGGCGATGCCGTCGTGTATCAGGACCGGTCCGTCCATCTGGTTTCATGGGCCAAGCGCTTTCTGTTCCGCCCGGAACAGTTGGATCTCCTGGTTTCTCGCTTGTCCGGCGGGGAACAGGCCAGATTGTTGATCGCCCGACTCATGCTTCAGCCAGCGGATCTCTTGATCCTCGATGAACCGACGAACGACTTGGATATTCCCACGCTCGATGTGCTGGAAGACAGCCTGCTGGAATTTACCGGAGCACTAGTTCTTGTGACCCACGACCGATGGCTACTGGACCGCGTCTCCACCAGGCTGCTGGCATTGGATGGAGCAGGCCATGCCGAATGGTTCGCCGACTATGCGCAATGGGAAGCGGGGCAGGAAAGGAAAACGACCGAGGAAAGAAGCATTCGGGTTTCTGAGGAACGCTCTGCCTTGGGCAAACCATCAAAACGGAAAGGTTTGTCGTACAAAGAGCAGAAGGAATGGGATCAGATCGAAACAAGGATCCTGAAAGCCGAAGAACGGGTTGCCACCTGCCAAGCCGCCGCCGATGATCCGTCCATCATGTCATCAGCTGTTGATTTACAAGAGCGACATGCTGCACTCCATGCGGCTCAGCAGGATGTCGAACGGCTCTATGCGAGATGGGCTGAGCTGGATGAAAAGCGAGCTCAGGCGGTCTAACGCAGACCTTCATAACCTGCGAAGAGCGGAGTGATCAGATGAGCCATTCCCGGCGCCTGCCAGTTGGCTTCGCAGCCGTTACCAAATTATCCTCAACCCTACCGAGCGTTCTCGGTCAAGTCGTGGTCAGTTGAACACTACAGTTCGGTCTATGCGTAACCGATAGAGAAGGTGAGGGCACATCTACATCAACAGAGAGACGCCCAACGGCGAGGAGTCGCGACCATGCCAACAGCGCAAGAACTGGTGCAGTCCTGTACCTCCATTTTCACCTTGCCGGAGATCTATTTCCGCGTACGGGAAGTGGTCGACGATTCCAATTCGACCATGGGGGATCTTGCCGAGGTTTTGAAGCTCGATCCGGCCATTTCAGCGAGACTTCTTCGCATTGTCAACAGCCCCATCTATGGGTTTCCAAAACAGATCGATACGATTTCCCGTGCCGTCAGTCTGCTTGGAACGCAGGCGACCATCGACCTTGTGACAGCGACGACGATCGGAAAAACCTTTGCGGGAGTGCCGGTCCAACTGATGGATGTGTCGAAGTTCTGGCATCGGAGTGTACTCTGCGCGTTGCTGGCCGGAAAGCTTGCGAAGTCCTGTGGGATTAAGGACAGCGAGCGGTTTTTCGTGGAAGGCCTGCTGAGAGATCTTGGTCACTATGTCCTCTATCAATATGCACCGGAGCGGGCCCAGTCTGCACTCATCGAAGCAGGCTACCTCGGGTCCTCTCTGGCTGAAGTGGAACAGTCCAATATTGGGTGTGACTTTGCTGAGGTGGGGGCTGAACTCATCCACTCCTGGGGGATGCCCGTGCAGATTGAACAGGCTATCCGTCATCAACTGCGCCCGAACGAAGCCGGTGACTATGTTCAGCATGCATCCATTGTGCATTTGGCTGGAGAGGTCGTCGATTTTGAGGATCGCGATCGGAACTGGCGACCCGCCGAAGTGCCATGCAGTCCGCAGGCCCTGGAGGCGACAGGCTTTGTGCTGGCCAACCTACCTGAACTGATGACGGATGCTCAGGCCCAGCTGAATGAGACGCTCGCGCTGGTGTATCCGCAGGCCGTCGCCGCCTAAGCAGATCGAAATCAGTCTGAGCGCGGAACTCAATCCAACCTCGATCACGGTGTGCGCAGCCCAGCAGTTTGATGGTATCGATGGGTCTGTGCCATCGTTCGATCCGCCTGAGCAGGAAGCTGTCTGCCCTCTTCCTCCGCTTTGTTTCCAGGCTAGAGTATGCCGGCTAAACGATTCATTCCCAAGGTCGTCTGAGCAAAAAATAACTGAAAAGCCTGATAGTCCTGAGGCTGCATCGGCGGGCGGCCTGGTCCTCGATCACAGTAGACAAGGCCGATGGGTCTCACCCCCACTCGTAATGGGGCGAGTATTGCCGATGTAGGGTGCCAAACATCGACAAATTCCTGTTTCATGGACCCAGTCGGCTGGTCTGAAAGATTTGGAACCAGGAGTGGCTCGACCCGTTTAAGAATCGAGAGGAAGAAGGAATGTTCTCGGCTGAGTGAACCCGAAAGAGAGGAGAGATAGGGTGCCAGAGGAGTGACGCCCAGCGCCAACTTTCCGATCAGAAGATCACTATCATGTGGATTGAGCAGTGTCAGCCCGACACGGCCCAATCCCGCGTCCCGCTGGAGCGATTGGATAAAGATTCCAAGGAGGCTATTCAGATCGATCGCGCCTTGTAGCGAGTTCTGGAAGACCTGAAGTGTTTCAAATGGGTTATTCCGAATGGGGGCTGGGGGCTCATCCCGGCTGAGAGAAACTTTCGACGGAGCGGGTCCATGGTCTTCACCGGGTATGCTGGTAGTCGAGGATTGTAATACAGGTGCCTCCGTGGCCTGGTGCCCGTTCAACGGCATCAGCGAGTTGTGGAGTGGATCGATCGCCAGTCCCATGGAACGGGTGAGCTGGCGGCCTCGGTCCATGGCTTGGTTCATCAAATCCGAAAACCGTCGTGAAGATAGTCCGCTTCCGAGCTGAAGTGTTCGTTTCGCGTCCTCAACGGCCGTGGAGGATGTGGAATGCGTCATCGCCTCCACAAGCCGGATTGAGCCAACCACCAGACCTCGGTATGTCTGTGGTGTGCTCTGCCAACGGCCCATCGGCAACTCTTCGACCGTGTCAAAGAGGTCGACGAGATAGTCGGGTAGCTTCCACAGTCGAGCCAAAGCTTGGGCCAAGGTCAACCGGGGAACACCGATAAGCCTGGTTTCCTGACTGACACGGTCGGCCGGGTGCTTCGCTTTCCGGAAGGCTGCCTGGAGTGCTTCAAAAAGATCCGGATCCTGGTAGGCAATGGCCAAATCTCCGATCGAGTACAGGAGCGCTGCGGTAAATAATTGACTCGGCTGCGGGTAGTTGATCGCCGTTCCAAGCTCATTCGCGTAAGTGGCGGCGACAAGGGACTTGGCGATCAAGGTTCGGAGTTCTTGCTGGCGCGTCGGCCAATGGTGCAACTGCTCGACCAGATGTGCGGTGGCGACGAGAGCGCGAACGGTATCGAGTCCAAGCCAGCTCACGGCATGAGGGATGGCGCTGATCGTCTGCCGTGGGCTGTACGCGATGCTGTTGGCGACTTGCAAGACTTTGCAGGTGAGCCCATGGTCTCGGCTGATCACTTGCGTCAGATTGTCGGGAGTGGACTGTGGGTCCGCATCATTCAGGATTTGCTGACAAGTGGATTGAAGGATCGGCAGGCACCGTCCGGACTCATCGAACAGAGGCTTCAGTTTTGGACGTAGTCGAGGGCGGATCGAGTCGATAAGGGTTGATTCCGTCGCCGAAGGCATAGGGGGTTCCCCGATAGAAGCCAGAGACTGTATCGGTGAGAATCCTATCCAGCTTGAGAAGTCGGTACTAAGAAGGGGCGATGAGCGGGATTCTGTAAGAAGATATGTAGTCTGAGGGAGTGGTCGGCTGGTTGGCAACCCTAGTGGTGATAGTTTCCATCAGTGCTTCAGCTGGCGATCTCCGTGTGTTCTCTCCATATCGGTTCCATGGGAATTGTCGCATGCAAAGAATTGCAATCTGATGGTCGATTCAGCCCCTCAGGACTAGAATTCAGTGTGATGGCGGAACGTCATCAGGCTTGTCACCTGCCTCCACGATAGTTTTGCCCATTCCTAACCGATAGAGAAGATGGAGAGCCGGTCCGCATCGACAGGCAAGAAGGAGGGGCTCCACCATGCCATTGGCGAGTGAATTGGTCCAAGCGTGCACCACGGTGTCGACATTATCCGAAGTGTATTGTCGTGTGCGGGATGTGGTGGATGATCCCAACGCAACCATGGGAGATCGAGTCAAGGCTCTTCAGCTCGATCCGGCCATCGCAGCCAGGCTGCTTCGCATGGCCAACAACTCACCCTATGGACCGTCGAGGCAGGTTGACACCGTGACCGGCGCAGTCCAACTCCTTGGGAAGCAAGTCATCAACGAGTTCGTCGCGACGACGACCGTCGGTCAAACTTTCGCGGGAATACCGGTTGATCTGATGGATCAGTCCAAGTTCTGGAGAAAAAGTCTCTTCTGTGCGCTACTGGCTCGAGCAATTGCGAAGTCCTGTGGCGTTGATGACCAGGAACAGCCATACATGGCAGGTCTCTTGCGCGATATCGGCCACTATGTCTTGTATCAGACTGTCCCACAGCGGGCTCAGTCTGCGCTGATTGAAGCAGGGTATCTGGAAGCGTCATTGGCTGAGGTGGAGCAGTCTAATATTGGCTGTGATTTTGCCGAAGTCGGAGCGGAACTCATCCGATCCTGGGGCTTGCCTGTAGAAATCGAACAGGCGGTCCGTTGCCAACTGAGCCCAAAGGATGCCGGTGAATTTATCGTGCTAACGTCCATCGTGCATATAGCCGGTGCTGTGGTTGATTATGATGAACTCGATTCCAGTCGACGCCCTGCGTCGGTAGCCTTCAGCCCCCAGGCCATTTCTGCCACAAGATTTATGCCGGCCAACCTTCCAGCACTCCTCACAGAAGCCCGAGCGCAGCTGCAAGAGACTCTGGCAAATGTGCAGCCCTACACGATGGCAGCCTAGTACGTTGGCGGAGTGTCGTTGAACGAACGGGGCTTTGAGACCCTACACGAGCTATTCTACGGCGTGGCCTTCCAGGAAGACTGCTTGCTCCAGTGCGCGAAAGAACTGCTGGTAAGGCGCGGGGTCTTCGACGGCACGGAGGTAAAACTGGGCGCTGGCCCGCACCACTAGTTGCGCCTCGTTGCGTTTGCGGACGGTGACGGTCAAGCGGACAAGATTACTCCGGTGAGTAAACGGACCCCATGTCCGGTCGTGACGGTTGAGCACCAGCAATGTGTCTGGTTGATACAGCAGGTAGCTCAAATCGAGGCCATAGATCTGCTCATTCTCGACATACTTCTTCCCCGAGACGAGGCCCAGCTCTTCATCGAGTACTTCTACTTTGAAATCCAAGTCCTGCAGGGTGGACACGATCGTCGCCAGCATCTTGCGCCGATCCGAGGTGTCGAACACACGAGATTGAGCTGTGCGAATCTTGACTTGGCTTTCTTCGGAAAGCCAGATTTGCTCACGCGAGTCCCATTGGTTGACATGCCGTAGCTCGTAGGGTGTTGGGCACCCCTGCAACAACAGGCAGAAGCCGACGAGGAGCCAGCAGTTCAGCCACCCAGCTTTTACGGGAAGCCTGGTGAATTGGGTAGGTATCCTTTGGTGAGAGACCAGGTTCATCAGTTCTGGGTGACAAAGAGAGCGCGTTCCAGTGTGGCGAAGAAGTTTTGGTAGACCTTGGGATCTTCGATGGGCTTGTTGTTGTAGATGGCATTCGCACGGACCATCATCCGGCTCTCGGTTTCCGAGCGCACCGTGACAGTCACACCGACGACATCGTAGAAGTTCGGCTCGGCGAACCGTGCCGCCGTCACCAGCCCCAAGGATTCATTGGCTCGCTCGATGATGAAACCGAGGTCTTGCAGCGCTGCAATGACGCCACGCATGGCCAGTTGACGATCCTTGAGATCGAAGGATCGAGTTTGCAAGCTCCGAATCTTCATCTGCGCCTCAGTCGGCGCCAGTAGGTCAGGACTGGGTTGCGGGGCAGCGCAGCCTTCGATGAGCACAAGGCCGACGACTGCAAGGATTCCTCTCACGTTCTCCAACTTCATCATTACCTCGTGCTCAGAGTGCGAATGGTTCCAGAAACACGGCTTTGGACAATTTTGCGAAGAAGGTCTGGTACATCACCGCATCGCGCAGCATTTCCATTCGTTGCTCCCCGGGTGGAATGCCTTGTTGTCCAGACGATCCCCCTCCTTGCCACACGACTCGGTAGAACACGACCCTGACTTCCTGGCGCGTGGTCTCTGGATTGACCGGTCTGGTGACCAGCGTGGCGGCGATCTTTTGATGGAGATCGACGGGCATAACGATCGGAGGTTGTTGCACGAGTATCAGCGGCGCGCTCAGGAGAAAGACGAAAAAGCGGGTGAGGTCCTGACCGTACTCCCGAGCGCTTCGTTCTTTGGTTGCTCGCAAAAACCCAACCTCACGCACGCTTTCTTCGACCTGAAACCCAAGATCCTGTAGGACAGCGGCTGCGGCGGATAGTAACTCCGTCCCATCCTTGGTTTCGAAGAGGCGGGTTTGCATGGCCCGATGGGCGGCGCTCTCTGGTGCCAGCTGAAACAGTTCAGTTGGTTGTGTCTGTGCCACGCACCCGATGAACAGGTTCGACATGGCAAGGCATGCTATCACCACAAGTGTTCGCCAAAGTCCAGACCCGCACTGCATGCTAGAACTGGGTGGAGTTGTACGCAAAATCTCGGACTTTCTTCTCTTCGTCATACTTAATGATGATTGTGAGCGTCCGTTGGCGCTGTGAGCTGGAACTGTCGCGGGATGCGGCGCCAAGAATAATGATGCCTGCAAAAGAGGAGCTGGACGTATCCACGCGATCGGTCGACACTTTGTCATAGATCCAGACCTCGCGGCGTTTGTCGTCAGTGGTCACGATATTGGGGCTTCCCAGGAGTTCGGCCACCTGGGCGGCGGACATGCCGACTTTGATTTCTCCTTGGACCTTGCCAACGGTCAGACGGTCTTCTTTAATCTCGGCTCTGTTGCTACTGCAGCCTGTGGCGACGAGGGCCAGGCACAGACACAGCGCGCTCCATCGAGAGGTCATCGTGGGGTTTCCTTTCCGTTCATCTTGTGCGGTTTGTTGTGTGACCTGAGAATAGGCTACTGCGCCAAAGAGAATGTGTCAATGAGTCCAACTAGAAAAGCTGGTAATAGAATGCGGCTCATCATACCGTTCTTGTCACAATGGAAGGTATCGTATGGCTAGTTAGGAAAAACAGACCCGATAGAGAAAGTCCCTGCAGGATGCTCTCAGGACGGGGGCCTTGACGCGTTGCTTCATGGTCTAGGATTCTGCCTGGCTGTGACGGCTACTCCGTAGATAAGCTACACGATGCATTGCACCAATTGAGGTCAGAACGCACTCCCGATCCCTTTGGTTCCTATTGATCGTGTATATCGTAAGATCCGAAATCAGTAGTGGAAAGCTTATGGCCTGAACGGGATGGAAGAAGCAACCACTTTGCCTGCCAGCGATGCCCGTTGGTTAAGTTCGAGCATTCGACGAACAGAATTGGTGGCCAAAATCGTTGAAATGGAAGGCCCTAGAATTATGCGTTCAATAAGGGTGTCTAGCGAAAGCGCATTATCCTGATCAGCTCTGAGTTCCTTGATTTTAAGCTTAAGTTTGGGCTCAACCCCTCTATTACTAATAGTATAGCCAAGCATCTTTGCGAACCGTTGTTCCTTATCTCTATCGCTTAGGTAGACAACGCGCCATTCTCCCTCTTCCGAAAATCCACTATGTTTTGTGAAAAGAGAGAAAAGCTTTAATCGTTCAAGCCACCCATATGATGCGGCGTGTAGGTTCTCCTGTGTTTTCTCATGTTTGGAGATTGCAAGCGCAAGAGACGTTATCTTGTCCTCAATCCATTTGATGCGTGTTGATTGGTCGGCGTATGTCACCTTGCTTACAATGAATGGTAACTTATCATCAGACCTTAGTTTCGTGGTATCAAAAACCACGGCCACGCCACCCCCGTTCGCACCATATCCACGCCACATTGAAAGCAAACCGTCGGTATCTTGAAAGCAATGTTCTGTTAAACACAATATATAGGTATCCATTGCATGCTTAGAGTCGAATTCGTTGAGCAATTGATCAAATGAACTGATCAATGCTGTATGGTTCTCTGTCGTCTCGCAGGCGTCAAGTAATGCCTGATGTGATCTGAACTTCGCTGCTCCAACGTGCATTCCAAAGCGAAGCTCTTCCCAGTCGTTCATATACAAAGGGTTGGAGAACCACACTTCCTCAGTGCGAAGCATCTGTTCGAGCGTTGTAACCGATGTATAGTGGGCCAAAAGCGGGCGAACAGTTGGGTAACTGTCATTCGATTCAATGTCTGCCCAAAGAACTTCCGTGATCTCTGACCAAAAGTTGGTATTTGTCATGGAGCGCGTTTATAAAGGCGGCGATTAATGAACGGTTCCTGATTACTCTCTGCAGATTTGGTCATGAAGATACCCCTATCTGCTAAATCCTGCAAATCGGTGGTTCTTAACTCAGAGCAGCCGCTCCGGATAGTCAGAAATGATGCCGTCGACGCCCATGGCCTTGGCGATTTGGATGTCGGCTGGTTCGTTGACGGTGTAGACGAAGACCTGGAGCGAGCGGTCGTGCAGCGACTTGAGAAATGACGGTGTGAGTGTTTCAAATGCTACGCCGACATGTGTGGCCTGGGCGTCTGTTGCAAACGCCGTTCGATTGACGGGCATCGCTTCGATGAGGGCCATGGTCTGCGCCTGATGATTTTCACGCCGGATAGCCAACAATTCATCATGGAGGAAGGAGGCGTAGATAACCGACCCACTAAAGCGGACCTCTTGGACGGTACGGCAAACCTGCCTTGCGGTACCCTCTGTCTTGATCTCGATCATGACACCGATGTGGCCTGATGCTGTTCGGAGCGCGTTGGCCAACAACGGTAGGGGGTGCCCACCGTCACCTGTGAGTTGCTTGACATCGTTCCAGAGCTGGGTTGCGATCGCGCCATGGCCGTTGGTGGTTCGGTCGAGCGTGGGATCGTGCAGTAAGACCAACTGGCCGTCGCTGGTCGCTCGCACATCGAACTCGATGAGGTGTGCGTGAAGTGCAATGCCTCGCTCAATGGCGGCGAGAGTGTTTTCCGGTGCGTGCCCGCCTGCCCCGCGATGGCCGATGCGAAGAAGCACTCATCCCTCTTAGTCGTGCGGGATTACTTTCGATGTTAAGCAGTATAGTGAAATGTTTCAGCTATTCAGGTAACTCGTCATGTTAGAGGTCAATCCGGTAATGCGTACTCCGGCCGCCGCCGGTTGGCACGAAAATACCCTTTTCCGCTAAGTCCTGTAAGTCACGTGTGGCGGTGGCCTTCGATGTGCCTGCCATGGACATATATTTCTTTGCACTCATGCCGCCTTCAAACCCCTTGGGGCCCTCTTCCAACATTCGCTGAAGAATCTGTATCTGACGCTCATTGAGTTGACCGCGAAAGCGGTCGAAGAGCCTGGTCTTTCGTAGCGTAAAGGCGATGTGCTCTTCGGCTTGGGCTTGGGCTTCAAGAGCGATCGCTACAAACCAGGTGATCCAGGGTGTGATCTCATTGGTCTGTTGTGCTTGTTGCAAGGCGTCGTAATAGTCATTTCTTTTGGCCTCAATCACTCGAGACAAGCTCAGCAATGCAGGCCGTCTGAGCCCCTGAGACAGGGCCTTCTCAGACAAGGCACGTCCGACACGACCATTGCCGTCTTCAAAGGGATGAATCGACTCAAAATACAGATGGGCGACGGCAGACCGGACGGCGGCCTTCTTGATCGGTTTTGTTCCGTCAGGACCTGTGTCATTGAACCATTCGATGAAACGCGCCATCTCGCGGGGTACGATTGAGGACGGTGGCGCTTCGAAGTGAACGATCTCATGGCCGACAGGTCCAGAGATGACCTGCATTGGTTCTGCATGGGTTCTCCACTGGCCGGGTTGGACGCGTCGGTGTCCCTCCATGATCATCCGATGCCATTCAAACAACTGTTCCTGGGAAAGTGGCGCCGCGAAGCTCTGGCGGACATCGGTCATCAGGGTTGCGATGCCGATCGCTCTTTTATCACCGGCCTGGGCCTCCTTCTCGATGCCGAGGTTTTTACGGATGGACGAAAGCACATCCCGGCGATTTAGGAGCTCTCCTTCAATGGCTGATGTCTTGAGGGCTTCTGTCGCCATCAGCTCGACCGCAGCTTCGATCTGTGCATCCGGCGACAAGCCTTTTACCAGGCCTGTGACCTGCCCGGTTTTCTCTGCAAAGGTGAGGAAGATCTCCTCGAGGGCAGATAGGTCAAACCGGAATTGAGGCCATTCTGGTTGTTGCCAGTTGTACGACATGAGCCAATTATAGCAAATAATCGGCTCATGAAAAGCGTTAAATGGGAGCCGAATATGGACAATAATCGGCTCATGCATCTGCACAAATCAAAATGGGTTTGAACCTGTGTCCTCTACGCCACAAGATCGAGTACTGCCGAAAGGGACTGGTTTTCTATAGAGAAGTCACGGTGAGCGCCAATCGTGAGTTATAGAGGAGTTTCTTATAACTCATGGGAGGAGGGCTTCTTTGCCAGTTAGAGCCGCCCGAATGTCCGTTGGAAGAACTCTTTGGTAAGCGTCATGTGCTGCGTAATGTCGGTCTGAAGGTGGCGGGCACCGGCTTGCCAGTCGTCGGTCGTGTATCCGACGCGGCGCGCCAGGAAGATGAACTCGTCGGACTCGACCGGTGGAAGGACACGGTCTTTGGCGTTACCACGGACCATGCGAAGGCCGTCGATGAGCATCCGGATGAAGAAATAGGCCTTACGCAGCGCCTCGCCATCCTGTCTGGTCACGATGCCACAATCCACAAGTGCCGCTAAGGCTTGCATAGTGTTGGGGGTCCGTAAGATGGGGAGGCGAGATCCGTGCTTGATCTGGAGATATTGGACGGCGTACTCGATGTCAACAATACCGCCTTGGCTGTGCTTCAAGTTCACCGTGCCTCGTTCCACGAGCTGTTTCAGCTGTTGACGGCGCGCATCGAGAACAATATTCGGATCCAAGGGTTTGCTGCCGTAGACATAGTGGTCGCGGTGGGTTTCAACTCGCTTCCCGAGCTCCGGATCACCGGCGACATGGCGCAGTTTGATCAGCGACTGGCGTTCAAACGGTGCGGCAAGCCCCTGGTCGCTATAGTATTTGGCGATTTCATCGAAGGGGTTCGTCAGCGAGCCTTTTCCTCCATGAGGCCGAAGGCGGACATCCACATGGAAGATGCCTTCTTGTTTTGCTTCGATCCATTGCAGGAGCTCGTAGCCCAGCCGCTCAAAGTATTCGCTGTTGTCGATGGGGTGTTTCCCGCCGGTCCGTCCGGCATCGCCATAGACGAATAAAACCTCGATGTCAGAGGCATAGCCCAGCTCTCTTCCTCCGAATTTTCCCAAGCCGAGGACGGTGAACGGGCAGGGCTTCTTATTGGCTAAGCGTGGCGGGCCATACAGTTTGTTCAGTTTGGTTTGGCAGTCCTTTAAGCTTCGATCGAGAATGGCTTCAGCCAGTTGTGTCAGGGCGGCGGAGAAATCCGGCAGGGCTGTGTCCGGCTCGACAATGTGTTTCATGTCGATACGAAACATCTCGCGATCTTTGAAACTGTTCAGTGCGGCTTTCCGATCCTCATCGGACTTGGCACGGTTGACCAGACGATCAAGTTCCTTGCGCAGCGTGGCTCTCGGGGTAATGAGGGGGGCATCGCGGTAGTCCTGCAGAAGGGGTAAAAGATTATTGTGCTGGCGACGGAGAAAGTCTTCCCAGAGGAAATCACTGGCGCCGAGCAGACGGGCGAGCAGGGGAAAGGTCTTTTTGTCGCTGAGAAAGGCCAAAGCTTCCTGCTGAGCCTTTCCTTTCGTTTGCTGAACCGTCAGGTCGAGGAATTGGTCGAAGGCTTCTAACGCCTTGGTCGGATCCGGCGCCCAGGTCAGGGCATGGGTAAATTGTTTGATGAGGACGGCCGTGAGGCGCAATTGTTGTTGGTCAGCCGCATCGGTGAGCTTCTGGCCGTGCCGGTTGCGGACATAAAAGCGATCATGAATCTTCCCGTTTTCGACGTCGAACTGTGCTTTTGAAATATACACGTTCCGCATCGCGAGGGCATTGGCAAAGGCGTACAAGAAGGCCGGTGTATCGTCCGACCGGATGTCCATGACCGTGTCAACAGGTGATTGGCCGTTGTCGAAAGTGATCTGCACGGGATGGAGCAGGCCGCTGAACGAGCCACGGCGTTTGCCGAGCTGTTCCACGAGACGGCGGTTCACAGCGAAACGCGCCTCCTCAAACTGTCCTTTATCCAGCAGGGTGATTACTGAGGAGAGCGTATCAGCCAGCTGATGTTGTTGTTTCCTTCCTAACTCCACCCCTGGGACCGGCTGTACGCGGAACACATCGACGATCTTTTTTTGAGCCAACCCCGGAGTGGCCTTAGGACGGAGGCGCGGGCCGTACTCGTTCCGGCTAGTCCGAGAGGATAATGGAGCGGTTTTCTCCGCAAATGTGTAAATATCGCCTTCCTCAATGTTCAACCCAAAAGCTGACAGCAATCCGCAAATCATCGCGAATTCCGAGAAGTAGTCGTACGCGACGATCGTGATGACACAGCGTTGGTCCGGCTGTTCGGCGAACGCCACCTCGCAGAGGTGTTCCGGCGTCAGCCGGGCCGTCAGTCGGACGTGTTCGGCAATTGTTGGAGGAGTGAACCGTTGGAAGTATTCCTGATCCAGACGGGCGAAGAAATCCTGCAGAAGATCGGATGGCACATCAGGGCACAGCGGATGGACGGTGTTGAGTAGTGTGACGCGATCTGGCATGAACGTCAGTATACCCGAACGGTTTCATTGTGCGTAGAGAAACCTGTCAGTATAATGCCGCGCTATGCGCGGAGGTCGTGAAGTGTGAGGCGTGAAGCGTGAAACGGCAGTCTGAGAAGAACGACATGCCACGAGTATCAGTTCGGGGGAGGGGATCTGGAGGACCAGATCCAACGCCGGTTTTACTTGCGCCCAAGCGGAATGGCGAACAGGTACGAGCTATCCTATCCGCCTATGGCCTGCGGGATTTTGATCTGGCGGACCGTAATCTGGATGCGATGGCCGGTGATCCTCTCCAGCGCAATCGGCTGGCGGAGATCCTCCCGATGTTACTCGAAGCCATCTCGCGAACAGCCGATCCGGACCAGGCCTTGAATCATTGGGAGCGGCTGTTCGGGAGTGTCTCGCGTGCGTCATTGCTCGACTATCTGCGAACGTGGCCGCGCATGCTCGATCTGTTGTGTGCGATTTTCGGCAACAGCGATGCCTTGGCCTTTACGCTCATCCGAGATCCCATGTTGGTCTATTGGCTGGCTGAAGAAGAGGTGCTCTCGGGCGCACCGACACGGAAAGGACTTGAGCGGGCGCTTCGAGAGAGCATCGGGCACCTGACGGCGAAGGAAACAAAACTGGATGCGCTCCGTCGTTTTCGCAGGCGGGAGATGTTGCGCATCGGCGTTCGGGATCTCCTCAAGCTTGCCACCGTGCCGGAGACGACGGCCTCATTGTCAGACCTGGCCTGTGTGCTGATCCATATGGCCTACGAGATCATCGATGCTGATCTTCGCCAGCAATATGGCGTGCCGATGCATCAGGTTAAAACAAAACGATGGGTGGAGACCGGGTTCACCGTTATTGGGATGGGCAAGCTCGGCGGACATGAGCTGAACTACAGTTCCGATGTCGATCTGATCTACCTCTATGAGGCGCATGGTGGTGAAACCAGAGCCTTAAAAGATGGACGGGCTCCTGCCCCCCCTGGCGTCGGTATTTCCAATGAAGAATACTTTGAGATTCTTGCCCGGGAATTAACGCGTGTCTTGTCTGAGCCCACGAGAGAAGGGCACATTTTTCGGGTCGATTTGCGGCTACGCGCGGAAGGGTCCATCGGGCAGCTCGCTCGATCACTCGATGAATATCAGCGGTATTATGCCGTCCGTGGACAGGTCTGGGAACGGCTGGCTTTACTGAAGGCGGCGCCCGTTGCCGGATCGCAGGCAGTCGGGCAGGCGTTTCTCAAGATGGTCAAGCCGTTTATCTTGGGGGCAGGAGGAAAGGTAGACCACGATCAGGCCTTGGCAATCGTGCAAGACGTACGTGCGGTGAAAGATATGATCGATGCCAAAATGACCGACCGTGGTCACGGACAACGGAATGTCAAGTTGGGAATAGGGGGCATTCGGGAGATCGAATTTTTCGTACAGACCATTCAGGTCTTGGCCGGACGAAAGGTGCCGCTCTTGCTCGATCGAAGCACGCTTGGTTCATTGGACCGACTGGCTCGTAGGAAATTACTCTCGATCAAAGAACGTGACGCGTTGACGGCGGCCTATCTGTTCCTCCGTGATGTCGAACACAAACTTCAGATGGTGCATGACCTCCAGACGCATTCTCTTCCCGCTGAGACCGATGAATTGGAGCGTTGTGCCATTCGGATGGGGTATGGTGCTGAAGATCGAACGAAGGCCGTTGAATCCTTCCAGGCCGACCATCAGCGGCACACGGAGATGGTGCATCGGACCTTCCAGTCATTCTTTGTCGAGCCGGAGACCTCCTCGGTCCTCAAGTTGACGCTTCGTCTGATCGGTGCGTCGAGGTAGAGGAGTCGGTGTGAGGGCGGAAAGGTAGGGACGTGATAGCGTAGGCGATCGTGTGCCCTGTGTATCGTGGAGATTGTCTGCTGCGCCATACTACCGGACAAGATTGACAGCCCTGGTTGCCTCTGCTAGCGTCTGTGTGTGAGTGTGGGAATAGTAGTTTTCTCTTTGCAGTGAGGGGTATGAATACGATTCAGATCAAGACCCCGTCTCCTGAGCAAAGCCTTCCTTTGGTAAAAGAGGCGCTGGAGATGGAAAAAAACTCACACGCGACAGTCTTGCAATCTCAGAGGGTCGAATTTCGTCTCTGGTCAGAGCGCTCGGGGTTACGGTGGATCAAGTACTGGGGGGTGTCGTTGCAAGAGGAGAAGAGAACGAGCAAGACTTGTTGGATTTGGAAGGTGAGCTGGAGCTCCGTCGGACGTTGCAAGAGACACTCACGCATCTCGAGCAGCTCGAAGTATGTCGATAGCCGACTACGCATCACAAATTCGCTCGACCATTCTTGAAACGCCCCACATCGTCTCAGTCTCTCGGGTATGAAGATCGCCCGCCTGTAGCAGGGATCATAAAAGGATCAGCGACGTTTGCCGATGGAACGGTGCTCCACTTTAAGGAATATCTGCAACTACACCCCACCAGCATCAGACTCAAATATGCCTACCAGTATGTGACGGCGAGCAGCAGCCTTATTTTTCGATATGACAACGCGCGCGACCCTGCTGCGCGAGACCTGCCTACCTATCCACACCACAGGCACGGTCACACCGACCTCGAAGCATCCGCTGGTCCCACGCTCTCAGAAGCATTGCGCGAAGCCGCCGCTCTTGTAAAACGACTGCGGCGATGAAGCGGCCAATTCGTTGACGGCGGCCTATCTGTTCCTCCGTGATGTCGAACACAAACTTCAGATGGTGCATGACCTCCAGACGCATTCTCTTCCCGCTGAGACCGATGAATTGGAGCGCTGCGCCATTCGGATGGGGTATGGGATCGAGGATCGGAAGAAGACTGTTGCGTCCTTCCAGGCCGACCATCAACGTCATACGGGGATGGTGCATCGGACGTTCCAGTCATTCTTTGTCGAGCCGAAGACCTCACCGATCTTCAAAGGGACACTTAGAGCGATAGGCATAAAGTTTTAGCGGTGAAACAGGGCAAGAAACACAAAGGGCCCGGTGGTTGCCCACCGAGCCCTTCAGAGCTGTCAGCTATCAGCCGTCAGCTAATTAGTACATCCCTTCCATCCCGTGGCTGTGGCCATGTCCACCGCCGGCGGCTGGTTCCTTCTTCTCCTCAGGAAGTTCGGTGATCATAACTTCGGTCGTGAGCATCAAGCCTGCCACACTGGCCGCGTTCTGCAACGCGCAGCGCGAGACCTTGGTCGGATCGATAATGCCGGCCTTGATCATATCGACATATTCGTCCGAGGCGGCGTTGTAACCACCGTTGGCGTTCTTGTCCTCCCGAACCTTGCCGACGACGACCGAGGCTTCTGCGCCGGCATTCGAGGCGATCTGTCGGAGTGGCTCTTCAAGCGAACGGCGGACGATGTCGAGTCCGACCTTTTGCTCCGCCGGGACATCCTTGATCCCATCGAGTGCCTTGATGCAGCGGAGGTAGGCCGTACCACCCCCAGGGACAATACCTTCTTCCACTGCCGCCTTGGTGGCATGCAGCGCGTCCTCGACGCGGGCCTTCTTCTCCTTCATCTCGGTCTCGGTCGCGGCGCCGACATTGATGACCGCCACGCCGCCCACGATCTTCGCCAGCCGCTCTTGCAGCTTTTCGCGATCGTAGTCCGATGTGGTTTCGTCGATCTGGGCCTTGATCTGCTTGACGCGCCCTTCGATCTTCTTGGCATCGCCGTAACCTTCCACGATCGTGGTGTTGTCCTTGTCGATCGTGACGCGTTTGGCGCGGCCGAGATCGGTCAGCTTCACGTTCTCGAGCTTGATGCCGATGTCTTCAGAAATCACCTGGCCGCCGGTGAGGATTGCGATATCCTCCAGCATGGCCTTGCGGCGATCGCCGAAGCCCGGAGCTTTGACGGCCACGACATTCAAGGTGCCGCGCAACTTGTTGACCACGAGGGTGGCCAGTGCTTCACCTTCGACTTCTTCCGCCAGGATGACGAGCGGCTTGC
The DNA here is from genome assembly GCF_047338595.1 of Nitrospira sp. BLG_1. Classification (NCBI taxonomy): domain Bacteria; kingdom Pseudomonadati; phylum Nitrospirota; class Nitrospiria; order Nitrospirales; family Nitrospiraceae; genus Nitrospira; species Nitrospira sp. BLG_1. The sequence continues at coordinate 50,887 of NZ_JBLFBO010000004.1, forward strand.
CCATCTTGGCCACTTGTTCGAGCAACGGCAACAGGTCCTTCATGCTGCTGATCTTCTTTTCGTTGATCAGGATGAGCGGCTCTTCCACGGAACATTCCATCCGCTCGGCATTCGTGACGAAGTACGGAGAAATGTAGCCGCGATCGAACTGCATGCCCTCGACCACGTCCAGCGAGGTGGTCATCGACTTGGCTTCTTCCACGGTGATGACGCCGTCCTTGCCGACCTTTTCCATGGCTTCCGCGATCAAGTCACCGATGGTCTTGTCGTTGTTGGCGGAGATGGTGCCCACTTGGGAGATCTCAGTCTTATTTTGGCAGGGCTTGCTGAGCTTCTTGAGCTCGGCAGTCACGGCCTCGACGGCCTTGTCGATGCCCCGCTTGATTTCCATGGGATTGGCACCGGCGGTGATGTTCTTGGCGCCTTCCCGGAAGATGGCTTGGGCCAACACGGTGGCGGTGGTGGTGCCGTCACCGGCCGTGTCGCTGGTCTTGCTGGCTACTTCGCGAACCAGCTGAGCGCCCATGTTTTCGTAGGGGTTCTTCAGTTCGACTTCCTTGGCGACCGTCACGCCGTCCTTGGTGATGGTCGGGGCGCCGAACTTCTTGTCGAGAATCGCATTCCGGCCCTTCGGGCCGAGGGTCGCCTTCACGGCGTCTGCGAGCTGGTTCACCCCTTTCAGGATGGAGGCGCGCGCTGTATCGCCGTACAAAAGTTGCTTTGCCATTATCTTTCCTCCGTTTTAATCAAAAGTTGCGAAAGTTTGTAAGGTTTAAAAGTCAGAACGTGCCTCTCATCACGTTCAGACTTGCCGACTTTTCCACTGATGCTATGCCGTAAAGATCCCAAGGATGTCTTCTTCCTTGAGGATCAAGCACTCTTCGTCCTCAATGCGAAGCTTGCTGCCCGAATACTTGTCGAACAGGACATGATCGCCGACCTTGACGTTTTCCACTTTCTTGCCGACTGCTTGCACGACTCCCCGTTGAGGCTTCTCTTTTGCTGAATCCGGCACATAAATCCCGCCGGCGGTCCGTTCCAATTCTTCGGTGTAGGTGACAAACACTCGCTCGCCCAGCGGCTGGAAGCCCTTGGCGATATTCTTCTTTTCCTTCTCAGCGGTACCCATAGCAGAACCTCCTCCTGATGAAAGTGAACTCGTTAGATGTTGACGGTTTGGGAATTGAGCTGAACTCGCTTGCGATCCCAGCAGTCTTGTAACTGGTGTGGAGATAGGCCTTCGTTGCCCCAAGTCAAGAGGCGAATCGAGGTTTTTTATCGCCGGGGCCTTCTTCCCCCTCCCGACAGGCGCACATCATAACCTACTGCGATATCAATACTCTATGTCTATTTGGGTGATGGGGTAGGGCGAAATGGCCTAGAGTCTCATGACCGGAGGTGGTCAAAATCTTTAATGTCTTTCTTCATGAAGTCACGGAGGCGTTTGATGATGCGTGCTTCTAATTGGCGGGTTCGTTCTTTTGTGATGCCATACTTCTCGCCGAGGTCATCCAAGGTCAGGGGATGGTCTGATAAAATGCGATTTCTCAAGATGTCTTCGTCTCGCTCTTCCAGGGTATGAATGAATTCCGCAAGTTTGGCCCGAAAGAGAGTCTTTAACTGATGATCGGCGAGTTGTTCGTCTGCTGGTTCGTGGTGGGACGGCAAGACATCGAGGAGAGTGTGTTCCTGGTCCTCACCGATCGGTTGGTCGAGCGACAGTTCCCAGTTGCCGAGACGCTGATCCATTTCAACCACGTCGCGTTCACGCACGTTCAAGCGATCCGCGAGTAATTTCGTGTCCGGCGCGAAACCCTCCCGTTCGAGCTTGGCCTTTTCCTTTTTAAGGTTATAGAACAGCTTTCGTTGGTCTTGCGTCGTGCCGACTTTCACCAGACGAAAGGTATGCAAGAGGTACCGGAGAATATAGGCTCGTGACCACCAGGCGGCATAGGCATAGAAGCGGACGTTCTTGGAGGGATCGAATTTTTTGATGGCCTGCATCAGGCCGACGTTCCCCTCCTGGATGAGATCCATGTGATCGGCGCCGGTGTGGAGATATTCGGCCGCGATCGACACGGAGACGCGCAAGTTGGCCATGATGAGCTTGACCGCCGCTTCCCGACTGCCATGGGTGCGGTATTCCTGAACAAGCTGGAGCTCTTCTTCTTTTGAAAGATAGGGGTGCCGGCGGACTTCTGCGAGGTATTGCTGCAGCGCGGTAACCGGCACCACGGCAGTGCTGTCGACCGGCTGGGGGCTGTCGGATGCGGAAATGTCCAGTACCAGTGATGCCGCGTCAGCCTCGATCTCCTTGTCATCTGTTGGTTCAAGGATTTCTGGTTCGAGGGTGTCGCCCGACTCGTCCTGTACCCGATCCTGGTTACTCATCGCGAGCGTGACTATAGCAGAAATGAGCCGCCCAAAGGGTGTCTGACGAACGGGTCTGAGGTTGGATGGTTGAGGCCGGAAGAAAGCGTGATGAGGTGTGGAAACGAGGGCATGGCTGTCTGCAGGTCGAGCGGTTTCGGTTCAGAATTCCCTGAGTTCCAGGTTTCATGTTCAATGTTTCAAGGTATGGAACCAAAAACATGAAACTTGGAACCTGAAACATAAAACTCAGAGTCGTGACTCGCCACGAGATGTGTGATCCACGAGGGTTCGTGCTGAACCGTCATGAGTCAGGCGGGATAGGCCAGCCTCTCTTGCGCCCTTCAAAGGGGCTCCCCTATAGTGATCAGCTGAATAGGGGAGGGAGGTTTCGGGTGTCCGAGATCTGGGAGATTCTGAAAAGCGGCCATTGGCCGTCACTGGTCGGGGCCTGGGTTCATCTCACGGTCAGTTTCATGGTCTGGTTACTTATCGCGGCAATGAGCATTCCTCTGGTCACGGCGTTGCAATTGAGTGACGCCGAGATCGCCTGGCTGGTGTCCCTGCCTCTCCTTGGTGGGGCCCTGTTGCGGATGGTCGCCGGATGGAGCGCGGATCGGCTGGGGGCCCGGCGCACGGCGGTCGTGATACTTGTTGTGGAGTTGCTGGTGCTGTCGTGGGGATGGGTCGGGGTGAGTGGGTATGGTGCGGCTCTCGTGTTTTCACTTGGTCTCGGTGTGGCTGGGGCGAGTTTCGCCGTCGCGCTTCCACTTGCCAGCCGTGCCTATCCACCTTCGGCACAGGGACTGATCCTGGGCATTGCTGCGTCGGGGAATGTCGGTACGGTACTGATCTTCTTTTTGGCGCCACGCTGGGCGGCTGTCATGGACTGGCATCAGATTTGTGGGATCATGGCCGCTGTTGTTGCCGTGACTCTGGTAGCGTTTGAGTTGCTGGTTCCACGGATGTCACCGGCTCCAGAGGGGGGCGTGGGGGCGTGGTGGTATCATGTTGCGGAACTGATCCGGCGGCGATCGGCCTATTGGCTCTGCTTCCTCTATGCGATTACGTTTGGCGGTTTTGTGGGCCTCTGTAGTGTGATTCCACTGTTACTGCATGATGTGTATCGAATCGAGGCGATTGAGGCTGGGATCATCGCAGCCTTCTGTGGGTTGATCGGCAGTGTGATTCGTCCAATCGGCGGGTATGTTGCCGATCGCCAAGGTGGACTGCGGGCGCTCTATTATGTGCTGCCGGCTATTGCGGGGGCGGTGGTTGCAGTCATGAGCCCCTCACACACTATGGGCGTGGCGATGATGGTGGTCGCGACGGCGGCAATGGGATTCGGCAACGGCGTGGTCTTTCAGCTCGTTGCCGAATGGTTTCCTCGAGACATTGGATTGGCGTCGGGTGTGGTCGGTGCGGCAGGCGCTGTTGGTGGTTTTGTCTTGCCGATTCTGATCGGCACGGTGAAAGGGTTCTCAGGGAGCTACGAGTTAGGATTTTGGCTGTTTGCCGGGCTGGCGGTCTGTGCATGGGGAACGGTGATGGTGGCATTGCGCCCGAACGGATCGTCTCCGGTGAATCTTCCCTCCTGAACATCCCCGGGCCGTCGAAGGGCCGGCAAAAAAATCATATTCAAGGTTCGGTCTGAAATGCTAGATTGGATACCTTATGCCTAGCCCGTTCAATCACATCGAAGACGCGATCCGTGACATTAAGAAGGGGAAGTTCATCATCCTCGTCGACGACGAGGACCGTGAAAACGAGGGCGACCTCGTCATGGCTGCGGAAAAAGTTACCCCGCAGGCCATCAACTTCATGGCGAAGCATGCCCGTGGCCTGATTTGTTTGGCACTGACCCCCGAGCGGGTGGAAGAATTGCAGCTGCCCCAACAGGCGGCAGAGAATACGGCCACGTTCGGGACAGCGTTTACGGTCTCGATCGATGCGCGTAAAGATATTACGACCGGCATTTCTGCCGCCGATCGAGCCACGACTATTCATGTGGCGATCGACCCAAAATGTAAGCCGAGTGACCTCGCTCGCCCTGGCCACGTGTTTCCACTCAAGGCGCAAACCGGGGGCGTGCTTCGGCGTGCCGGCCAAACGGAAGGATCGGTTGATCTGGCACGGTTGGCCGGCCTCAAACCTGCCGGTGTGATCTGCGAGATTATGAATGCCGATGGGACAATGGCGCGTGTGCCTGAGCTGGCGAAGTTTGCCAAGACCCATAAGCTGAAAATGGTGACGGTGAAGGCCCTGATCGAATACCGGATGCGGAGGGAAACCTTCGTCAAACGGGCGGCGAGCGCACGGCTGCCGACCACGTTTGGAGAATTCGAGGCGGTAGCTTTCGAAAATCAAATCGATGGCGTGACCCACATTGCGTTGGTGAAGGGACGCGTTGAGGGTGGGATGCCGACGCTGGTTCGCGTCCATTCCGGTTGTCTGACTGCCGACGCGCTGGGATCGCTGCGGTGCGATTGTCGTGATCAACTTCACTCTGCGATGGAGATCATTGAGAAGGACGGACGAGGGGTCTTATTGTATCTGAATCAGGAGGGCCGTGGTATCGGGTTGCTCAACAAGATTAAAGCCTATGGACTTCAAGATCGGGGCAGTGACACGGTTGAAGCTAATTTACAGCTCGGGTTCAAGGCCGACCTCCGTGACTATGGGGTCGGCGCGCAAATTTTGGCGAATCTGGGGCTCCACCAGATTCGGTTGATTACGAATAACCCGAGGAAGATCATTGGGATCGAAGGCTATGGCCTCAAGGTCGTGGAGCGTGTTCCTATTGAGACTCCTCCCCGTGCTGCGAATGTTCGGTATCTTCGCACAAAGAAAGCGAAACTGGGGCATCTTCTCAAGAAAGTCTGAGCGGGGAGGGCGTGCCGACCCGATCCAGCATTGGCTAGTGGATGAATCTGGAGCTTTTGAACTCATGGCAAAGAAAACATCACGTACGGCAGCGGGACTTCGATTCGGCATCGTTGTGGCACGATTTAATCAGCGGATCACCGGCAAGCTGTTGCGTGCCTGTACCGACACACTAGCCCACAGTGGTGTGGCCGTGAACGACATTCACGTGGTGCGTGTGCCAGGCGCGTTTGAAATTCCCCTCGTGGCTCGCACGATGGCGCGAGCGAATCACTATGATGCAGTGATTTGTTTGGGAGCCGTGATTCGCGGCGATACGCCCCATTTCGATTACATCTGCTCGGAAGTGAGCCGGGGGATCGGTCAGGCGGCCTTAGAGACCGAGGTGCCCATTATCTTCGGCGTGCTGACGACGGAAACGGTGGCGCAGGCGGAGGAGCGTGCAGACCAGAGGCAATTCAACCGTGGCGGTGCGGCGGCACAATCGGCGATCGAGATGGTGCGAGTGATGCAAACGATCAGTGGGAAAGACAGAAAGTCAGAAAGAGGGGAGTCTGCAAGTCAAAGCGGGCGGACAGCAGGAAGGACAAAACGGTGAGTTCTCTCTCTTGTCAGTCTGTGAACGTGCGAACCTTTCAACTTTCCAATATTCTCACTGTGTAGCTATGGGTAGCCGTCATCAGGCTCGCGAGCGCGCCTTGCAGATTCTCTTTCAACACGATATTCATGGCAAGGGGGATCTTCGGCTGGATGAGTTTTGGCGCGAGTATTCCGTTTCCGAGGAGTCTCGGGCCTTTGCGGAACAGTTGGTTCGAGGTGTGCTGGAACATCGGAAGGAGCTTGATGCCACCATCGCGAAGTACGCGACGAACTGGACGGTGAATCGCATGCCGATCGTCGATCGCAATATTTTGCGTGCCGGACTGTACGAGTTGCTCTGGATCGATGAGGTTCCTGCGAAGGTTACGATGGATGAATCGATTGAGTTGGCCAAGAGTTTTGGAGATGATGATGCCTCAAAGTTTGTCAATGCCGTGCTGGACAAGGCATTGACAACTGATTCACGATTAGCTGCGAAGCGGGCGGACCCGAATCGGCCGATGTGGAGGAGAGCAGACGGTGATTGAGCGGTACACGCGTCCCCAAATGAAAGCCATTTGGGACTTGAAGCACAAGTATGAGATCTGGCTGGAGGTCGAACTCCAGGCCTGTGCGGCATTTGAACAGGCCAAACAGGCTCCGCGTGGAACGGCGTCGAGAATCAGGAAGAGAGCCAGAATCGACATCGACCGGATCGCCGAGATTGAGAAAGTCACGAAACATGATGTGATCGCCTTTCTGGAGTCCCTCATGGACAGCGTGGGGCCGGACCACCGGTTTCTTCACATGGGACTGACGTCATCGGATATCGTTGACACGTCACTGGCCGTGCAAATGACCGAGGCGCTGGACTTGATCTTGAGCGGCATCGAACGGTTGTTGGGCGTTCTCCAACGGCAGTCCTTCCGTTATAAGGATCTGGTGATGGTGGGGCGGTCTCACGGTATTCACGGGGAGCCGATCTCTTTTGGTCTGAAACTCGCCCTCTGGTATGAGGAGGTCGGCCGCCATCAAGCACGGTTACGATCGGCGAGAAACGAGATTGCGGTCGGCAAGTTGTCCGGGGCCATGGGGACCTTTGCGCACCAGGGGCCTGAGATTGAAGAGTATGTCTGTGCCAAGCTCGGCTTGAAGGCCGATCCCGTGTCCAATCAGGTGGTGCAACGAGATCGCCATGCATCCTACGCAACGGCGCTCGCCCTGCTGGCGGCCAGTATCGAGAAAATTGCCACGGAGATTCGGCACCTGCAGCGGACGGAAGTGCTCGAGGCGGAAGAATATTTCTCGGAAGGCCAAAAGGGATCCTCGGCGATGCCCCACAAACGGAACCCGATTGTGTCGGAGAATTTGTGTGGACTGGCCAGACTCGTGCGAGCGAATAGTCTCGCGGCTATGGAAAACGTCGCACTCTGGCATGAACGTGACATCAGCCATTCGTCGGTGGAGCGGGTGATCATGCCGGACAGTACGATTCTGGTCGATTACATGCTGGCCAAGGTCACGGATCTCATCGAGCATCTGGTCGTCTATCCGGAGCGCATGCGGCGAAATCTCGAACTGACCGGGGGGCTGGTCTATTCGCAGCGGTTGCTGTTGGCGCTCATCGAGAAGGGTGCGCAACGCAAAGAGTCGTACGAAGCGGTTCAGCGGAATGCGATGGCGTCCTGGCGGGGGGGCGGCGGATTGCAAGAATTGGCTGAGAGGGATCCCTTTATCTCGCAACACCTGAACGGGCGTGAGATTGCGACCTGTTTCAACCCGCAATACTATCTGCGCCATCTCGACCAAATCTATCGACGGGTATTTGGACGGGCAAGGTCGTCCTCCGGCGGTAAGAAGAAGGGAGCGAGGTCATGACGCGCGTATTTCTCAGGACGGTCATGTGCGGTTTTCTCTTCATGGGTTTCTGGTTTTCTCCCGTCTCTGCGGGGGTGGACCGGGAGAAGCTCCTGACCGATGCCGGGGTGTACGGCAGCTTTGCCGTCTTTACGCTCGATGACCAGTGGGGAAAACTCGACTCCTCGATCCGGATTGCTCGTCTGGCCACACTCAAAGGGGTGGTGGAGCAACATCGGGAGCATGTGGCAATTGATCTGTATCTGCTTCGCGGACTTGCCGATCATGCCGATCTGTTGTTCCGCATTCATGGGATGGAGTTGCGTGACATTCAAGCGTTTCTCCTCGACTTGAAGAGCAGTCAATTCGGGCGACATCTCAAGACAGCGGGAATCATGCATGGGATGACGAAGAAACCATCCTATGTTCCTGGATTTTCCGAGCAGATGAAGGCGGATCTCGCGTCTCCGAGCGAGCCGGGGCAGAAACCGTATGCGATCGTCATCCCAGTCAAGAAATCAGCCGAATGGTGGGGGATGGATCGTGAAAAGCAGGTTGCCATGATGCAGGAGCATACCGTGGCTGCGCTGCCGTACTTGAAGACCGTCAAGCGAAAACTCTATCACTCGACGGGCTTGGACGATCTTGACTTCATCACCTATTTTGAAACCTCGAAGCTGGATGACTTTCATAGTCTGATACTGTCGCTTGAGAAGGTGAAGGAGTTTCAGTATGTTCGTCGAATCGGTCATCCCACTCTCCTAGGGGTCGTGCAATCTGTGGACGAGATTATTGAGTCGTTGGTCCAGTGAGCTGAAGGCTGAGGTCTGATCATGGCGACAGGGGAACTGCTCTACGAAGGCAAGGCGAAGAAAATCTTTTCGACCGGAAACTCAGACCAGGTCATTCAGTATTTCAAGGACGACGCGACGGCGTTCAATGCACAGAAGCGCGGCACTATCGTCGAAAAAGGGGTGATCAATAATAAAGTTTCGGAGCGGCTCTTTCAGCTCTTGGAGCAGGGAGGGATCCGCACTCACTTTGTGGAGCGGTTGAATGATCGAGAAATGCTCGCCAAGCGAGTCCGAATCGTACCGGTCGAAGTCGTGGTGCGAAATACGGTGGCAGGTAGTCTGGCGAAGCGGCTGGGATTGAAAGAGGGGAATCGGATTGATCCGGCAATTGTCGAGTTCTATTACAAGAACGACGCATTGGGCGACCCGCTGGTCAACGACGACCATCTGCGGTTGATGAATGTCGCGACGCCTGGTGTCTTGCGGGAGCTGCGCGAGCTGGGGCACGCGGTGAATAAGATTCTGAAGCCGTTCTTCGCCGAGCGGAAGATGCAGCTGGTGGATTTCAAGCTCGAGTTTGGTGTGTTCCATAATAAATTGATCCTGGCGGACGAAATTTCTCCGGACACCTGCCGCTTGTGGGATGTCACGACAGGCGAGTCGATGGATAAGGATCGGTTTCGAAAGGATATGGGGAAGATCGAGGAGGCGTATCAGGAGGTGTTGAAACGGGTGTGTGGGTAGCGGGGACCTGAACCTTGCCTGCGTACGCACGGCAACTTGACCACACACAACCTTTCGCCGTCGCTCGGCACGCGAAACTTGTTCCGTTCCAAGCGGAGCTTACACGGAACATCGAACATCGCGAGCCGTCCGCAAGGCGGAGCGTTCAGGCTTAGCGAATGCGGTGTCTCAAGTTGCCGTGATATCGCAGGGCAAGGCTCAGAGTCCCCTCCTGATCTTTGGGAGAGAGGGAAGAAAGAAGAATGCTGCGGGCGTACTTGAATTATGGGCTGATCGCATCAGTGGTCGTCTGGGCGGCCATTGTTGGCGTGATGGCCTATCGGCTGAATGAGTCGCCGTGGCGCTGGGCATTCGTGGGATTGATGTTGTGCGGCGGGCTTACCATCGCTGTGATTCTCTGGATCAAGAAGTATGTGGATCGGATGAATGCAGCTGAAGAGAAGCGGGAGAGTAGGTTGTGAAGGCGAAAATTCATGTGACGCTGAAACAGGGGATTCTTGACCCACAGGGGAAAGCCATCGAGCATGCGCTGGGCTCGCTCGGGTTTAAGCATGCAGCCAACGTTCGTGTGGGGAAATATATGGAGTTGGATCTCAATCAGACCGATAAGGCCAAGGCTGAGGTTGAGGTGAAGGCCATGTGCGAAAAGCTCCTCGCGAACACGATTATTGAAGAGTATCGGTACGAACTGGGGTAGTGCTGTGTGCCGAGAATTGAGTGACGAGTGTTTTAAAGAATTCCGGAAGCCTCACCTCAGTCTCAGGACTCAGCACCCAGCACTTAGGACTGACTTATGAACATCGGTGTCGTCGTTTTCCCGGGGAGTAATTGCGATCACGATTGCCGGCATGTCTTTCAGGACGTGCTGGGCCAAGCGGTTACCATGGTGTGGCATAAAGAAGCTTCCTTAGCGGGTTTAGACGCGGTCATCCTGCCGGGTGGGTTTTCCTATGGTGACTATCTTCGCACGGGAGCGATCGCGCAGTTTTCCCCAGTGATGCAGGCGGTCAAACAATTTGCCGGTGGCGGGGGCTTGGTGCTCGGGATCTGCAACGGATTTCAGATTCTGTTGGAGGCAGGGTTATTGCCTGGGGCCATGCTACGAAATAAGTCGCTGCATTTCATTTGCCGCGAGACCCATGTGAAAGTAGAGAACGCTTCGACCCCGTTTACGAGTCTCTACAAGTCAGGGCAGGTGCTCAAGATCCCCATCGCGCATGCAGATGGGAACTATTATACCGATCCAGTCACATTGGCTGGGCTTCAAGCCAATGCGCAGATTATCTTCCGGTACTGCAGGGCTGATGGGAAAGTCACACCGGAAGCTTGTCCAAACGGGTCACTCGACAATATCGCCGGCATTCGTAATGCTGCCGGGAATGTTCTCGGTATGATGCCGCATCCTGAGCGTTGTGCGGAGACAGTGCTGGGGAACGAAGATGGGCGGCTCCTCTTTCAATCCATGATCGCGTCGATGGAGCGCAAGCAACTGGTTGGAGCAGGATGAACGGGGCTGCGATCGTTCAGCGAGGTCGGGCGGCAGAGGATTGAAGATGGGAAATCTCCGCGGTAAAGTATTGGGTCAGTTGCTTGTAGATCAGTTTTACATTTCTTTCTTATACATGAGGAGGGTCGAGATGAAGCGTGTAGCAGCAATGTTCGCGGCAGTCGGTATGTTGACCTTGGGTTTCGGTCTTTCGGCATTCGCCGCGACCGATGACGGCAGCAAGATCACCATCAAGAGTCCGGCAGCTGGTGCCAAGGTCGGGAGTGATGTTGAGATCGTCTATGATCTCAAAGTAGGCAGTCAGGCGACGCATGCCCATTGTTTTGTGGATGAGGTCTACCAAAAGGGATGGGATAAGAAATCAGTGAAGGGCATGGCTCCTGGGACCCATGTCATCAAGATCGTAGCGGCGGATAAGGATCATCAGACCTTGGCCGCTGAAGCGAGCGTGAAGGTGGAAGTGCAGTAAGACGTTCTGTCTGGACGATGAGATGAGGCCGACCGGGCGTGGTTTCGCGCCTGGCCGGCTTCTGCTATTCAGACTTCGTACGTGGGCATGTCGAGCGTGAACCTGTGTCCGCAGTAGATCGAATGATCCCTGGAAGCTGTGATCCCTCTAACCGCTAGGTCATAATGCAGGCCGGTATGCCTCCTATCACCCAAGATCTGATCGCTCAGCACAATCTGACGAGCGACGAGTACAAGAAAATCACCGATATTTTGGGGCGTGAGCCCAACATCACCGAACTCGGAATGTTTTCCGTGATGTGGTCCGAGCATTGCTCGTACAAAAGCTCGCGCGTGCATTTGAAGAAATTGCCGACGACGGGGCCTCGTGTGGTACAGGGCCCTGGCGAAAATGCCGGTGCGGTCGATATCGGAGAGGGGCTCTGTGTGGTCTTCAAGATGGAATCGCATAACCACCCTTCGTTCATTGAGCCCTATCAAGGTGCGGCGACCGGAGTCGGTGGCATTTTACGCGATATCTTCACGATGGGGGCCAGGCCGATTGCGCTGCTGGATTCCCTCCGGTTTGGAGAACTGCATTCACCGAAAAATCGCCACCTGGTGAAGGGGGTTGTCTCCGGTATTGCCGGCTACGGCAATTGCATGGGAGTGCCGACTGTCGGGGGGGAGATCGTCTTCAACGACATCTATGCGCTCAATCCGCTGGTCAATGTGTTTTGTCTGGGGATCGCCAAGAAAGACAAGATCTTCCGTGGCACGGCGGCCGGCGTTGGGAATCCCGTGATCTATTTCGGCTCCAAAACGGGGCGCGACGGGATTCATGGCGCGACTATGGCGAGTGACTCGTTCGACGATACCTCAGAACAGAAGCGTCCGACCGTGCAGGTCGGTGATCCCTTTACCGAGAAATTATTACTGGAAGCCTGTCTTGAGCTGATGGAGCGTGATTTGCTCGTTGGGATTCAAGACATGGGCGCTGCGGGGTTGACGAGCTCCTCCTGTGAAATGGCTTCTCGTGCCGGGAATGGAATTGAGCTGGATCTCACGGTCGTGCCTCGGCGTGAGCCGGGGATGACACCCTATGAAATCATGTTGTCGGAGTCGCAGGAACGCATGTTGATGGTGGCGAAAGCCGGCAAGGAAGACGAATGCGTCGCGGTGTGCCGGAAGTGGGATCTGGATGTTGCCGTGATTGGGAAAGTGACTGCCGACGGAATCTTGCGTGTCCTGGATCAAGGACGCGTCGTTGCTGAGATACCAGCAAAGGCTTTGGCGGACGACGGGCCTCGCTATGAACGGCCCTACCAGCCTCCCGCGTATCAGGATATGCTCACCAATCTGAATTATGACCTGATTTCCGATGTCAAGGACGCGAATGCGGCGTTATTGGCCTTACTTGAATCTCCCACGATTGCGAGTAAGCGGTGGGTCTACGAACAGTACGATCATATGGTACGGACCAATACGATGGTCCGACCAGGGTCTGACGCGGCAGTCGTACGAATCAAGGGGACAAACAAAGCCGTGGCCATGACGGTCGATTGCAACAGCCGCTATTGCCTGTTGAATCCCTATGAAGGCGCCCGTCTCGCTGTGGCGGAAGCAGCGCGGAATCTCGTTTGCTCCGGTGCCGTTCCGATCGGATTGACCGATTGTCTTAATTTCGGCAATCCGGAGCGTCCCGACATCATGTGGCAATTCGTGATGGCGATCGAGGGCATGAAAGATGCCTGTGAACGGTTCCAAATCCCCATTGTGAGTGGAAATGTCAGTTTTTATAACGAAACCAACGGGCTCTCGATTTATCCCACTCCCATGCTGGGCATGGTCGGTCTGATCGAGAATGCCGAACGGACGATGACGCAGTGGTTCAAGTCGGAGGGGGATGACATCATTTTGCTTGGGAACACCCGAGAGGATTTGGGGGGATCGGAGTACATCAAGGTGGTGCAGGCTCGTGAGCAGGGTTTCCCACCCTACCTCAATCTGGATACCGAGAAGGCGCTTCATGATTGTGTCCTCTCGCTGATTCGTGACGGGCTGCTGCAATCTGCGCATGATTGCTCGGATGGGGGTGTCGCCGTCGCGTTAGCCGAAAGCTGCATCTCGGGATCCGAAGGGACTCGAGGCGCTGTGGTAACTTTGACCAAGGGACGGATTCGGACCGACGCGGTCCTGTTCGGAGAGAGTCAGTCTCGTGTGGTGATTTCCGTAAAGGCGAGCCATCGCCAGACTGTGCTTGACCATGCAAGATCGTTCGGTGTGCCGGCCGATGTGATCGGTACGGTGTCTGGCGATCGTCTGGTCATCTCGGTCAGACATGAAGGAACTGAGGAACGTCTGATCGATCAGCCGGTGGCCGGCTTGTTGGATCGATGGGCTTGTGCCTTGGAGAGATCGTTGAGCCACGTCTAATCATCTGAGTCACGAAGGATCATGCAGAAAGAATTGCCGATCGTATCCCCCGATAAATTCCACGACGAGTGCGCGGTCTTCGGCGTGTACGGCCACGAAGAAGCGGCCAATCTGACCTATTTGGGGCTCTATGCATTGCAACATCGTGGACAGGAGGCGTCCGGGATCGTTGCGGGGGATGGAGAGCAGTTTTGCATTCAGAAGGGCATGGGCCTTGTGGCCGATATTTTTCACAAATCGGTCCTGGAGAAGTTGCCCGGTCATATGGCCATCGGACATAACCGCTACTCCACAACGGGCGGCAACGATTTGAAGAATGTGCAGCCGCTCACGGTGAATTTTGCACTCGGTAATCTTGCCTTAGCGCATAACGGGAATCTCATCAATGCTCAGATGCTTCGGCATGAGTTGGAGGCTTACGGGGCGATCTTCCAATCGACATCCGATAGTGAGGTAATCATTCACCTCATCGCGCATTCACGCGCAGGCTCCTTTCTTTCAAGGGTTGTCGATGCGCTCAATCAAGTGCGAGGGGCGTTCTCGGTGGTGTTGATGACCGACAACGGGCTCATTGCCGCACGGGATCCCTACGGGCTGAGGCCGCTGTGTATCGGTCGGCTCCGTAGCAGCTGGGTGGTTGCGTCTGAGACCTGTGCATTCGACTTGCTCGATGCCGAATATATTCGAGAGGTGGAACCGGGTGAGTTGATCGTGATCACCGATCAGGGACTCGAGAGCCACCATCCGTTTCCCAAGACGGCTCCGGCCATGTGCGTGTTTGAATATGTCTATTTCGCGAGGCCGGACAGCCGCATTTTTGGAAGTGAAGCGGTCTATGCCACACGGAAAGCATTGGGACGACAGTTGGCTCAAGAGGCGTGGGTGCCGGCGGACGTCGTGATCCCCGTTCCGGACTCCGGTGTGCCGGCGGCACTCGGGTATGCCGAAGGGGCGAGTGTGCCCTTCGAAGCCGGGTTGATTCGTAATCACTATGTAGGGAGGACATTCATCGAGCCGGAGCAGTCGATTCGTCACTTCGGCGTGAAGGTCAAGCTCAACGCTGTACCAGAAGTCTTGGATGGGAAACGCGTGGTTGTGATCGATGATTCGTTGGTTCGAGGTACGACGAGCCGGAAAATCGTGAAAATGATTCGACAAGCTGGGGCCAAGGAAGTACACATGCGAATCAGTTCGCCGCCGATCATTTCGCCCTGTTTTTATGGTATCGACACACCGACCAAAAAGGAGTTGATCGCCTCCGATCATTCGATTGAAGAAATCCGCAAGTACATTACTGCCGACAGCTTGGCGTATCTGAGCTTGGACGGCATGCTGAAATCGGCACCGCGAACACCAGATCAGTACTGTACGGCCTGCTTTACCGAACGCTATCCCATCCCATTCACCCGCGCGGAAGAGCTGCAGTTAGGCTTGTTTGAGACAGCGCGCTGAACACGTTCCCCAGGAGCGCATGGCAACATCAGAGAACGACGAGAAGAACGTTGCGCAATCCAGAGTGCGGCCACGTGTGCCGGTCGATTATCCTGCTTCGTTTGCTGGAGATGACGCATCAGGTCAGGGCACCGTGACGAATCTGACACTCGCAGGGGGCGAGGTCAAAAGCGACATACAACTTCCGCTTGGGGCACGCGTGAGTCTCCATGTGCGACCGCCTGGTGCCCGTCCCTCGATTGTCATTGCCCTTGCGATCGTCCGGTGGAAGGAAGGGGAACGATTCGGACTCGAATTCGTGCGGTTCGAAGGGGATGCCAAGGAACAACTCAAGGACATGCTGAACCAGTAGAGAGCCCTGCCGGATGTGAGGTTCCTTCCTGCCTCGTGGTTGCCGCTCGAAAAATTGCCATGGTACGATACTCCACACATTGGTTTGGCGGTTGAGCCATGGGAGTAATTTGGAGCATGGTGAAAGGGTGAGGAGGCAACACAACGATGGATGAAACGGAGGCAGGGAAGCAAAAGTTTCTCGAGGTGGTAAGAGGAGTGGATCAATCGGTCCAGGTGGTCATCCCTGTGACGCCGTCCAACAGCTTGTTTTTGATCTCGCTGACAAAGGGAGCGAATCGTAAATTCATCACGGTGGCGGAAGACGATCTGATCGACTTGCCTCACGAGGCAAGCATTGAGGTGAAGATCGCCAAAATGGTCAAAGAGGTCGTTGCCGCACTGTAAAAGCATCGGCGTCGCGCAGTACGCACTGTTGTGGCGTCCTACACCATGAAACAAATTTTGCCCAACATTTGGCAATGGTCGTGGTTTTCAGATGAAAAGGAACTGAACTTCAACGGTCTGTTGCTGACGATCGGTGAACACGCGATCCTGGTGGATCCTCCACCGATGACTCCGGAGGCGCAAGCCGTCGTCCGACGCCATGAACCGATCGATTACATCGTCCTCACCAATCGCGATCACCTTAGGGAAGCCCCGGTTTATCAGGCTGAGTGGCATTGCCAACTCTATGTTCCTGAAGCAGATGCGGCTCAAATGGAAGTGAACCCGACAAAAACCTATAAGGATGGGGAGCTCTTGCCCGGGGGGGTCTGGGTGATCCAGCTGAAGGATCAGAAGTCTCCTGGCGAATCGGCCCTGTTTGTCGAACGGAGCCGAGGTGTGCTGATTGTGGGGGATGCGCTGATCGGCCACCCATCAGGAGCACTCCGTCTGCTTCCTCCTGAAAAATATGCGGATGCGGCTAAGGCGAAGGAGTCGCTCCATCGTCTTTTGAAATACAACTTCGACAGCCTGCTGGTCGGAGACGGTGTTTCTATTCTTGCGGGGGCAAAGCATCAGGTGGAACAACTGTTGGCGGTGTCACGATGACATTGCGGAACGGCCTGTCGGAGGAGCTTAATCGACAAGGGAATGAGCATTTTTCGAGGGGTTACTATACGGAGGCCTATACCTGTTACGCGAGGGCGTTGGAGTGTGATCGGCTGAGCGGTGACCGGCGGGCCCTGGTCGCGACGCTTGGGAATCTGGGCAATATCTGTGCAGTCAGTGGACGGCGAGATTCCGCTCAAGCTCATTATCAGGAGGTCTTGGAACTTCAAAAAATTCTCGGTGATGAAAAAGGTATCGGGACGACGTTAGCCAACTTGGGAAACCTGCGTGCCGATGCCGGCGAATGGGATCGAGCTCGAGCCTATTATCTCGAGGCCATGGATCTTATAACCAAGACACATGATGAAGCGGCGCAAGCGGTTCTGTTGTCCGACCTGGGCCTGGTAGCCAGGGAAACTGGTGACAGTGAGGAAGCCATTCGCTGCTATGAACGGTCGTTGGCCTTAATGCGTCGGCTGGGGAATTTGGCAGGTGTTGCGGACGCCTGGCGGATGATCGGACGTACGTACGTGATTCAACGGCGCTATCATGAGGCAATTGCCTGCTGTCAAACGAGCCAGTCGATTGCCGAACGGTTGCGCGATGAACTTCGCACCGGCGGTGCCAGGTATGTGCTCGTTCAGTGCTATGAGGAACTGGGGCAGCTTCAAGAGGCAGCCGATCACCTCGAACAGGTCGTGTCTATGGATCGGAAGTATCGCTTACCAAAGCTGGAAGAGAATACCCAGCGTCTCAACGTGCTTCGTCTGCGACTGGCAGGTTTGGCTCAGGCACAGGTGCCTCGGGAGATGTCTGCATGACAGAACTCAGCTCTACAACGTGGCTGCAACTTCGAACTGACTTAATTCAATCGTTCCCGCAATTCTATGAGCTGGAACCTGATGGACCGCTCCTCATGGAGCTCGGAGCTGATGGCTGGCTTTTAGAAGTTAGGCCAGAGGGTAAGGTGCTCTGCCAGTACGGGGTTTCAATGGACGAAGTCATGGCGCTCATGTCGGACGGAACTCCGGAGGACTTGGGAACTGATGAAGTCGCCAAGCAGGCGAAATACTTTCTTCAGCCGGCGGTCTCTCGATACAGAGCACTCCTTCTTCAGTCCGGATTCGTCGAGGAGACGGAGATAACGGATGAGTTCGTGGCGGTCACCTTTGCCCGAGATGCCGATCTCCATAATCGTCTCAAGCTTGAAGATCTGTTACGGTGGTGCCGAGGGCACATTGGGAAAGTCTCGTGACGCCCAGGATCTCGACGTTCGACGAATTTCGTGATGCGATTTCCGCCTATCGTTTACCGAGAGTGCTGCTGGCCGCACTTGAGTTGGATTTGTTTACGGTGATCGGCGATCGATCTTGGCCGCTGACCACCCTTGCGAAGAAGCTGAAGGTCAGTGAGCGCGGCCTGAGCATCCTCTGCCGCAATCTCGCTGCTGCCGGAGTGCTGCACAAAAAGGGCAGCCTTTATAGAAACAGCAGACTTGGGGCAACCGCGCTCAATGGCAACCACCGTACGTATCGAGGTGGCTATCTCAATCTGATCAGGAGCCATTGGACCGACTGGATTCGGCTGGAAGAATCCATTCGAAGCGGACTGCCGCTCGATCATGATGTGCCAGATGGCCCGGACTATCGGCGCCAATTTACCTGGGCGATGCACCACCGGACGTTGGAAATTGCTCCGGCTATTGCGGCACAGCTTCATCTCGGTCGAGCGCAAACTCTCCTGGATCTCGGTGGGGGGCCTGGTACCTATGCGATGGCGTTTCTTGCCAGGAATCCACGGTTGCGTGCGACGGTCTGTGATCGAGCGGCTGCGCTTGAGGTGGCTAAAGAAATTGCGTCCACCCACAAAGCGAGAGGCCGTCTGTCCTATGCCCCGCTCGATTTCTGCAAAGATCCGATCCCTGGTACGTATGATGTTATTTGGTACTCCAATGTATTGCACATTTATTCGCCGGAGGAGAATCAGGCCATCTTTCGCCGAGTTCGTGCGGCACTGAAGCCGGGAGGCCGATTCATCATCCAAGATGCCTTTCTGCACGATCAGCAAGGTCTATATCCGACGGAAGCGAGTTTGTTTGCGATCTCCATGCTCCTGTTTACTGAACAGGGGAATACCTATACAGTTCAGGAGACGGCGAAGTGGCTGAGACAAGCCGGTTTTGTCAGGATCAAACCCATTCCGATTAGGAAGGGGACGGGGGATTGGGAGGACGGAATTTGGGAGGGATCAGCCCCTGGTCTACGGCCAAGAATGATTGCCAACCAAAAAGGATCAGGCAGAAATAGAAAAGGCCGCTGACGATACTGGCCATCATGGAAACGACAGCATCCGCATCCGTTGACAGAGCCTGAACTATCGTGGCGATGTCTATTGCCAACCCAATCGTTGCATAAAAGACGCAAACTGCCGCGCTCCATCGAAATCGAAGCCAAACGAGTAGGGACAATGCGAGAGGTATGAACGAGAAAAAGCTGATTTTCCATGCCATGTCTTGTGTCAAGAATGAGCTGTTTTCAAGGAAGAGAAATCCAGTTTCCACGACGAAGGCGCTGAGTAACAGAATAAGCAAGGGGTTGTGTGGCATCGGCTGACTATAGACTGTCGAGGAAAAGTTCGGCAATGGGTGCCATGTAGTGGTAGTTCTCGTGATAAAGGCAGACTATGCATCATAGAGCCGAAGGATCAGGAAGAGAAGTAACTGCCCCTGCAGGCTTGTCTTCTGATTTATGACGGAGACTGTCGGCTCTGTATATCCATAAAATAGGGCATGAACGCCGAGGAGTTGATCAAATGGCAACGAGTATCCGATTCCTCGCCTATCAGAGCGAAGCAGCCAGAATCGCTGTTGGTTAGCAGTATGGCCGTGGTTGCCCTGAGGCAGCTTTCTTTGTCCAACCTTCCGGATAGATTCTGCAGGGGCCTGACGCATTTTCCTTTCTTCTTCCCTATCTGAGCGGTGAGATGCTGGTGCAGTTGGGGTTACGGTTCGGCACCACCAAGTCGTTTCATCTCATCCTCCTCTTTAGAGGGGATTTATCCCATCAGTGAGGAATTTACCGGGTATCTGTCCTCCATCAGAATGCCTTCACATTCTGATGGAGGATACATGTCACCAACATCCGACTTTTTACCATGCTGTAAGCATTCAGCTCGTACCTTAGAGCAAAAGCGCTGGGCTACAGGTTTCGGTTGTTCAAGGATCGTAAGTCAGTTGGTTTTTATTGGATTATGCAGTATCTACAGTGGGAACGATTTGGCCTGGGCTGACGTCATTGCCACGGATAAAAAGGCGATTGTGGCGGCGGGGTTCGGCTATCAGATCGGGTCTGTGTCCGCGATTTCGGTGAAAGTGTACGAAGCTGACTCAGGTGCGATCATATCTGATGATGTCTATGAACTGACGGTCAAGGAGGGTGATGGGGCAGGAAGGAGCGAGGGGGCTCGTATTTTTGCGGGGGGTATCGGACAAGGGGCTACGGACCTCTCTAACTTCGTCTTGCGGGTCTACGACGCGAATACCGGGATTTTTCAATGGGAGGGGCGCCTCAACCTCGTGCAGCCTGACGGAAAGGGCGGAGGACAAGCCATTTCGACTCGACAATTTAATCGAGCCACCATCACGAGAGTCCGCACGGAGCGACAGGCAACCGAACAACCCACATTCCTGTTGCGCGCGGTAGATGCGGTAACTGGCTCTCTTGTCTGGGAGGATGAGTTTACTACGGTCCTGGGTGCAACTCCGCACCTCCATTCGATTGCGGATCGGACCAGGAGGGTGGGGCGAGTTTCAATAAACAGTTCTCACAAGTTCGAATTCAGAATTCGCATGTATGATCCGAGCGGGAAACAGATTATCTGGGAAGATCAACTGTCTCAGCGAGAGTCTGAAGAGGGGGCCCAGGGGTTGCTGAATGATCAGGCCGATTTACTGCCCGCCTGGCCGCATCAGCCGCAGGATGAATCGATTCCCGTACCGATTTGACGGTGCCTTGTTCTTCTCTCGATCAAGCCTGGATACAACGGGGAGGCTACGAACGGGCCCGTTCGTAGCGCTCGAGCCATTGACGGTGGAACTGCTCATAGGAAATCAACAGTTTGTCCTGAAACGCGGTTGCCACGGAAGCCTTCGCCTGAAAGGCTTTCACAAGGTCGTCGACGCGGGCCATCCCCCATCGCTCCATCAAAAAGTGGGTTGCCGAATTGGCTTCTAGGTAGGCCACGATAGAAGCTTCGGCTGTGAATGCACCCCAGGGGCCTTCCAGAGAAGCCAACGGAATCACCTTGAGCTCGCCGTGGAGGGCCTCATCGAGATCAGGCCATGAATCCCCGGCCAGTTGCATAGCTAGTCCTTCGTTCAGCCAGGTTGGGAGTGCTCCTGCCTGTGATCCTAACCGGTCATGGAGCAGGGCATGGACGTATTCGTGACGGAGTACCGTGGCGAGCCATTTCCGATCTGTGGTGGCTCCCTGTGTGGGAATTTGGATGCGTCCGAGCGTGGGGTCATAGAGGCCATCAGCCCATGCAGGACTGCCAGTGGAACCCTGGAATAATTCTTTTGCGTGGAGGACGACCGTGATGGGCTTGGTCGGGAAATGCCCAAACTTCTGGCCAATATCCCGATAAGCCTCCTCGAGAATCTCCAACACCGATGTCCAGGTGGTTTGGTCCTCCTCCCCATTGAATTTCACGACAAAATGAGTGCTGCTGCGCGCCGTCATGCGAGATTCAACTGATTGTGTGCGTTGAACCCTTTCTGTAACGGTGGCCAGATAGGATTGGAGTGCCGGGTCTTGCTTTGCCCGTTGGGTGGCTTGGGCTAAGTGCGTGGCTGCTCCAGTCAGATCGTCCTGTTCTTGGAGCAAATCAGCCATCGCAAGGTGAGGGAAGGGTTCGCCCGGTGCCACTTTCATCAATTTCGTCAAGAACTCCACATTCAGTGCCCGGTCGCGCTGTTCCCAGTAGGCATGGGCCAGGTTCATAAGGATGACGGGGTTCGTGTCGTCGAGTTCCGCTGCTTTCTTAAACGCACCGAGTGATGCCCCTGTACCTTGAAGACGCTCCTGCTGCAACCCGAGATTGTTCCACAGGATGGCGATGAAGGATTTGGATTGTCCATTCGATAGGACGGAGGCCGGGAGTGCTTTCAGCTTGTTTTCGGCCAGGGAGAGGTTATGTTTTTCGACTTCATCACGAATTCCTTCCAAGAGCGCCTGATGTGGAGTGGGCGGGATGACGGTCTGGTCAAGCGTGCGGATGTGTCGCGATTCACTCTCGGACGGTTTGGTCTGTGGGGGCACTGGCGGGGGAGGGACGGATACGACGGTTTCCGTTGGATTCATCGTCAGCGAGGGATGAAGCGGCTTCAGAAAGAGGTTATACCCGATCAGGAGGGCCAAGCCGACGGCTAGCGGGATCAGGATATGGCGAATATTGCGGCGGTACATATGAGTCTGGCAGGAGTGTAGCACCCTAGGAAAATATGACCAAGCAATCCAGGAAAAGAAGCGGAGGGGATTTGCCCGGGCTCGTCGGCTGCGTTGTGCGATGAATTATGCTGTGCTACGATTCTGCGCTATATGCAGGCGGAGACTGAATCGAGTTCGTTGGTACCGTTTCAGGAGTGGTTGGATCGCATCGCCAGGCCGATTGAATTTGCAAGCCGAGATGATGGCGCCCACTTGAAGGCCATCACCAATCTGAGTGATTTTATCTCCACGCAAGTGCTGTCGGCTCTTCGCAGGCAGACGTATTCAAGGGCGATCGAAGCTCGTCTGATTTCACTCCGTGACCTCTTCGTTGATTTTTCATCGTCCCTTTCTCCGGATGAACAACGTCGCCGATTGCATGCGGCGGGGTTGCACATCCAAGCTCTTCGAAAGGCCGTGCAGAAGCCTGCGGCTGCTGCCCAGACGTTGCCGGCAGGATCTGTTCATGAAGCCGTATCGACTGATGGAGGACGAACCGAGCTCTGGCGCCTTTCTGTCAGATTCGCCAAAGGGGTTGGACCCAAACGCACTGGTGTCCTCCAACGGTTGGGCATCGAAACGGTAGAAGATGTGTTCTGGACCATCCCCTGGCGGTATGAAGATCGATCGGTCATGACACCCATTGGAAATCTTGTTCCGGGGATGGTGGCGTCCATTTGTGGGATAGTTGGAAAGTGTGAAGCAAAGCGGACAAGAAATCGACGACTGAGCATGTTGGAGGTCGGCATCGAAGATCAGTCCGGTCGCTTACAGGTAGTGTTCTTCAATCAACCCTATCTGGAAGATATTCTGACGGTTGGAACTCGTGTGATGTTGAGCGGGCGGGTGATCTCTGGTCGAGGGGACTGGATGGTGCCGCGAATGGATGTTGCTCAGTACGAGGTCGTCGGAGAGGGGGTGGAATCGGCGCTGCATGTCGGACGAATTGTCCCCGTGTATCATGAAACCAAGGGATGGACATCTCGTCAGATGCGGGTGCTCGTACAGAATCTCTTGGCGGACCATGGGATGGATCTCATTGATCATTTGCCGGTACCGCTCCGGGCGAGGCAGCGACTGATCCCGATCCATGAGGCATTCCAGGATGTGCATTTCCCGAAAGCAGGAACTGATGGCCATCTGTTGGAGCGAGGAAAGACGGCGGCCCACCGGCGGTTGGCATTTGAGGAACTGTTGCTGCTGCAACTGGCGTTAGCGTCCCGGCACCGATCGGTCTATGAAGAACGGAAAGAGGTACGGTTCAATCCGAAAACCCCTCTGCTCGCACAGCTAGTCAGTCTTTTGCCCTTTCGTCTCACGGCGGCGCAGGAGCGAGTCATTCGGGAAATTTTTCGGGACATGATTTCGCCACGCCCCATGAATCGGTTAGTCCAAGGAGATGTGGGATCAGGAAAAACTGCGGTCGCGTTGCAGGCGATCGTGATGGCCTGTGGGTCAGGCTATCAAGCTGCCTTGTTGGCTCCGACGGAAATCCTTGCGGAACAGCATTACCGCAACCTATCGGGAATGTTGCAGGCCTTGGGGCTGCAGGCGGTCTTAGTTCGCGGTGGTGAGAAAGCCTCGGTCAAGAATGTGCAGGTTGAACAGCTGGCTTCGGGAGATGTCAACGTAGCAATCGGGACCCATGCGCTTCTGCAGCAGGGTATCACATTCAAAAATCTTGGCTTGGCGGTCATCGATGAACAGCACAAGTTCGGCGTGTTGCAGCGAAAGGCGATGATCGAGAAGGGCTATAGGCCGGACGTACTGGTGCTGACGGCCACTCCCATTCCCCGCACGCTGGCGATGACCGCCTACGGGGATCTTGATGTGTCGGTCATCGACGCCCTTCCTCCAGGGCGTAAACCGGTGCGGACGTTCTTGTTTAGTGAGGGACAACGGCGGAAAGCCTACCAGATTGTGCGCGATGAACTGCGTGCCGATAAACAAGCCTACATCGTCTATCCGCTGGTGGAAGAATCGGAGAAAGTCGACCTTCAAGCGGCGATTCAGGGCGCTGAACAGTTGAAGAATGGAGAGTTTTCAGACTTTCGTGTCGGCCTGTTGCATGGACGTATGAAGGCGGTTGAAAAAGAAGCGGTGATGACCGATTTTAAGTCCGGCACGATTCAGCTGTTGATCGCCACGACTGTCATTGAAGTCGGAGTGGATGTGCCGAATGCGACGGTTATCTTGATTGAACATGCCGAGCGATTTGGACTGGCACAGTTGCACCAACTGCGCGGTCGCGTCGGGCGTAGCAGCCATCAAGCTTATTGTCTATTGATGGCACAAAACCTAGGACGAAGGAAAACGGAATCACGCAGACGGACTCCGGGCAGTGAAGCATCGATGTCGGCGGCAGGGGAACGGTTGGAGGCCCTTGTCCGGTCAAACGATGGGTTCGTCATTGCTGAGGACGATCTGCGCATTCGAGGGCCTGGTGAGTTCTTTGGGTTACGGCAATGGGGCATGCCGGAGTTTCGCGTGGCCAACCTGGTGCGCGATGGTGATCTGCTGGAGCAGGCCAGGCAGGAGGCCTTTTCGCTGCTACAATCTGACCCAGGGCTGAAAGAGTCAGCCCACCAGGGACTACGCGAGGCTATGCTTCGTAAGTGGGAGAAAAAGTTGGAGTTGGGTTCAATCAGTTAGGACTGCCATGGGACTCTTTCAGCGAATCAAAGATGATCTGCGGACTGGGATCGCCACGCTCCGCCTCGGGACTGTTCATGCAGCGGGACGTGCGCTGGAAGAGACAGAACTGCTCCGCATGCGATTGGAACTCCGCAAGCTCGACCAGCAGTTGTCGGATCTGTACAAGGATATCGGTGAGCGGGCGGTGGATATGAAGGAGCGAGGCGAAACGGCAGAGCGTGTCGTTTACGATGCCGAGATCGTGCGTCTGGTCAAAGAGGTTGAAGTTGTGAAAGAGTCGCAGAAGAAGTTGGAAGCCGAGATGGAGGCCATTCGGAACGAGCAATGACCGAGCCGACGAAGCGGACACGGCGTTTGGCCGGCATTGATATCGGCACCCTCACCTGTCGGTTGTTAATTGCAGATCTAGCCCCTGGACATCCCTTCAAAGAGCTTCGATCAGAACGGCGTATTCTTCGACTGGGAGAAGGTGTTGACCAGACGAAACGGCTGAGTCCTGCCGCCATGGATCGTGTGATCCACTGTCTCCAAGAGTGGCGCAGCGTCATTGAGAGCCATCAGGTTGAAGCCACTGCGGTTGTGGCGACCAGTGCCGTTCGCGATGCCGGCAATCGAGCGGAATTCTTGGCACGGGTGCAAACAGAGTGCGGGTTGGACGTCGAACTCATCTCGGGCAAGGAAGAAGCGCGGCGGACATTACTCGGCATTCGTTCAGGCTTGCCGGTCGAAGTCACAGACATCCTGGCACTGGATATTGGTGGGGGGAGTACTGAGTTCATCCTGGATCAGCCAGGACAGAAAAGGATCGTTCGCTCAATCGATATCGGAGTCGTCCGCCTCTGTGAACGACTTTTGCGTCACGATCCTCCGACTGAGGAGGAAGTGCGCCATGCACGTGAGTGGATCACGCGGGAGACCAAGGTGGCGGTTGCTGAGATGGGTGACTATCGACAGGCCACGTTCGTCGGAACTGCCGGGACAGTCACAGCTCTGGCTGCCATGGCCCAGCAGCTTCCAGCCTATGAGCCTGCGCGTATACACAACTATGTGCTGAAGCTCGATACGATCCAAGAACTTGAACAGACATTGCTGAGTCGAACGAAAGCCGAGCGAGTCGGGTTGCCGGGCTTGGAAAAGAACCGCGAAGAAGTCATCGCCGCCGGCGCTATCATCATTAGAACGATTATGGAGACGTTAGGACAGAAAGCATGTTTGGTGAGTGATTTGGGGTTGAGAGAAGGGGTATTGATGGACTTGGCGGTGCGCAATAACAGTGCAGGTGATGTTACGACCGAAGACCTGTTAGCCTATGCACACAATTTAGGAAAAGTGCTCAACGAGTGGACCGAGGTTTCTAATATTCTTCTGAAGGATATTGAAAGTCTTATAGATGTATTTCAGGAGGATTGGTCTAGCCAGCCTTTTCGTCGGATGTTTGTGCGCGCTTGCTGGGCCTTGATTGAGGGCGAAGTTTATTGCTTGAAGCAAGTTACTCTTCGTGCCTGTGAGCTAGGAGGGAAGAGTCTTACTTCGTCCGAACATAAGTTGTTATCCGAGGTCCTAATGTTAGGTGACGAGAGTGGTTGTATAATGCGGGAGGATACGCGTACGAGTACTCATGAGAATCTCAAACAAGCGCTTAAAGTTGCGACCTCTAAGTTCGAACTTGTATGGTCACCAGATTTTGGCAGTCAAGGCTGGGCAATGTTGAGAAGCTCGTTAGATTTGAGGCATCGCATTACGCATCCAAAGTCTGCCGCAGAACTTGTAATGTCAGACGATGAGTTGGATCTTCACAGGAAAGGGTTTGAATGGTTTCTGGAGACGATTCAGAGGTTTCAAATGATCTTCCAGCAAAAGTACCAATAGAAAGTCGATTTCTACGAATACCACCGATAGCCTTTGTTCTTGGTGAACTGGGCCTTCGGGGTGCCGCCGGGTTTTCCCAGTAACAACACTTTGAAGTCTTGGAGGCCGAACCAGGCTGGGTCGGCGAGGTTGCGGTGTGTGCTTGACTGATAATAACCAGAATGTTTACTATTTGTGGTGATCAAGTCATTCCGTGATGCCAACGCCGAGCGAATCTTCAAGCGTGAGTTTGTGAAAGGACTCCCGCGCGAGATTCAGCGGTGGGCATTTATGAAGCTCAACGCGATTGACGCGGCTGTCAGGCTGGAAGATCTTCGGTTACCGGCCTCGAATAGGCTTGAAGCGCTCAAAGGGGATCGAAAGGTGGAGCACAGCATTCGCATCAATGACCAGTGGCGAATCTGCTTTCTTTGGCGAGATGGCCATGCGGAGCGTGTTCAGGTCGTCGATTACCATTGAGGAGGGCCTATGTCTAAGTCTCGTATTGAACCAATACATCCGGGTGCGTATCTGAAGGAAATTCTAGATGAGCTAGAGGTGTCGCAGTATCGACTGGCCCAGGAACTTGGCGTGCCTGCTATGCGTATTAGCCATGTGGTGCGTGGGCAGCGGCCTATGACGGCAGAGTTGGCGTTACGCCTTGGCCGGTATCTCAACCAGAGTCCGCAGTACTGGCTTCACTTGCAGAGCCGCTACGATCTCGATATTGCTGAGGATCAGATTGGGAATCGCGTCATGAAGGAGGTGCGAAGGTCCAAAGCAGTTGCATAGGGGGCTGGCGCTGCTTTATGGCACTGCATGCCCATTTTGCGTCTCACACCTTTCACGTCTCATTTCTGCGAATACCACCGATAGCCCTTGTTCTCCGTGAACTGGCTTTCGGGACGCCGCATGTTTTTTCTCGCAACAGTACCTTGAGGTCTTGCAGGCCGAACCAGGCTGGGACAGCCTCTCGCGGTACGGCTCGTTGAACTAACTATCAATAAACTTATATAATGCTCACGATGAAACCCTTGGTGTTTGTCGGATCCAGCCGTGACGACCTCAGAGAATTTCCGGCAGAAGCCAGACGAGCAGCGGGGTTCGAATTAGGGTTCGTTCAACGCGGGTTGGAGCCTTTGGACTGGAAGTCGCTGAAAGAAGTGGGCGCTGGTGTCCGAGAGATTCGGATCCATGTCTTGGGTGAATGGCGCGTGCTCTACGTCGCAAAGTTTGCCAAGGCGGTGTATGTGCTTCATGTGTTCCAGAAGAAAACGCAGAAGACCAGGAGGGACGACATTGCACTGGCACGTGAGCGGTATCGCATGATCGGAGAACGGATATGAAAAAGAAAATGACCAAATCGAGCGGCAATGTCTTTCTGGATCTTGGGTTTGATCCAGCTGAAGCGGCAGTGCTTCAAATGCGATCGAACCTCATGAGCGATCTTCGTCTCTATATTGAGAAACATAAGCTGACTCAAGCAGAAGCTGCCAAGCGACTTGGAATTTCACAGTCGCGGGTGTCTGACCTCGTACGTGGGAAATGGGACAAATTCAGTCTCGAAATGCTTATTACTCTTGAAGCACGCCTTGGACGGACAATTCGAGTCGAATTTGCAGCTTGAGGAAGCTGCTTACTGCAGAGAATTGCAAAGTAGTGAGAGAGGATTTCTCTCCAGTGTTTTTTTCTCTTCCCTCTTCAACTAGGGGCAGCTTGGTTGGTTCTCCACTGCGCGTATTGACCGAGCATCGCCCTCGATAGGAGAATTCGATAATTCCTGCGTGGGCGGTCAGCGGGCACAGAGAGCTAACCTGGTAGCTCTCAAACCCCTTACTTCTGCGAATACCACCGATAGCCGTTGTTCTCGGTGAACGGGGCTTTTGGGGGGCCGCCGGGTTTATTCGCATCGGAGCTGATCAAAGTTGCTCAAGGTGGAGGAGTCTTGTACACTCTAGGAATTCCGCGCGAGGGCATGCCGTAATGCAAAAACATTACGATCAGCACGATGATGCCAAGATTGCAGCCAACTTACGCCGCGCCATCGAGTTGACAGAACTCGGCTTAGCGCTTCGCTGCTCAGTAGTCCAGCAGCAGAACCCACAAGGCGATGCCATGGTACAAGTGATGCGCGAGATCCGCCGCGCCAAAGAGCAGGCATGGCAGCAGAATCATTCTTAGCTCAGTCTCTCTCCACGCTCATCACGGACTTCAATCGACGCGGTATTGAGTATGCGCTGGCCGGAGGCTGGGCGTACAGCGCATTGGTTGAACCCCGTGCGACGACGGACATCGATATCCTGCTTCTGATGGAGCAACCCTCTCGTGATCAACTCCAGTCGTTGCTCTCCTCTCTTTTCGATTCGACCATCGTGCATCCAGCCGCAATGGTCTTTCGCGGGATTTCGATTTGGCGATGTGTAGGTATTCTGAAGAATCAGGAAGTGGTCATCGATGTGCTTTTGGCTGATTCTGAATACCTTCGGACAGTGCTGGCACGTCGACGACAGGTTTCCCTGGGCGAAGTATCAGTGCCGATTGTGACGGTAGAGGATTTGATCGTCCTGAAGACTCTAGCAGGGCGGCTGCAAGATCAAGCGGATCTTGAGAAAATCAAGCTTCGTCAGGACGACCTTGATGTCGATTGGAGGTATGTCGACGAATGGAAGGTCAAGTTGGGCCTTGTCATGTAACTGCCTACTTCTGTGAATACCACCGATAGCCTTTGTTCTCGGTGAACTGGGCCTTCGGGGTGCCCCCGGGTTTTTCCAGTAACAACACTTTGAAGTCTTGGAGGCCGAACCAGGCTGGGTCGGCGAGGTCGTGATAGTGGAGGCCCTGCAGCTTTGGCAGCATGTCACCCAGGGCCTGTTGCAATTCCTTCTCGCTGTAGGTCCGTACGGCGAAGGGACGGTTGAGCGACTGACAAAATCGCTGGATGGTGTAGGTGGCACCGGTGCAGAGCACTTTTGTGTCTGGCTTGAGGCCGAGAAACTGTGGGAGTGACAGATAGCGTTCTTGAAACCCCAGCCAGCGGACAGCTTGGCGGAGGTGACTATATTGCACTTCGTACTCGGTATGCCCCGGGAGCTTCACGGGGGCAGGCCAGCCCTGTTCAATGCCGAATTCGGTGAGAAAGGCTCGCCCACCTGGTTTGAGCACCCGCCACAATTCAGCGACAAAGCGAATCGGTCCTACGTTGAAGATCACCGAGTCCGGTGGATTGGCTTCGATGGGCAGGCGAAGCCGTCGGATCCAATCAAGGGCTTCTTGATGTTGTGTCGTCACTCCCACCCCTGACAGGAGTTCTTGCTTGGTCAGTTGGACTGGTGTCATGTCGGCCATGTTCTCGTTATCGATGACGAGATCGACAGAACGATCAGCCAGCGGCAGCTGTTCTGCATTGGCTCTGGTGCCGGTGACGTTCCATCCGCCCGCTTTGGCTCGTGCGACCTGGAGATTGAGAAATGGCTGTGTGATATCGAGTGAGAGGTAGGTGACCCCCTGTTTCTCAAACGGCAAGAGATCCTTTCCTAGTTCTTGCGCGAGGTACCCGAGGCCGCCACCGATCTCCAGCATGACTTTGGGTTTAGGAACGAACCAACCGAGACGCCTGAGTTGTCGCATCAGCAGTCGACCATAAGTCAGACCGTCCAAGGCCTCGCTTGGTTCCCGGAAGAGATGAGAGACGGTGGTTTCAATCAAATCAAAATGGCCGTCGTCTCTCGAGCTTTCGGTCAGCTCGTGGTGATGGAACTCTTCCAGGTGGTGCTCGCCTTCAAAGCCGTCTTGCCCTGACCAGCCTTCTCGGACCTGTTGGAGCAGCACATCCCACTTGGCCTTGTGCCGGTGGCCTCCGGGTGGTTCAGTCCCGTAATAGCAGAGGGAGTAGTTGGGGGTTGCCCACCGTTCTAAGTGCCAGGACCCAGGCTGCCCATCGGGCCCACAGATCCTGGTGCCATATTGCTCAAGAAGCGTTCCCACGGCGGTATGGCCGTTCATAGCCCTCAGTAGATCTAAGCCGGTGTGGTTCAGCCGGATCAACGGGAGGTCGTCATCGAGTGGGGCCAACCACCATTCATCTGGCTGATGTTGGTAGGCAACAAGGTCCGGAATATGCCAGGCCAAGAGGGTCAGCGTGTCTCCGGTCAAGGATAGAGGATTACGGATGGCGGCTACAGCCTTCATAATCATGAGCTTTCTGTGTCTGATACTCGGACAATCAGTAAGCTACAGGAGCGGTTGGCACCTCTGCAAGCGGACAGTGGGTGTTGTCCTACAGGTGAGCGGGGGTTGATGAATCATCGGTCACAATCAACTGCCCTCGCATGATGGGATGAATCCCGCAATGATAGGCATAGCGACCGGGGGGCAGGCCCGGGATTGTGAACTGTCCTCCAGGTGGAACCGTTCCTGAGTTAAAGAGACAGGGGCCCTCGTCCTGTAGACAGCCGTTATGCGTGACTGTGTGATGTGTCGGTGTCGGATTCTCCCAGCGGATGGGTGTGCCGCTCACCACGGTCGCGGCAGCCGGGACGTAATAGGGTGAGCCATTTTCCATGAGAATTTCTGTGGCTGGAGAGAAATCGAGGGCCGGTCCTCCCACAGTAGCCCCGATCCCCAGGGCGATGGTCAGGATGTGCAGTCGGTTCACGGGGAAATGCTCCTCACTACGTTGTCTCAGTGATGGATAAGAGCCATAATGATGGCCAAGGATTCAGCCGTACTCCCTCTGGGCCCTCATCATAGCATGCCGCCACTGAGGGTTTGATGGGGCTTTGTAAGATGCCTGCCAGCGATTATCTTTTCCCGTCGTCTGCAGTACGCGCATTTCTATTGAACCCAAAGTAATGAAAGCCGCAGAGGGTCGTAGAAATCCTGAGCGAGGTGGTTGCAAGAGCCTGTTCGTTCATGCTAGATGGAGGCCGTTGCGCCGCGCTGAAACGAAGAGGAGGGATCGGAATGGCGAACAAAAAGAAGAAAGCCGTCGCGAAAGCGTCGTCAAAGACAAAGAAAGCTGCACCGCTGCCGAAGAAAAAAGCAGCCGCCAAGAAAGTCGTAGCCAAGAAGGCCGTGGTGAAGAAGGCTGTGAAGAAGCGCGCGGTGGTCAAGGCGTCCAAACCCGCCCCAAAGAAGAAACCGGCGGCCAAGAAGCCAGCCGGTAAATCAGCGAAGAAAGCGGTTGCCAAATCAGCCAAGAAGACACCCCAGAAGTCCATCCCTTCGAGCGCACCAGCCAAGCCTGTTGCGGATGAAGAGGAGATGACACCGCGAAAGGCCGTCTCGGTGAAACCGGCCATGCCGATGGAGCCGGAAGAGGCTGATTTGGAAGACGAGGATGTCGTTGATGACGAGTTAGAGATGGAGGATGAGCTCGACGAAGATGATGTTCGAGATGAGTTGGATCTCGACACGGATGATGACGGAGATGAGCTCATCGATAAGTCCGAAGAATTGCTGGATGACGATTATCGACATAGTTAATCGTCCGGGGTTTGGTGGTAGTCCGACGACAGATTTTGCTCGCGCCGTTCCATGCGCAGCGCCTATCGGAGGGGCAGGGCTGTCGACATCGGTCCCAATCGTGGTGAGTTCTATCGCTGCTGGAATGCGGGTCGTTCCAGCAGCGGGCTTTGGGCGCTTGTTCAATATCTACTCGTTCTTCACCTGCAAGGTGAGTCTCTCCGACGGTTGTTCCTCTCAGGGTTTGTGTCAGGTCCCATGGTAAGCATCGGAAGGGTTTTAAGCAGGGTGGTTTTCGCGGCCATCGTTGCGATCAGTGTTGGCTTGTCTGAAGTCGGCGCCGCTTGTGTCGTCGAGGAAGGATCGCTAGAAAAACGGGAGGCTGGCCTCGTCCTCCATCTCTCACCCACCTGTACGCAGGTTGAACGCGAAGCGCATATCGTGCGTAGTGAAAGAATTGTGGAGACACTCGAGAGAGGGCACCCGGTCGATCTTGTTGGGGTGATTGTTCAGGGGGATGTCCTGTTTGATCGCCTCGTTCCCCAGTCAGCACCCCGATCATCAATGGCATCCGAGCCTCCGAGTCAGAGCAAGGCTGCCCGCAGCCAGGAGGAACGACTGGTTCGTGCGGGACTGAGCATACGAGACTCCGTGGTCCAAGGAGCGGTACGCCACCGTTCGGTCACCGGTACCCTGCGGTTTGAAAGACCTGTGGACTTGCAGGGAACTCGATTTAAAGCGGGGGTGGATCTCTCCTGGTCGGTGTTCCTGGAAGCGGTGGAGCTGTCTGGGGCTATCTTTGAAAAAGAGGCACATTTTGTTCAAGGACAATTCGTCGGTCCATTGGCCTGTCGAGAGACCAGGTTCGGTCCGAGTACGAGATTTCACCGGTCGAGGTTTCAAAGTTCCATGGACTGTACCGGCGCACTCTTCGACGGGACGGCAGAATTTTTGGAAGTTACGAGTGAACAGCCGGTGGAGTTTGAACGGTCGAGGTTCGGCTCGGGGGTGGGGTTTTCAGGGAGCCGTTTCAAAAGTCGTCTCAGTTTTCGCGACGCGATCTTCAGCCGCGAGACCTTCTTTACCTTTACGGTCTTCGAGGGGGAGACGATGTTTACCGGCGCCCAATTTTTAGGGGCTGCAGATTTTTCGAATGCCGAGTTCAAGCGACAAGACGACCTGGCTCGGGCACGCTTCGACCATCCACCGCTGCTCGCTCAGGCGACGCGGCTGGAGCCTCCCCAGTCTGACGGCTTTTTTCAGACCAAGAACGGCCAGTATGTTCTCACGTTCGGGTTGCTCGTCACGGCAGCTCTGCTCGTGGCTTATGCGATCAAGCTCAAATGAGCACTCTTGTTTATCCCCAATATATAGAATCAGACTTGCTCGCCTCCCCATAAGTTGATATAAACAGGCCGTGGAATCCCAAGCCGACGGGTTTGAGCAAATAGAGCTGCCGTATAAGGTCCGTATCGAAAACTTCGAAGGACCGTTGGACCTCCTCCTGCATCTCATCAAGAAAAACGAGATCAATATCTACGATATTCCGGTCGCCATGATTACCCAGCAGTACATCGAGTACCTGGAGGCGATGGAGGAACTCAATCTCAATGTCGCGGGAGATTTTTTGGTGATGGCGGCGACGCTGTTGCAAATCAAGTCCAAGATGTTGTTGCCGGCCGACGAGGCAATCGACGACGAAGAGGAAGGGCCGGACCCACGGGAAGAATTGGTCCGTCGGTTGCTTGAATACAAAGCGTATAAGGAGGCGGCGCGCCAGCTCGATGATCAAGAAAAGATGTGGCGTGAGATCTTTTGGCGTGAGGATGCATTGCCCGTCGAAACAGTCGCCGAGGAGGATCTTCCTCTCGAAAACGTGTCATTGTTCGATTTGGTTGATGCGCTCAAGGAAGTGCTTGAACGCAATCCGGACAGCCGGCTTATCGAGATCGTCCCAGACAATCTCACGGTTCGGGAACGGATGAATCTAATTCTGGAAACGTTGGAGGGGAAAGACTCGGTCTCATTTGGGGCGTTGTTCGAAGGATCGGTCCATCGAATCGTGGTGGTTGTGACGTTTTTGGCCTTGTTGGAATTGATGCGGTTGCGAGTCGCCCGTGTGTTCCAGGCCGAAACCTTCGGACCGATTCTGGTCTCGCGGATGTTCTCGCTGGTGCCTGATCCGGCAGAGCTG
Organism: Nitrospira sp. BLG_1; assembly: GCF_047338595.1. Taxonomy (NCBI): domain Bacteria; kingdom Pseudomonadati; phylum Nitrospirota; class Nitrospiria; order Nitrospirales; family Nitrospiraceae; genus Nitrospira; species Nitrospira sp. BLG_1. The sequence continues at coordinate 84,988 of NZ_JBLFBO010000004.1, forward strand.
GATGATGTTGATGCGGAATGGAGGAGCGCATGACGCCACTGACGGCGGATGTGGTTGATGAGGTGGATGTGCCCGAAACCGAGGCCGTGAATACGGCGAATACGGAAGATCCGGAGAACCTGGACGAGGTCAATGGAGTTCCGCCTTCGGAAGGCCTCAGCGAGGATCGGCCCCACAGCATGGCCGAGCTCCAAGCCATCCTGGAGGCGTTGCTTTTTGTTTCGGCCGAACCGTTGCCCGTGACTCGCCTTGTCGCCGCAATGGGTACGGTCTCGAAGGGCGAAGTCGAAGAGGCGTTGCATCATCTCAGCCGAACGCTCGATCAGGAAGGGCGTGGGGTGCGATTAGTAGCGGTCGCCGGTGGTTATCGCCTGGTGACCAAACAAGATTATGCCGCTTGGGTGAAACGATTGGACAAGGCGAAGACGGCGGCAAAACTGTCTCGATCGGCCTTGGAATCCTTGGCCATCATCGCGTACAAGCAGCCGCTGGTGCGGGGGGAGATTGAAGAGATCCGAGGCGTGGAAACTTCCGGGGTTTTGCGCACGTTGTTGGAGCGCAAGCTGGTGCGGATCGTCGGGCGCAAAGAAGTCCCGGGTCGGCCGATCATGTATGGGACGACCAAATTTTTTCTGGAACACTTTGGGTTGAGCGATCTTTCGCAGTTGCCGCCCCTCCGTGAGTTCAAAGAGCTTGGGGAGGCTGAACAGGCACTCTTGCCGATGGATGGCAGCGAGATTCTGTCTGCAGTTGGAGAGGTTGAGGTGGTCGACGCAGAGGCAGAATCATCCGTAAATGGTGAACTTCAGACGGCTGTTCCTCTCGAAGAGGTATTGGACCCTTTCCCAACTTCTCCATCCTGAAGCCGCATCCATCCTAGGTCTTGGCAACTTGGCGCTTTTCTGGCTACGGTCTGCGAGTCAGGGCCAGTCCATCCATCTCAGAGTGTCACCGTTGGCTACGGAGTGGGTTTTTTCTTGAGTGGGGGATTCTTCAGACGCTGCAGTTCAGCTTCCTGCTCGTCAACTTTCTTTCGCAACGCCTTCATTTCTTCTTTAAACGCCTGCAACTCAGTGTCCTGCTTCACGACCGGAGGAGCTGGAGGGGGCGGAGGCGGTGCCGTCACAATCGGGGCCGGTTGCGGAGCTGGAACGGGCGGTGGAGGCGGCGTGAGCAGCCTCGCCAGGAGTTGATAATCAATGGCCAGTGACCGATCTTCTGATTTCCCAATCCAACTCGACCGATCGTAGACGTCGGAGCGAACCGCTCCTTCCGGCAAGAACGTCACCTCTCGGTCTCGGAGCCCATCGGTGTCCGGGAGCGGGCGTGGCTCCTTTTGGCTTGCAGTGGGTCGTTTCCCAGGGTAGTGACGGTATTGGGTCAAGATGACATGCAAGGACAGGCCGTCCGCGAACAGGTAGCCCGCAGTCGTCTCTCGTTGTGGAGCGGTCTTCGCAGATGACGCGAGGTACGGTGTGGAATAGATGCGGAACCCGACGCGCTGCGTGGCAGTGGCTTGAGCCAGGGCAGCGGTTATATGCGGAGTCAGGAACGCAATCTCATCCTCGGAGAAAGTCCGAATATCGTTCAAGTTTGTCGATTTTGCGGCTTTGCCTAGGAGTAACAGAAGTCCGGATTTTTCTTTGGTGTGGATCCCTCGTAAGACATCTCCAATAGTCGTTTCTGACAGCTTGATGGGATGTGAAGCCTGGAAGGAGCTGTCTGAAACAGACTCAAGGAAGACCGATCCAATGGAAGTTTCCTGAATCGAGGTGGTTGGGCGTGAGCCAGCGCACCCGGCTATCAAGAGGGGTATGCAGCCCAGTAAGAGTACACGCAGTCTCCAGGTAAACGATCGAGGTGGTGTGTGAGTCATCGTGTGGTGTGTCCGCGTGTGAAAGCCGGTGCGCAGTGTAGCAGGAAGAGTCGGTAAAAACAAAAATCCCATGTCACTCCTGATTTGTAAGATAACGGTTCTTCGTGCGCAGCGCATGGATACTGCGCTCCATGACGAGATGTCGATCGCGCCGGTCCCACGCGGATCGCTAACAATCAACTGATGAGGGACTCATATGTCGATAGCGTCTTCACTGCACTTACAGGGATGATCGTGGGAAGGCGTGCGAAATAGCTGCATTGGCGAGAGCGGTTTCCTGGACTGGGTTTGCACGGAATGACCTCCGTACCACGACAGGCAAGAACCCTTGACTCGGCAAGAGTGCACTGTATACAATCCGGCATACAAATAGCAGGTTAGGTCTTTATGAGCGTCAGTGTGTCGGAGACCAAATCAGTTTTAAGTAAATCCACTTGTCAATGGCGTGTGACGCGGGCTATAAGGCGGCCCTCAAAATTTCTTACCTGCATATCACCTGAAGTTCCGTCAGCGTTCAGACTCTGTTGCGAAAGGAGGGAATGCGTCTGAGCATGGGCCAAGTCGGTCGGTCTGGTCTTGGGCGGAAATTGTGTTAAGAAAGGCTTAAGGACGAACCACTGACACCTGTGCGTCGGACTAGTCTGGACAGGATTAGAGCAGAACAGCATCGACCGGCAGTAGGCACCTCACCGCATTCGGAGAAGGAGAGACGCACTATGGATAACAATCTGCCTCACGAAGTCCCAGGCACCCCCGATAGCACAGCTTCCACAGAACCGACCGGCCCATCGCGACGCGAATTTTTAGGCCAGAGCGGGCGCGTCGCCGCGGGGGTGGGGGTGGCGGCGCTGTTAGGTAATCTGGGCCAGTACGCGCTGTCGTACGCGGCGGGGGGCCCGCCGATCAAGATCGGGATTCTGCATTCGTTGAGCGGGACGATGGCGATCAGCGAAGTGTCGCTACGCGACGTGGTGTTGATGGCGGTGGAGGAAATCAACAAAGCGGGCGGAGTGATGGGGCGGCAAGTGGAGGCGAAGGTGGTGGATCCGGCCTCGAACTGGGACCTGTTTGCGGAAAAAGCCAAACAGCTCTTGCTCGAAGACAAAGTCTCGGTGGTCTTCGGCTGTTGGACTTCGGTCAGCCGCAAATCCGTGCTGCCGGTGTTTGAAAAGAATAATGGGTTGCTCTTCTATCCCGTCCAATACGAAGGCGAAGAGTGCTCCCGCAACGTGTTCTACACCGGCGCGGCGGTCAATCAACAAGCCGCGCCGGCGGTGGAATACTTGATGAGCCCCGAAGGGGGCGGCTACAAGAAGTTCTACCTGTTGGGGACGGACTATGTGTATCCGCGCACGACCAACAAGATTTTGCGCGCCATGTTATTGGCGAAGAAGGTCCCGGCGGCCAACATCGAGGAAGAGTACACCCCGTTCCACCACCAGGATTATCAAACCATTTGCGGCAAGATCAAGAAGTTCGCGGCCGGCGGGGGCGCCGCCGTCATCAGTACCATCAACGGCGACAGCAACGTGCCGTTCTATAAAGAGTTCGGCAACCAGGGCTTGCGGGCCGAAGATGCGCCGATCATGGCGTTCAGCGTCGCGGAAGACGAACTGCGCGGCATGGACACCAGCGCACTGGTCGGGCACTTGGCGGCCTGGAACTACTACCAGAGCGTGGACACGCCGCAGAACAAGAAGTTCGTGGCGAACTTCAAAGCCTACTGCAAGAAGAACAACCTGCCGGACGGCGAGAATCGGGTGACCGACGATCCGATGGAAGCGGCCTACTTCGGGGTCTATGTGTGGAAGCAGGCGGTGGAAAAGGCGGGGTCGATCGAGGTGGATAAAGTGCGAGCGGCGGTGTACAACCAGAAGTTCCTCGCGCCGGGCGGGGAAATCATGATGGATTGTTGCAACCAGCATACGCACAAGCCCGTGCTGATCGGCGAGATTCTGAAAAACGGTCAATTCAAGGTCGTGCACCGGTCCAAAGGGCTCGTGAAACCGGAACCCTGGAGCGAGTATACGAATCCCGAGAAGGGGTGCGATTGGATTCAACATCAAGGGACCTATCAAAAGTAAGACTCAGGCCCCACACGAGCACTGAGTGTTGCACGCCGTGCTGACACACAGGGACTTGTGTCGGTTTGGGAATGCGCCGGAACCGCATCATGACATGTGAAGAGGTTCCGGCCTCCCTACCTCGACTAGGGATTGCCGAAGGGATTGTAGGGAGGACATCGTGCTGACAGGTCTGGATCGTGTTCCCTCCACCGTCATTGCCGTCGTGCTCGGGGCTGTTCTTTTGATCGGCCTATCCGCACCGCCAGTGCGGGCGGCGGAGCAGCCGGAGTCCTCTGCGCCCACGACTGCGTCCGCCGTCAGTCCGCTCGAACAAGCCCTCATCGAGATCAAGAGCGAGGAGGCCGCGGTGCGGAGTGCGGCGGCGGCGCTGCTCATCGAGCAGGGCGACGCCAGCCTCATCCCCACGCTGGATGCGATTCGGGCGGAGGCGGATCGGGCCACCCGACAAGCCATCAAGCCGGTGATCGATCTGCTCAAGAACCACGCCAATCTGACCAGTGCCCAATCAGATACCAGGCGGTCGGCGGCCGCTGATCTCGTTGGGACCGGTCGGCCGGAGGCCATCATATGGTTGGAAGAGGCGGCCGCCAAGGAGCCGGTGTGGTGGGTCAAATACACGATGGACGAATCCGCGCAGCTGATCCGGCTACGCGCCGACGAGCCGGCGGTCCGGCTCGTGGCCGTGAAGAAGCTGGGCGAACTCCGAAGTCAGAATAGTGTGTCGGCGCTCAAGGAATTCGTGGAGGCCGCCGCACAGAGCGGCGCGACCGAGGAGCAACGCGTATTGGCGGACGCCGCCCAGGCCGCGATCAACCAGATTGATGCGTGGGGCTGGTGGGCCAGCAGCATCGAGACGCTCTTCCGCGGGATCAGTCTCAGTTCCATTCTCTTGATCATGTCGCTGGGGCTGGCCATCGTCTTCGGCTTGATGGGCGTCATCAACATGGCGCACGGCGAGTTGATGATGGTGGGCGCCTATGCCACCTTCGTCACGCAACAGGCCTTCGTGGCCTGGGTGTCGCCGGAGCACTTCGATTGGTATTTCCCCGTGGCCTTGCCCGTCGCATTTCTGGCGGCAGCCCTGTTCGGCTGGGTGCTCGAAGCCACCGTGATCCGGTTTCTCTATGGACGCCTGCTGGAGACCCTGTTGGCGACCTGGGGCGTGAGCTTGATCCTGATGCAGGCGGCGCGGGTGTACTTCGGGGATTTGACGGCGGTCATCGCCCCGCAAGCCTTACGCGGGGGAGTGCAAGTCATGGTCGGGGTGTATCTGCCCTTTAACCGCATTTTCATCATCCTGCTCTCGATTGTCTGTGTGCTGGGCATCTACTTCTTGCTCTTCCGCTCGAACCTCGGCGTGCGGGTGCGGGCCGTCACCCAGAACCGCAACATGAGCGCCTGTCTGGGAATCCCCACTCGAAAAGTCGATTCGTATACCTTTGCCTTTGCGTCTGGGTTGGCCGGGATCGCCGGCTGGGCCTTGACCATGGTGGGCAACGTCGATCCGGGATTGGGACAGAACTATATCGTCGATGCCTTCATGGTCGTGGTGACCGGGGGGGTCGGCAAACTGGCGGGGACCATCTGGGCGTCCTTGGGCATCGGGGGGCTCAACAAACTCATCGAACCGGTCAGCGGGGCCGTGTACGGCAAGGTCTTCATTCTGGTCGGCGTGATTCTCTTCCTGCAGTGGCGGCCGCAGGGCCTCTTTGCCGCGAAAGGACGCAACGCCGATGCCTGAACAGCTGGCCACGCACCAAGACCGCCGCGAAACCCTCTCGTTCTATGTCGTGGGTTTCCTGTTCCTCGTGGTCGTTCCGCTGTTGAACCTGCTCCCGGCGGAGGACTCCTGGTTCCATCTTAGTGATTTTCGCCTCAATCAATTCGGCAAGTTTTTGGCCTTTGCCATTTTGGCCCTGGGCTTGGATTTGATCTGGGGCTATTGCGGCGTGCTCAGTATGGGCCAGGGGGTATTCTTCGGGTTCGGGGCCTATTGCATGGGCATGTACCTGACCCTGCAGATCGGGACCGAGAGCGTCTATGGGAGCGAGCTCCCCGATTTCATGGTCTGGACCCAAGTGAAAGAACTGCCGCTCTTCTGGTATCCATTCAAGAGCTTTTTCGGGGGCTTCCTGGGCGCCATCCTCGTGCCGGTGCTCTTTGCCACCCTCTTCGGGTTTCTCGCGTTTCGCAGCCGCATCAAGGGCGTGTACTTCGCCATCATCACCCAAGCCTTGGCGTTTGCCGCCTGGTTGGTCTTCAATCGGAACGAAACCCGATTGGGGGGCACCAATGGCCTCACGGACTTCAAACAGCTGTTGGGGTACCGGCTGTCCGATCCCTCCACACAACGCGGGCTCTATCTCATCACGGTCATCGCCCTGATTGCCGCCTATCTGCTGTGTCGGTGGATCGTGGCCTCCCGCGCGGGCAAAGTCTTGATTGCGATCCGTGATAGCGAATCGCGCGTCACGTTTTCGGGCTACACCCCCTGGATGTTCAAGCTCTTCGTCTTTGTCGTCGCCGCCGGATTGGCGGGATTGGCCGGGATGCTCTACGTGCCGCAGGTCGGCATCATCACCCCGGCGCAGATCGGGGTGCTGCCGTCGCTGGAGGTGGTCATCTGGGTGGCGGTCGGCGGACGGGGCACGTTGATCGGGGCGATCTTGGGGGCCGTGGCCGTCAACTATGGCCGCAGCGTCTTGACCAACTATTTTCCAGAGGCCTGGCCCTTTATTCTCGGCGGCCTCTTTGTCGTAGTCGTGACCATGTTCCCCGATGGCCTCGTCGGCATGCTGCGTAACCTCACGGATCGGAAGCCGTCCCCGGCCCTCAAGGCGGACGGGAGGACGGCGGCATGACGGACCGCGAGCTCATTCTCAACTGCGAAAACGTCGTGATGGACTACGACGGCTTCAAGGCCCTCAACAATTGCAACTTCAAGGTCCACTATAACGAGTTGCGCGTCGTGATCGGCCCGAACGGGGCCGGCAAGACCACGCTGCTGGATGTGATTTGTGGCAAAACCAAGCCGACCTCCGGCAAAGTGCTGTTCGGCAAGGGGACCAATTTGGTCGGCAAGAATGCCGAAGATATCACCAAGCTGGGCGTCGGCCGCAAATTTCAAGCACCCTCGATCTACAGCAACCTGTCCGTCTGGCAGAACTTGGACCTGTCGCTCAAACGGGCCAGCAAGGGCGTCTTTCCGACGTTGATGGGGCAGTCATCCTCGGCAGAGCGGGCCCGGATCGAGGAGGGACTGGAGACGATCGGGCTGACGGACCATGCCCATGCTCGGGCGGGGTCGCTCTCCCACGGGCAGAAGCAGTGGCTGGAGATCGGCATGGTGATCTTGCAAGAGCCCTCGCTGCTCCTCGTCGATGAGCCGGTGGCCGGCATGAGTGACAAAGAAACGGAGCAGACCGGCCAATTGCTGACGAAACTCTCGGAGAAACAGGCGATCGTCGTGATTGAGCATGACATGGACTTTGTGCGGCAGATTGCGAAGATCGTGACCGTCTTGGCGGAAGGGACCGTCATTTGCGAAGGGACGGTGGAGACCGTGCAGGCGGATGATCATGTGCGGGAAATCTATTTAGGCCGGGCGAAAGTCGCCCATTAGCGAGGGAGGAGGCACCGCACCGCAATGGCACCCGATACACCGCCGATGACGTTGGTGCTCGACCACGTCAATGCGTACTACGGGGAGAGTCATATTCTGCGCGACGTCTCCTTTACGATCGAGCCGGGCGAGGTGGTCTGCTTGATGGGGCGCAACGGCGTCGGGAAGACGACCACGCTGAAGACGTTGACGGGCTTGCTGCCGGTGCGATCTGGGACCATCTCCTTTGTGGGCCAGGACATTACCCATGCCAAGACGGATCGGCGCGCCAAGGTGGGGTTGGCCTATGTGCCGCAAGGCCGGGAGATCATCCCGCACTTGAGCGTCTATCAGAACCTGCAGCTGGGCTACTGGAACCGGCCGGCGATCCACGGGGATGTGTCGGAGCAAGCCGCGTTTGAGGAAGTCTATCACCTGTTCCCGAAATTGACGCAGATTCTCAACCGGCCGGGTGGGGTGCTCAGCGGCGGGGAGCAGCAACAGCTCGCGATCGGGCGCGCCATCCTCTCCAGCCCCAAACTGCTGTTGCTGGATGAGCCCACCGAAGGCATTCAGCCCTCGATCGTCGATCAGATCGAGGACGTGATCATCGGGTTCAAGCAGTCCCGCCGGTTTGCCATTTTGCTGGTGGAGCAGGGGCTTCATTTTGCCGCGCGCTTGGCGGAGAAGTATGTGGTGATGGCCCGAGGCGCCGTCAAGGCCCAGGGCAAGAGCACCGAGCTCAACGCCGACATGGTCCGGCAGCATCTCACGGTGTAGTCGGTACGTCGCACATTCAAATTTCTCCAGCACATTGTCCCCGATAACTCTTCCTGCTCTGAAATGAATGAGCCGGTGGTGCCGTGCGGTCGTAGAGTTCCGGAGATTGCAGCAAGGGTCGGTTCTCCTTCAGCTCCATTTTTCTCCGCTCACAAAAATATCACAGCTGACGCTCAGTGCCCTTACTGGAGGTATGACAGGCCTTCGTGCGTGAAGCGAGTTGCCTCTGCTGTCTTGTGCGCGATGCAGGGTCGTGAATCATGAGCAAGCTGGCTTGTCCAACGAGAGAATGCAGGTTCCAGGAGCGTCGATAGTACTCTCAACCGGCAGCATCATGTCTCCATATTGTATACATCCCTCTGCAGAAAGAACGGGGGAAAGAAAAACTTGGTGCCTTAGAGTAAATAGGATTTGAAATTTGTGATCAATTCAGCTACCGTGCGGACTGCGTAGTTGTATTGGGACATGTGCCTAGACAATTCCGCTGTTCTGGTATGCGCTTCGTGCAGGGCCGGCTGCTCGCGGTGGATACGGGTAACCATGAGCAGGCTTCCATCAGCATTGTATGCATGAAACGGAACTATTGACCTTACTCGGGGTCGGTTTTCTTCTCGGGCTGCGACATGCCTTGGATACCGATCATCTTGCGGCGGTCTCGACCGTGCTGGCGGAGCGACCCTCGCTCCTGGCATCGGGAGCCGTTGGATTGTGGTGGGGTATCGGCCATACTCTGACGCTGCTCCTCGTCGGATCAGTTGTACTCGCCTGGGGACTACACATTCCTGAAGAATTTGAAATGATCGCCGAATCAGGGGTTGCCTTGCTCCTGATCATTCTTGGTGGGACGCTGGCCAGAAAACTCTATCGCGAACGATGGCACGTCCATAGCCATCACCATGACGGCGAGCGACATGTCCACTTCCATAGCCATCAACGCCAAGAAGGTCACGGCCATCGACATTGGATAGTAGACTCGATCCGTCCGCTCTGTATCGGGATGGCACATGGGCTGGCCGGGTCAGCGGCACTGATGCTGATGATTCTCGCGACGACGACCGAAGTGACGTCGGGACTCTTATCAATTCTGATCTTTGGTCTCGGTTCGATTATGGGCATGATGATGATCGGGTTGACGATCAGCGTGCCAGTCATCTACTCGCGCTCGATCAATCAGCGACTGTTCATGGGGGTGCAAGGGGTTGCCAGTTTCGCCAGCGTTTCGGTTGGCCTCTGGATGTTGGTTACGTTGGCATTGGCGGCTACGGGGCATTAAGCTTCGAGCGTACCTGCATAAGTGTCAGGAATAATTAGGTTGGTTGTGGGGTGTGTGGTCGCTGGTGTTTACAGTGGGTGTGGATAGAGATCAGGTTTTTTCTTGTTGGGACTAAGGGGATTCCTGAATTCGTGTCGAAAAGTATTCGCGTATATATAGTTGCGAATCCGATCATTACGGAAAGCTGAGGCATGCCCATTTCTGACGCATGCTCGCAAGCATCTTTTAGGGTTGTGCTAGAAGGTGGTATAGTCAGAGTTTGTGTCGTGAGTATTCAATACTAATTTGTCCGTGAGAGAGGAGGAACTATGCGTTTAAGTCCGAGAGAGCAGGACAAACTGATGATTTACGTCGCGGCGCAGCTCGCGACCGACCGTAAAAAGCGCGGTCTCAAGCTCAATCACCCGGAAGCGGTCGCGTACCTGACTGCGGCGGTGTTGGAGGGAATCCGGGATGGAAAATCTGTGGCGGAGCTCATGACCTATGGGACTCAGTTGTTGTCGCGTAAGGATGTGATGCCTGGTGTGCCGGAGATGATCCGTGAATTCCAGGTTGAGGGGACGTTCCCCGATGGAACCAAACTCGTGACCGTGCACAACCCGATTCCGTAAACGGTAGGAATCTCACATGAACGATAAGACAATGAGAGAAGCCGGTCCCTCCAAACGTCTTTTAAGTTCAACTGTTAACTAAGTATGGATTCAGTTTGAAGTCTGACACGAGTTGATGCCCACACCTCCTGTCTGGAGTGGGAGCCTCAATGAAGGGTCTTACATCAACCGTCTATGAACAAGGAGTGATGGTACATGAATACGAAAGAGCCACAAGGTTCTGGAGAGGACAAGGAAAAGCAAACGGCTTCCGAACAAACCGGAACGTCGCGGCGGCAGTTTCTTGCGAACAGCGGGCGTGTAGCGGCAGGGGTCGGTGCCGCCTCGCTCTTGAGCAACCCCGGTCAAGCCGGGCTGTCGTTTGCTGCGACTGAATCACTGATCACCAAGGTCAGCGGAACAGGAGGAGCCAAGATGAAAAAAGTGGACGCGCCGCAGAGATCGAAAGAGGCGTTGGCCGCAGCGGTCAGGGCTGAGTTGAACGCCCCGATCATCCCTGGTGAGATCATGACGGTGGCGGGCGATATCGATATGTTGAAAGGGCGCGAGACCAAGGACGTGACGGTCAAGAATCTAGGCGATCGCCCGATCCAGGTCGGCTCGCACTGTCACTTCTTCGAGTCCAATCGTGCGCTCAAGTTCGATCGTGAACAGGCGTTCGGATTCAGGCTGGCTGTTCCGGCCGGTACGGCAGTCCGCTTTGAACCGGGCGAAGAAAAGAAAGTGACGCTCGTGGCACTGGCCGGGAATCGGCTGATGCAGGGTGTCAACGGATTGACCGAAGGGCTGTTGGATGATCCGAAAGTCAAAGCCAAGGCTGTTGGACTCGCCGCTGATCGCGGATTTGGAAAAGGAGGCGCACGGTGAAAATTTCACGCAAGCAATATGCATCTCTGTACGGACCTACGACCGGCGATCGCGTCCGACTGGCTGATACGGACTTGATCATCGAAGTCGAGGAAGATAGGACCGTTCCTGGTGAAGAAGCCGTCTTCGGCGGCGGGAAAACCATTCGTGACGGGATGGGGCAGTCGGCTCGCGCGACCAGCACCAGCGGTCAGCTCGACTGTGTGATCACGAACGCCCTCATCCTTGACTACACCGGGGTCATCAAGGCCGATATCGGTATTAAAGACGGCCGGATCGTCGGGATCGGGAAGGCGGGGAACTCTGATCTCATGGCTGGTGTGACGCCAGGCATGGAAATCGGCCCAGGGACGGAAGCGATTTCCGGCGAAGGTAAGATCATTACGGCCGGTGGTATCGATACGCACATCCACTTCATCTGCCCCCAACAATGTTGGGAAGCATTGTCTGCCGGGTTGACCACGATGATCGGGGGAGGAACTGGTCCTTCAAGCGGAACCAGTGCGACGACCTGTACACCTGGTCCCTGGAACATCCATCGGATGTTGGAAGCGTCGGAAGGCATTCCCATCAATCTTGGATTCTTGGGGAAGGGCAATGCCTCACGACCTGAAGGGTTGAATGAGCAGATTGAAGCCGGCGCCATTGGGTTGAAGCTGCATGAAGATTGGGGCACCACCCCAAAGGCTATCGATACCTGCTTGAGCGTGGCTGATCGGTATGATGTGCAGGTGGCTATCCACACCGATACGCTCAATGAAGCCGGGTATATCGAGGATACGATCAAGGCGATCAAGGGAAGAACCATCCATAGCTTCCATACGGAAGGCGCAGGCGGTGGTCACGCACCGGACATCATCAAGATTTGCGGTGAGCCGAACGTGTTGCCGTCTTCAACCAATCCCACGATGCCGTTTACGGTCAATACGATGGACGAGCATTTGGACATGTTGATCGTGTGTCACAATTTGAACCCACGGATTCCTGAAGACGTCGCGTTTGCAGAGTCCCGTATTCGACGTGAAACCATTGCCGCGGAAGATATCCTGCATGACTTGGGTGCGATCAGCATCATGTCATCGGACTCGCAGGCCATGGGTCGAATCGGCGAAGTCATCACCAGGACCTGGCAAACGGCGCATAAAATGAAGGCCCAGCGGGGACATCTCACGCCGGTCGGCGGGAGGGATTCCGGCCAGAACGATAACTTCAGAGCGAAGCGCTATGTGGCCAAGTACACGATTAATCCGGCCATCACGCATGGCATCGCCCATGAGGTTGGCTCGATCGAAGTCGGAAAGATCGCGGACCTCGTCGTCTGGAAGCCGGAGTTTTTCGGAGTAAAACCCGAGATGGTCTTGAAAAACGGATTTATCGCACAGGCTCAGATGGGTGATCCGAATGCATCGATCCCCACTCCTGAACCGACCATCAGCCGACCGATGTTCGGTGCGTTTGGCCGTGCATTAACGAGCACGAGCTTTACCTTCATCTCGCAGGCGGCTATGGACCATGAAATTCCAAAGCGGCTTGGTCTGCAGCGACGGGTGGCGGCAGTCAAGAACTGCCGGAATATCGGGAAGCGCGATCTTAAGCTGAATGATGCGCTTCCAAAAGTAGAAGTTCATCCGGAGACCTACATTGTGACCGCGGACGGTGTGCCGCTCACTTGTGAGCCGGCCATTGTGTTGCCGTTGGCACAACGGTATCAATTGTTCTAACCGACAAGACAGCCGGTTCGACTATCAATCTGGAATCACGGTAGTCGGCCGGCTGTTATTGTTTTTCGCTTGTGTACCATGAATACCCCCGCATTGCTTGAAGGGTTACGGTTCGTCGATACGTTTTTTCCCTCCGGAGGTTACGCCTTTTCCTCAGGGTTGGAAGCAGCGGTACAGGGCGGAGCCGTCAAAACGTCCGATCAGCTGACCAAATACGTTGAAGATTTACTGCGTGGAGGGATGAGCCGCCGGGAAGTGCTTGCTGTCAAGCAGGCAAATCGTGCGGCTTCGGAGGGATCGCTGGAGAGTGCAGTCCATATCGATCGAGTGCTCGAGGCGACCAAGCTCGGCCGTGAATCGCGCATGGCCAGTCGCCAGATGGGGCGACAAGTGATCAGGGTTGCGGCGGATCAGATTCGCGCCAAGTCGATCTTGAACGAATATCGTGATGAGGTGGAAGCCGATCGCGCACCGGGACATCTCGCGGTGACGTTTGGGCTCACCATGGGATCTTGCGGATGGAACCCGGAAGAAACGGCCGGCGCCTTCTTGTACCAAACGGCCGTGGGGTTCATCTCGTCGGCGATGAGACTGAGTCCCATCGGTCAACATGAGGGACAGCGTATCCTGGGCGAATGGCTTCCATTGATTGAACGGATCAGTCGGGAGGTCGACCTCGATACGGCCATGAGCTCATGGTCACCGATCCAGGATATTTATGCGATGCGTCATGGGTCTCTGGAGTGGAGACTGTTCAGAAGCTAAGAGCGTATGGCTGATGGCTTATAGCAGGAAAGGAGAGAGACCGATTGATTCTGGCCCATGTGCCATCGGCAATCGGCTCTTCGTTTGTCTATGCATGATCTGAATCGTGAACATAATCACAATTGGACTCCGACTCAGGCCAGGAAACAGGGCATTCCGGTCATCGGTATCGGCGGCCCCGTCGGATCGGGGAAAACCGCGCTGGTGGAAGCCCTGTGTCAACGGCTGCGCGATCGCTTTAGCCTCGCGGCCGTGACCAACGATATTTTTACGAAAATCGACGCCGAGATTTTGACCAAGCGTGCCGCGCTTCCGGTCGATCGGATTCTTGGCGTGGAAACCGGGGGCTGTCCCCATACGGCGATCCGTGAGGACGCGTCTCATAACCAGGAGGCCATAGATGATCTGCTGCGCCGGCATCCGGATGTGGAGTTGATCTTCTTGGAAAGCGGCGGGGATAACCTTGCGGCCACGTTCAGCCCGGAACTGGTGGATTATGTCATCTACGTGATTGATGTGTCGGGCGGTGACAAGATTCCACGGAAGGGCGGACCGGGGATCACGCGGTCCGATTTCCTCGTCATTAACAAGATGGATTTGGCTCCGCATGTGCGTGCGGATCTTTCTGTGATGGATCGAGATACCCGCAAGATGCGCGGTGAACTTCCCTTTGCCTTCACCAATATCCTGTCCGGGGAAGGAATGGATGCGGTTGTGGCGTGGGTTGAACAGCGTATCCCGCAACGAGTCAAGCGTTCATGACCACGCCGACGCGGCAGGGACAACGGAAGAGGACGGCTCGGAAAACGGGTACGTCTCAACCAAGAACATCGTCCCGGGTAAGCACATCCGCCAGGACGAAAAAATCTCCTGGACGGTTCGCGACAGAGTTGGTCGGGCGGGTCGGCGAGCTGAAGCTGAAGTATACGAAGCTCGATCATCGCACGGTGATCTCTCATTCGTATTTCACGACGCCCTGGAAACTGCTGCCTCCTATCTATCTCGATGATACGGGAGCGGCCTACACGTTGCTGGTCAATCCATCCGGTGGTCTGGTCGGGGGAGACCATCTCTCCATCGATATGACAGTAGAGCAGGGTGCGCATGTCCTGATTTCCGCGCCCTCTGCCAACCGGGTGTATCGAACTGAAGGTCCGGTCTCTGATCAGCATGTCGTCATCGCGGTCGAGCCCGACGCAATTCTTGAATGGTTTCCCGAACATACGATTCCCTTTGCCGGATCTCGGTTTCGGCAGAGCCTCCGAGCCACGGTTGGGCCTGGCGCGACCCTCTTTTTGTGGGATGCGCTTGCCTCAGGCCGCATTGCCAGGGAAGAACGGTGGGCCTTTACCGATCTGGAAAACGAAATCCTAATCACGACAGCCAACGGGAATTCGCTGCTCGAGCGATATGTCCTTGATCCGGCCACGGACTTAGGGACGGTCGGTCTGGCCGAAGAATGGGATTATGTGGCCTCGTTCTACGTGGTGAACGACGCGCTGGCCCCGGAGGTCTGGACCGGATTGGAATCGACCATTGCGGCGCTCTTGGATACCAAGCCCGGAGCCGTATTAGGCGGCGTATCAACCCCACCGGTACCTGGCCTCGCCGTCAAGCTATTGGCCAGAACCGCACCGGACCTCTTGGCGATGATGGAGGCCTTATGGGCAGCCGCTCGCGAAGCTGTGTTGAAACTCCCGCCGGTATCGTTGCGAAAGTACTAACCAGAGATACAAGCTTGCAGTGTCATTCAGGTCAAGGTTGAGACTGAGGTTACGAAAATCTGAACTCTCTTAACCTTGCCCTTTGCCTGGTTGATTTCCCCGGCGGTCTTTTCCCGCATCCTCACTATAGATTTGAAGCCTGAGGATCCGCTGCGTTCGCTGTCCGAAGGGACCAGGCTAACCCCAGGAGGGAAAGCGTGAAGATCACCCATTTCGATGGGTCGAAGTTATACCAGAGGGGACCATTGCGGTAGTCGGTTGGATGGGTGTGGTGGTAATTGTGGTAACCCTCACCAAAGGTCAGCAGGGAAACTGCCCAGCTGTCTCGGCTTGAATCAGCTTGGCCATGGGGTTGGTCTCCCCACAGATGGCAGACTGAGTTGATACAAAATGTCGAATTCAGTACGGCGAAGGTTCGGCCGATACCGGCCAACATAAAGCAGCTCATCCCCCCGACCCAGCCGTTGTAGAGACAGCCCACGAGGAACGGAAATGCCAATCCTGAAAGGAAGATGAGGGTATAGTATCGGTGTTGCCACATCACGACCGGATCCTGCCGAAGCCTGGTCGCATATTTTTCGTCCGAGTACTTCTTGTCAGCAAAGAGCCACCCACAGTGGCTGTGCCAGAACCCAAGCTTGGCGTTGTATGGGTCAGCATCTTGGTCGCAGGCCGCGTGGTGGCGGATGTGATCGGCGCCCCACTTGAGTGCGGACTGTTGAAGCGCCCATCCTCCGGCGATGAGTAAGACAGCCTTGACTCCATCAGGGCAGCTGAAACTGCGGTGCGAGATGAGGCGGTGGTACCCCACGGTAATGCCTAATCCCGTGACCACATAGAGGAGCGCGAACATTGTCCAATCGAACCACGTATATCCATAGAGGAAGCCAAATAACGGTACCCCGATCACGGCGGTGCTCACGATAATGCTGAAGAGCATCACCGTCACATAGACTGGGTAGGTCCGTTTGAGTCCGCTGGTAGGGACAGTTGACGCGATCATTGTGGTCTACGCGAGGGATGTGGCATGAGTCGGAGGTTCACCTAGGCGTGTAATTTCCGACAAATGTACCAGGACGATGTGGAAATAGCTACTCTGGATGGCCCATTCAGGTCCCTCTTGTTTCGGTTGACAGCGGACGGTAAGATTTCATATACATACCCGGTCTATCTAGACTCGTCAGAGTGTGATCGATGGTATGAGTTAGGGTCTGACTCAGAAAAGCTTTGGTGAATGAAAACCAGAGAGACAGGTCAGTTCGGAGGCAGGATGTTCGTTAATTACAAGGAGGCAGTCCAATGAAGAGTGCGTTATCAATGATGTTGGGTGTAGCAGCCGTCGCTTTGGTCGCGGCGCCTCTCACCTCGTACGCGGGTGGAACGATTTCCGGGAAAGTGACCTATGCCGGCAAGGCGGAGAATAAGGAATTCCTCTTCTCCAAGTTCCCGAACCCCAAGTTCTGTCCCCAGATTCCTGACAAGAGCAAGGCGGATGGCGACAAGCGATTCTTGAAGCAGATCGAAGTGAGCAAGGATGGCGGATTGAAGGGTGCTGTCGTGGCCGTGGTGGACATCGAGGATAAGGCCTGGATGGACGGCTATGCCGGAACGGAAGTCGTAGCAGCGTTCTGCGATTTTCAGCCGTTCAGTGGCGTGGTGGTGAATACCCGCCCATTCAAAGTTGAAAACACCGATGCCGACGCCGATGATCCTAAGTCCGTGGCTGGCGTGCTGCACAATCCTCACAGCTTTACCGTGAAGGGAAGCTCTTCTGCGACTGGTTTCAACATCGGTCTCGCGAAGAAGGGTGATAAGTTGGACAAGCCGGTGACCTTCCGTGGCGGTGCCGAGAAGGAAGGATTCTACCGCTTGCAGTGCGACCAGCATGAGTTCATGCAATCCTTCTTCCTGCCGGTGTCGAATGCCCACTTCGCCGTGGCGAAGGACGATGGGTCGTTCGAGATCAAGGACGTGCCGGCCGGCAAGCACAAGGTGGTGGCCTGGCATCCATTCGCCGGCAAGGCCAAGAAGATTGAGTTCGATGTCGATGTGACCGACGGCGGGACCGCCAACCTTAAGGCTGAAATCAAGTAAGCCGGTTTCATCGATGTGTTCTTGACGGGCAGCGGAGCAATCCGCTGCCCGTCGTGTTTGTAGCCCATTTCCCTCTCCCCCACAGCAGACCTTCTGCACAGGTTCAGGGTTTTCTCCGTCTCCGCTCTTTGATGTGATACATAGTGTGGGCATGACCGGATTGGCCTAGTGAGAGGGGCGGTTCATGACCTTCCATCTCCTCGTGGCCGGAGGTGTGGATCACGTGTTGCGACGAACGAGGCTTGCTCTCCCGCTGCTCCTTGTCTCCACTCTTCTGTCCAATGCCTCCTGCTCTGTCATTGATGGGGCGTTCTCTGTACTCAAGGGGACCTTTTCGGTTGCCAAGACCGGCTATCGCGTTGTGAAAAAGACGGTTAAAGGTACGATCTGGGTGGTGAGCGGAGCGTATGAGTTGACGAAGGGGGCGACCAGGCTGGTCTATCACATTGGGAAATTTACCTTTGAAGTGGTCCAGGCTCCACTGGAGTATCCCTTGATCCGAGATGATATTCAGACCATCGATGGGCTTCCGGTGAAAGAGGCGATCCGGTTGGGGCGGGTCAAGGCGGCGCCCTACATCGTCAAGGGCCAGCGGTACGTGCCGATGAACATGGCGAATGCACAGACGTACGAGGAAACGGGCTTGGCTTCGTGGTACGGGGAAGAAACCCGGCGTCTGCCGGGTGGCCACATGACGGCGAACGGTGAACTCTTCAATCCCACCGGACTGACGGCAGCGCATAAATATTTGCCGCTGCCGATCCATGTGCAGGTGACGAATCTGGAAAACGGCAAGTCGATCGTTGTCCGAGTGAACGACCGTGGTCCCTTTCCGAGTGATCACAACCCCGATTCCGGGAAGCGAATCATCGATCTCAGCCGAGGCGCCGCCGAGCAGCTTGGATTTGTCGACCAGGGCACCGCCAGGGTTCATGTGGAAGTGATCCAGCTGGAAGAGGCATGACGGGTGGTGTGTTCCCCGATGACTACCGTTTCACCAACGCCAGTCCTTTAGTGGTTTCCAGGGGGACTTCAAAGTAATCGGGTTAGCCTCAAGCGGCAGATTCCCCGCCTTGTCTTTTCGTTTCTGATCTAGGTAAGATCTTTGTTTCTGGGCTATTTTCTCTGTCCAAGAGGGGTAGTGTGTCTCGAGAACTCTCACTCGCGGAAGTCTTCCAGCTGGGTTACTACTGGGAGACCAAGATTTTGCTCACAGCCGTGAAGCTGGATGTCTTTTCGGCCATCGATGAACGGCCGAAATCTTGTCAGGACATTGCCGGAAGGCTGCAGGCTGATCCTCCTACCCTGGGCCTTCTCTTAAATGCCCTGGTCGCGATGAAGCTGCTGACGAAAGAAGCGGAGTTGTACGGGAACTCATCGATTGCGATCAAGTATTTGGTCCGGTCGTCGCCGCAGTATGTCGGCCATTTGCTGCTCTTACACGATGCAGAGTGGAACAACTGGGGCAAACTGGAAGAGACGATTCGTACGGGGAAGCGGACGGTGGATCGCCATGTGTTCGAGACCGATCCTGAGTTGGGTAGCCATGTGCTGGCGGTACTGAATCGTATTGGCCAGCAGAGTGGCCCTGATTTGGCCAAGCGGTTGAAGTTGGCTGGGCGTGAGCGGATGTGTGATCTTGGCGGTGGCGCCGGGACGAATGCGATTGCGTTCTGCCAGGTGTATCCCGACCTGCATGCGACGGTGTTCGACCTTCCGGAAACGCTGAAACTGACGGAAAAAACAGTGAAAGAGGCGGGGCTAGAATCACGGATCGCTCTGCACCCCGGTGACTTCAATCGGGATCCGCTCAGTGGACCCTACGATGTGGTCCTGATGTCGGATATTCTACATTATCAAACCTTTGATATGAATCAGGATCTGGTCAAGAAGGTCTATGGCGCTCTGGCGCCGGGCGGGCGGTTGGTCATTAAGGATCGATTCTTGGACGAAGCCGGGACAGGTCCAGCCTGGACGACGGCCTTTGCCGTCCACATTCTCGTCAACACTCAGAAGGGGAGCTGCTTCCAAGCCAGTGAAGCGATGCAATGGCTCCATACTGCCGGGTTCGGCTCTGTGGTGGAACTGGAGAAGACGGCGGTGGTGCAGGGGGTGAAATCGCGTGAAACGTGAAGCGTGTGACCCAACGGTTTTGAGTTTCATGTTTCAGGTGTCAAACGGTAGGCTTCGGCACAACATGAAACTTGGGACTTGAAACTTGAAACGGTTTATCAAGGCAACGAGAGACAGTACGAAGGACTATTACGGTGGATTGGTTACGAGAACCAGGGTTCTTTGGGACTCATGCAACGGTCGGAGCGGATCTCAGTCAGCTGATGGCCACGCTCTTTACCGGACTCTTTGTCATCGGATGGTTTCAGGCACGCAAGCGAAAGGCCGATGCGCATCATTGGCTGATGTTGGGCGGCATGATCGCCATGTTGAGCTTCTTTATCGCGTACTATCTCTTTCGGCAGCTTGGGGTTCTGGCGTTTGAGGGGAAGGAAGGGTTCGGCGGCTCGCAATCACTGTATGACTACGTCTTCATCCCGGTACTGACTCTCCACATTATCCTGGTCATCATCGGGCTGATCATGGCGGTGTACATGATGGTGTTGGGGTTTCGTTCTCAACAATTCATCGACGGGGTGCGGTCGCTCCGGGAGTCACGGCTCATGACCACGTGGAAGAAGATCGGAATCGTGTTCGGGGTTGTGGCCGTGATCGTATTGGGGTTGTTTTTTTCGCGCGTGGCAACCGCCGGATTTTCGATGCGCAAGATGGAGGTTTACCTGATCTTCCTTGCACTCGTCGCCTTTGTGTTTGCGATTGAGATGACGATCCAGCGAATCTGGCCGGACGGCGCACGGCGGCATCGGGCGTTGGGCCGATTCACGATGGTCATCTACTGTGTGCTCTTTATGACCGGAAGTTTCACCTATACGATGCTGTACATCCTGTACCCAGGGAAGATTGGGTAGTATCAAGAAGTGCTGAGGTCTAAGTGCTGAGTGCTGAGAGAAGGGGGTTGGGGGAAAGAGGGTTGCTCGGGGAATCACTCAGTCCTCAGTACTCATCACTCAGCACTGGAGCTTGGCGATGCTGACCTGCGGTTGTGGTCGCTGGATGCATACCGAGGGGATTGAGGAACGTGGCGGTGAAGCTGGTGCGTTCTGGTTCATCCGCTCGGAGTGCCGAGGCTGTGGGTTGAAAGTCGGTGTCGATGTGCCGGAGGGTCAGACACGAGGGCTCATTGATCGATTATTCTGGACCGATGAGGCGCTGCATCGATTGGCCCGCATGCCGCCCTATGTGGCACCGTTGGTTCGAGATGAGGTGGAGCAACATCTCCGTAGCCAAGGAGAACGAGTCGTCACCTATGACACGTTGCTTCGTCCCCGTACGGGAGAACGCATCGAATGGGACCCTGAAGCAGAACGACGGTTGGACCGAGTGCCAGCGCCGGTTCGTGCGATGGCACGGGTTGAACTTGAACGAACCGCGGCAGATCGCGGATTGTCTCGCATCACCGTGTCGCTGATGGAAGAGATTAAAGCGAAGTACTTTGGAATGGCAGCTCAGAAACAGTGAAGGGTAAGGAGTAAAGGGTAAAGAGGGCGTCCCTGTTTGTCGCCTCACCCCTCACGCTTAACCCCTAACCAGGTAACTATGCTTCATCGAATGGCGTTGCGGGTACTTCCGAGCTTGAGTTTGGCGGTGACGGAAGAGGCCGTGCGCAAGAGAAAACGCATCGTGATGTTTGTGCCGGGGTTGATCGCCTTCGGAGTCTATCGGCTTGCCAAACATCTTGTTCCGATCGCCGAGCCGCTGGTGCTCTTGGCCGTGAGTGCGCTCGTCGCCATGGTGACTGCGGCCTTGGCCTATCGGGTCGGGCGTGCTGCGCCCTGGGCGGAGATCATGCGCCACGATGGCGTCCGGTTGCTCAGCTGGCTCGTCGGATGGATCGGAGCCGTCTATGGGATTCAGCTCTCGCTGTTGGTGCTGACTCTCTTGTGGATCATGAGCTATAGCTATCTCCAGCATCCTGATGGGCCGGCGATGATGGCCATCATTATCTCCTGTACATCCGTCGCACGCGATGCTTTTGAAATCGGGCATGTGCGCCGGCTTACGCAGATGGGGCGACCCTTTCTCACGTTCCCGGACGGAGCACCCCTCCGGCTGTTGCTGCAGTGCAAGGCCGGGCAGCTGGGGCCGTGGGTCCTTGCCGGACTTGCGCTTGGTGCGCTGGCATCAAGTCCTGGGCTGCTCATTGCAGACGTTCAAGGGGGGGCGTTGGCCCAGTTATTCGCCGTGACCGTTCTTGGCGGTGGAGTGACTCTCTGCGCCTATTTCGGCGGACTCTATCCATCTACTCCGTGGGTGCAGACGCTTCGCCGGACAGCACCGGGTGAGCTGATGAAATATTGGTGGTGGCCTGGGATGGCCTTTGCCTCGACCTATTATCTGGTTGCGATGGGATTGCTGCTGTTTGTAATGAGACAGCCCACGATGACGCCGGGCTCGGCTGCTGGGATGGGGGCGATCGTGACAGCCATCATGGCTTTGTATGGGTATTATCTGGGTGATCGCCGTCACGTTGAAGATGAACAGGCACCCCAACTGTCGAGTGGCATGTTACGGTGCCCGTTTGTCATGGGGATTCTGGGCAAGACCATCGGTTCCACCGATGCAACCGGGGAGTTGGCACTCGGTAAGACAGGGATAAAGGGGTAGGTCTATGGGCCAAGGATTCGGGATGAACAGCTTTCTGTTTCGCGTGGTGATGTGTATCGGATTCGTCTTAATCTCCCTTGGCTTTCTGGGGAGTGGCACTGATCTGTCCTTTGCCGACTCATCCACGGACGTGTATTTCGGAACCGAGGGAATTCCGCAGGGGCCGGCGGCTCCCACTCCTCAGGAAACGGTCTATCCTCAAGTCGGTTCACTGGATAGTCGGTTGCTGGTGTGGTTCGTGACGCAGCAACATACCTATTTCGGCGGATTCGTTCTCGCCTTGCCGTTGTTTTGCGCCTTACTTGAGTTTTTGGGGTTGATCACGAAAAAGCCGGCCTTGGCTCTTCGTTATGATGGCTTGGCAAGGGATCTTGCGAAGGTGGCGGTCCTGGCTATGTCGGTTACGGCACTGATCGGTAGTCTGATGTTGACGATGTTCATCACGCTCTATCCGAGTTTCATGAAGTATATGGGCGGGACATTCAAAGGATTCATGCCTGCCTACGCCGCCGTATTTTTCGGAGAAGCGCTGCTGCTGATCGTCTACTACTACGGTTGGAACCGGATGACAGACCGTGGCATGAAATGGATTCACGCCGCGATCGGGATTCTGACCAATATTGTGGGGACCGCCCTACTAATGATGGCCAACGCCTGGTCTGCGTTCATGATGTCGCCCGCCGGGGTCGATGCGCAGGGGCGGTTTCTCGGAAACGCGTGGCATCTGCTGCACTCCGCGCTCTGGAATCCTCTGAACGTCCATCGCTTCCTGGCGGATATGATGTCCGGCGGAGCGGTGGTGCTTGCCTATGCCTGTTACCGATTTTTTACCAGCAAGACCGACGAGGAGCGTGCCTACTTTGATTGGGTCGGCTATGTGTTCCTGTTCGTCACGGTCTGCGCCCTCATTCCCATGCCGTTCGCCGGGTACTGGCTGATGAAGTCGGTCTTCGTGTTTCGTCAGACCATGGGGGTCACGATGATGGGCGGTCTGCTCACCTGGCTGTTTGTGGTGCAGGCGCTCTTGATCGGTGTCTTGTTTTTAGGGATCAATTACTATCTGTGGCAGAGCATGGCGCGGATTAAGGGAGGAGAGCGGTATCAGCCGTATTACCAAACCCTTCTGGGTGTGTTGATGCTCGCGCTCTTCATTTGGTTGACGCCGCATACGTTGCTGACCTCTGCCAGTGAGGCCAAGGCCATGGGAGGTGCGCAACATCCGGTCATCGGCAACTACGGGGTCATGTCGGCCAAGAACGGAGCGGTCAATATCCTGATCCTCGTGACCGCGCTGAGCTTCCTCTATTATCGTCGCGCGAATCGAACCATGACGATCTCATGGATCAAGACCGGCAATATCCTCATCACGGTGCTGTATGTGGTCGGCGCAGTGAACATCATTTGGCTATCGATCTATGGATTCTATTTGCCGGCGAAAATTCGCGTCGGTCTGTCCGCTCCGCAGGCGTTCACCACGTTCACGGTTATTCTGGTCGGAGTGGTGATCAATCGGTTGATGCTCAGGCGTGCGGTGGTGCATGGCCCGATTCAGTGGGGAAAGATTCCGCTGCGGGGCATGGTCGGCTTATTTGGGTTGGCGGCATCGTTCAGTTGGGTGATGGGGTTGATGGGATACATCCGTTCCTCGGGGAGGCTATCATGGCACGTCAGCGAGTTGATGGCCGATGTCTCGCCCTGGGCCTTCACGCCGGACCTCCAGTATGCGACCAAAATGGTGACACTGAATATGGTGGTATTCTGGGCGGCGGTTCTCGCGCTGTTCTGGATGTGCGAACGGGGACAGCAGCCGGTGATGGTTGAGGATGCGAGTGAGAAAGAGTCGCCATTGCTGACTCCGATTCCATCGCAAGAAACATAGAAAGGGAATCAGGGCATGATACGGACTGTGTTGATGGCTGCGGCAGCCGTGCTCGGCTCAATCCTTCTCGTGAGCGGGGGGGCACCGACGATTGCAGGAGAACCGACCTTGGTCTTGGAAGACTTCCAAGCAAAAGAGGCGGACGGGTTTCCATCATTTTGGGAACACGAAAACCAGCGGAGTCAAACGAAAGGCCGTGACGCGTACAAGGTGCGGACGGAAAACGGGGCAAGCTTTTTGTCGGCCAAAGATGCGGGGCAACGGATCAAGAAGAAGAAAATCGATTGGGATCCCAAGGCCTATCCGGTTCTGACCTGGCGCTGGCGTCTGACCAAGGCCGCGACAGGAAACGAGCCGCTCGCGGCCGTCTATGCCTCGCTCGATACGGATCTCCTGTTTATTCCGGTGTTCACGAAATATGTCTGGAGTGAATCGAAACCGGACGGCACCTTGACCGAAGGCGGGATGTTCAGCGGATCGGAGATCGTGGTCCAGTCCGGGACGAAGGAGATCGGACAGTGGTTCGAAGAACGGGTCAATGTGTACGAGGATTTTAAGCGGATTCATAAGCATGAGCCGGCGGAGAAGGCCTGGGGGATTTCTATTATCGCTGCGCCTGGGGTGGAGATCGATTTTGGCCCGCTCGTCGCCCTTCCGGGGAAGTGACGTATGCGTGGGTTCTGAGAGATTAGCGTGATGGAGAGTCACAAGGTCGTAGATATTGTCCTTGGCATTGTCGTGATGGGGACCGTCGGGACCCTGATTGGGACGACGATGGGCGGGGGGCTGATGCCGGTCGCCATTCTTGTTGGGCTCGGCCTCGGTGTCGTGATCGGCTTTCTTGGTGGGCGCCGGTTTCTCGTGAGCATTCTGGTCGGCACGGTCATGGGTGGCCTGTTGGCCTGGTTGATGGCCGGTGCTGATCGAATCTGGGTTGGGGCTGGAGCTGGAGCGGCCATGGGCGGATTTCTCGGCGTTCAGATTTCGATGTTGCTCGATGTGCGTGCAGCGAAGAAGGCGGCGGCAGAGCGGGCTGGGACGTCGCCGTCGTAGGGTTCATGTGTGTATGGATTGTCGAGGTATGTGTGGAAAATAAAGGTGTCTTAGTCGGCTCCATTATCTTTGTGTTTGCATCGTTCTTTCTCATGATTGGTCTGTTGGCCTACGAATCCTACAAGGCCAAGCAGATGAAACAGCTTGCGGCGTCCGTGAAGTCCGAAGCGCGACCGACGGCCAGCAGTCTGCCCACTCAGGATTTCTCCATGTACAAGACTAAGATCGGAGACGAAGGGCGGGAAATGGTGCAAGTCCCGGAAGGGCCTTTTACGATGGGAAGCAATGACGGAGATCCCGATGAGGCGCCCGAGCATCAGGTCTATTTGAAAGGGTTCTATATCGATCGGAACGAGGTGACGCAACAAGAATATCAGCGGTTTGCAAAGATGACGAAGCGGGGGATGCCGAGGATCGAGGTGTTTGACGATGATCAATCAAAGATTTTGAAACCCGAGTTTGCGGCGATGAGTGTTTCGTGGGATGAGGCGGCGGCCTACTGCAAGTGGGCGGGGAAGCGTCTGCCGACGGAAGCGGAATGGGAGAAAGCCGGTCGAGGTGAGAGTAAGCGACGATATCCCTGGGGAGACAAGTTCGTCGTCAATGCGGCCAATGTCGACGGGACGGAGGATGGCTATAAGTATCTGGCTCCTCCAGGATCCTTTGAGGCTGGGCGCAGTCCTTACGGCATTCACGACATGACGGGAAATGTGGCGGAGTGGGTTGAGGACTCCTACGACGAGCATTACTACAAGAAATCTCCGTTTCGTGATCCCAAGGGGCCTGAAAATGCAGATTTAAAAGTCGTGCGGGGAGGCTCTTGGAGGGAGACAGAGCATCACGCAAGGCTGTCCAAGCGGTTTGCGGCAAAACATTGGCGTACTGATGTCACGATCGGTGTCCGCTGCGCGAGTGAGTTGGACCCGGCTTCAGCCCCGGGAGCTGAGTGATAGGGCGGCATGCTCGAGTCAAAATTTAAACTTGTCTTCTTGCTGGTGGTTCTGGCATGCGCGGCGATGCCCATTGTCGCCATTATGCGAGGGACCACGGTCACGCCGTACGAAAAGCCGACGTCTGATCCCACCGCCGAAGTAGTGTCGATGGCGGACAGTGCTCCCGGAGAAGAACCTCTTTCTGGTGACATGGTCACGATTCCGGCGGGGCCGTTCGTTCGTGGAACTGAGGGCGGAGGCTTCGATGAACGTCCGCAACGAACCATCTATCTGGATGCGTTCGCGATCGATCGGTATGAGGTGACGAACTACCAGTATCAGCAGTTTGTTGTCGCCACGGGGCATCGAAAACCAGGACTCCCTTCGCGCTATGCCAAGAGCGGAGCCAAGGTGCGTGGGATCAATCAGCCCATCGTCTATGTGTCCTGGGAGGACGCGGACGGGTATTGTCGTTGGAAGGGTAAGCGGCTTCCGACCGAAGCTGAGTGGGAAAAGGCTATGCGCGGCACGGATGGAAGGCTCTGGCCGTGGGGAGATCAGGAGCAACCTGATGGGGCCAATTGGGCTCGTGTGCAGGATGGTTATGAAGCGTCGGCGCGTGTCGGTACATTCCAGAGCGACAAGAGTCCCTATGGAGTGATGGATGGTGCCGGCAATGTCATGGAGTGGGTGGCTGATTGGTACGATGAGACTTATTATAAGAGTTCACCGGATCACAATCCACCGAGCCCCGAGTATGGCACCTATCGGGTGCTTCGCGGGGGAGGATACACGACAGCAGGTGGCGATGTTCGGATTACCAGCCGAAGCAAGATGATGCAAGATTTTCGAGATGAAACGATCGGATTCCGCTGTGCGAATTCGACCTCTGGTACGATTGGGGAAGAGAAGGAAAAACCAGAAGAATTTACAGGAAATCAAAGTAGTAGAGGATCAAAAACACGGCCAAAATGATGTTGACAACCATTCCGGCCAAAACTATAATGTCAAACACTTTTGAGTTTTTCGACACAATTTCCTCTCTGATTCGCGTTAGAAGTTGAGAAATTTTGATAACACAGGGCCGGGTGCCTGTCAAGAAAATGCAGTAATTCTGAATTCTATCCCTTACTAACTATCTTGATCTGGAGTGAAATGACGATGGCAACAGCTACCCCTGATAGCGAGCTTAAAGTAAAAATTGGGAAGATGATTTTTTACATCACTTGTGCTGTCGGATTATGGTTTTTCTATTGGTTTGCCGGTATTCAGTGCCCTTGTTGAGTCGTGAGTGGAATTTGTCTTGCGTGAGGAGCCTGTCCGGCATAACTGATTGATGGCATTGGTCGACAGAAGAGAGGAAGAAGAAGATGAGCGCGCTTAACAATCCAGTCATAGCACTTGTTGTTTCTCTTATTATTACCGTTGGTTATTTTGTGTTGGTTGACCACTACCTCATGGATATGCAGGGGCTGGACTTTTGGTATCTCTTCAAAAACTAAGCCCTCCTGAAGGTGTTGTCAGGTATTCTGAAAATCATACATTTAACGTAGGGTATTAAGGAGGTATTCCATGGGCCTTTTAGTCGGCAAGCGCATATTTTCGATCGTGGCGCTCTGCATGATGGTCGGCCTCCTTCTGCTTCCGGTCGTCGTGGCGCTGCCTTCACTGGCCATCGGTGAAGAGACTCATGCGGGCGATGCGGTAAAGAAGGACGGGGATAAAGTCGAAAAAGGTCGGGATGTCTATTATAAGACCGAGGGTATCGTGTCTGGTGCTCCCGCTCCTAAGACGACGGATGGTGTGAAGGACTATCCGAGGTATAACTTTGAGAGTCGCGTGTTGCTCTGGTTTGCGAACCAGCAGCATCTCTATTACGGCAGTTTTGTGTTGGCCGTGCCGATTTTCTGCATGATCATCGAGTTTATGGGAGTTGTGACGAAGGATAAAGCGCTCGCGAAGCGCTACGATCAATTGGCGTATGACTTTATTAAGATCAGTCTTACGGCCTACTCTCTCACTGCCATTTTGGGAGGTATTCTGATCTTTACCTTCCTGACTCTGTATCCGGCCTTCTTCTCATATTTGTCGGGCATCTTCCGTCCTGTCATGCACATCTATGCATTGATGTTTGTGGCGGAGAGCGGAACTCTCTACATCTACTACTATGGCTGGGACAAGATGAGAGAGGGGTTCTTGAAGTGGATCCATTTGAGCATGTCGGTGGTCTTGAACGTCATTGGAACATTGCTCATGTTCCTTGCCAACTCGTGGATCGGCTTCATGATGTCGCCCGCCGGGGTCGATGAGCAGGGCCGCTACCTCGGAAATATTTGGCATGTGATTCACACTGCACTGTGGAACCCGCTTAACCTACACCGAATCCTGGGTAATATGGCGTTCGGCGGTGGTGTGGTTGCGGCGTATGCTGCGTACAAGTTCTTGGCCTCAAAAACAGATGAAGACCGAGCTCACTACGACTGGATGGGCTATATCGCTATGGCATTGGGTGTGGCATTTCTGATTCCATTGCCATTTGCCGGATATTGGCTCATGCGCGAGGTCTATGCCTATCGTCAGCAGATGGGTATCACGCTGATGGGTGGTTTGCTTGCCTGGTTGTTTATTATTCAGGCCACCATGATCGGGATTCTGTTCTTAAGCACCAATTACTATCTCTGGCAGGCCATGGGGCGTATGCGCGGGGCAGAGAAATATCAACGATACATCAAGTACCTGGTCTTCCTGCTCGCCTGCGGCTACATGGTCTTCATTACTCCGCACACAATGGTGATGACTCCGGCGGAGCTGAAGGCCATGGGAGGTCAGCAGCACCCAGTGTTAGGTAACTATGGGGTTATGTCTGCGAAAAACGGAGGCATTAACGTCATCATTACAACTACGGTCTTGAGTTTCGTCTGGTATATGCGAGGCAATAAAGTCTCAACTGTATCCTGGGCGAAGTTCGGGAACATCTTTATGGGTGTGTTCTTCGGCTGCGCCTATTTCAATATTATTTTCCTCGCGGTGTACGGATATTATATTCCGGCAAACGTTCGGGTGGGTCTCTCTGTTCCTCAGGTGGCGACAACCCTGTCCTGTCTCTTCTTCATGTTTGCGCTGAACAGCTTTATGATGAAGGGGGCCAAGCAAATGGGGCCGATTGAGTGGGGGAAGATTTCCGCTCGCTCGCAATATGCTCTTATTATGTTGGCGACCGCGTTTACCTGGATGATGGGATTGATGGGCTATATTCGCTCATCGGTCCGGCTCTTCTGGCATGTCAATGAGATCATGCGCGACAATTCTCCTTGGGCTTATACCCATACGGTAGGATTTGCCGCCAATATGATTTCGGCCAATGTGTTGTTTTTCTGGATTACGATTCTCTTTGTTTTCTGGTTGGGTAGCTTAACGGCGAAAAAGGTTCCGGTTGAGTCCAAAGCCGGAATACCTGGTAGTGTTCCGCAGCCGGCGCCCAGTCATTAACCTGTGTCTTCTTTGATAGTCGGCTCAACGGACGGGTGGGGACATATCCTCGCCAGTGTTGTAGCTGTAGGAGGTCACGACCTTGGGTAATTTGATTGCAGAAGCACTGTCGATGGGTTGGATGGCCCTGGCCATCCTTGCGGGTCTGCTGGTTTATTTTCAGGTAAGCATCAGCGACCCTGCTGCGAAGAAGCGCGCAGTATTTAAGACGTTCATTGGGATTATCTCCTGCTTCCTCCTCTTTATGGCGATCGCCAACTATAAGACGAACTTCTATGGCGAAAGCCGGTTGCTTCCGGTCTCATTGGTG
The DNA here is from genome assembly GCF_047338595.1 of Nitrospira sp. BLG_1. Classification (NCBI taxonomy): domain Bacteria; kingdom Pseudomonadati; phylum Nitrospirota; class Nitrospiria; order Nitrospirales; family Nitrospiraceae; genus Nitrospira; species Nitrospira sp. BLG_1. Next base: position 114,787 of record NZ_JBLFBO010000004.1, read on the forward strand.
ATGATCACGGTGACCACCTTTATTATGGCGCTGTACTTCACCAACCTTAGCGCCCTCTTAAAGATCGGTGGCATGATGTTCTTCGTGGCTGCGTTTCTATCCGGTTATGGGAACTGGCTTCCCCAAGTGGAAGGCGGTTTTCCCCCGGTGGAGGAGAAGGTTACGTGGGAAACCATGTCCACTCAGCAGCTCGCTGACAAGGGTGAGGAAATTATCTTTGGCGGCGTCGGAAAGAATAAGGAGCAAGGTGCAATCGGTAAGGGGCAATGCCCGCTTTGCCATGCCTTCCATGCTGGGATGCTCGGTGAGCGAGCGCCGAACTTGTTGGGCTTACCGACTCGCAAAGAGCGACTGGAAGACCCCAAGTATTCTAAGGGTAACCCGTCTAAGCGTGAGTATTCCGTCAAGGAAGCATTCCCTGGTTCGGGCACTGCTGAAACTGTGCAGGAATATATTGCAGAATCACACGCCTGTCCCAGTTGCTATGTCGTTGCCGGTTATGGGGTAAAGGGTACGAACGATAAAGAAAGCCCGATGCCGTCGATCCATAAGCCGCCGATATCTCTCAGTCTCGCAGAGCTTGCAGCGGTTGACACATGGATGTATGCCCGAGAGGGAGTCGAGCCTCCTTCATTCGATGAAATTGTGAAGTCGTATGAGAAGTTCGTTCCCGAGGCAGATCGACCCAAGCAGGCAGACGACAAGCCTGCAGGGGCCACCTCGCTGCTGGCGGATGGTTCAGAGCCAGTTGATCAAATTTTTGCCAAGGCTCAGTGTGTGTCATGCCATACCATCCCTGGTATTCCTGGTGCCATGGGGACAATTGGACCCAAGCTCGAAGAGGGGACAACGGCTCCGCAACGTATAAAGGATCCAGCCTACAAGGGCACGGCAAAGTCAGCTGCTGAATATATTATGGAGTCCATCGTTGATCCGAGCGCCTATGTTGTAAAACCATTCCCGGATAAGACCATGCCGGCTATCTTTGGTCAAAAATTGAGCGCTGGAGCATTGAAGAAAATCGTTGACTACTTGTCGCAAGTGAAAACCGGAGCGCCACCACCAAAGGTTTCTTAGGATCCGGTTATCTGTCATGCGGAGAGTAAAGGGAGTTTGCCGATGAAAGCATTGATGTCTCTTGGTGCCTTGATAGGGGTAGCGGGGCTGCTCCTATTGGGTGGAATGATATTTGATGTCGTTCCATCCACTACCGTGCGATTAGTCGAAGGGTATATGCCGATCCAGCTGTTGCTCGAAGTGGCATGCTATGTGATCGGTTTTACCGGGTTGAGCTATATGATGAATGCAATGGGAATGGCTCTCCCGAGGTTTTGGCAAGGGATCGGCTTCTGGATCTTTCTGATGGTCTATCTCAAATATCGCGTCTATCCGCCAATTCCTTTCAGCGTGCGCGCGATGTATGGAACGGTGGGACTTGTCACCGTGTTCATGTGGGTGTCTGCCAATGAAGAGGATTGGAAGAAGTTTAAGCAGCCGATCATGAACGTCCTTGATGCACAGACAGGAATAAACAGGCTGCTCAGATATGTGTACCTCGTGCTCATTCCAATTCTTATTGGGGGATTTTCCTTCAATGCAATGATGCCGAAGTCTGAAGAGCCTATCGAGCTTCGGACGGTTCATCCTGCGCCTCCTGCCAGTACGAAGGTGCACGGGAAGACGTATACGCTCCAGACTTCCCAGAACCCCTATCGGGTCAACCCGGAAGGGAAGTACGATCAAGAGTTTTCGAATGCCAATATTGTTGAGCAGGGAATGGGGCGTTTGATGAAGCCAAATGCCAATCCCTGGGATGAAAAAAACCAAGGTTATCTGAAGTACGTCAGGGAGGGTGGAGAGATTTTCTTCCAAAATTGCCATTTCTGCCACGGTGATAACCTGAATGGTCGAGGGCTTCACGCCTTTGCCTTCAATCCGATTCCAGCAAACTTTACCGATCCAGGTACGATCGCGCAGCTGCAAGAAACCTTTATCTTCTGGCGTGTGTCGAAGGGCGGTATCGGTTTGCCTAATGAAGGTTTTCCCTGGGCATCAGTCATGCCCCCATGGGAACAACACCTGACCGTGGATGAAATTTGGAAAGTCGTTTTGTTTGAATATTGGCACACCGGCTACTATCCACGGACTTGGGATTAGTCGCCATCTCTCTTGATAATGCCAAACCAAACATAATGAAGATTATGAGGCCAAACATGATGGACAGTATGACTCAGAAGGCCGGGATCATCGCGGCTGCAGCCTTCGGAGTGGTGTTAGTGTCTACTGCGGGATATTCGTCGGTTTCAGCGCAAGGACTTCCTGAGGGCTTCAAAAAGGGTGAGCTTGCAGCTGAACCTTCGGCGGAAATGATTGAAGCAGGGAAACGAGTTTATTTTACAAAGTGCGTATGGTGTCACGGGGTAGATGGAGCCGGTGACGGACCTGGTGCCGATCGTCTCTGGCCTCGCCCGCGCAACTTCAACCAGGGTACTTTTAAAATTCGCCATACGGCCAGCGGCGAGTTGCCGTTGTTTGATGCCAAGAAACCGATTCCGGGTCAAAACGATCTCTTCGAAACTGTGACGCACGGTCTCCCCGGTTCTGCGATGCCCCCGTGGGAAGGTATCTTGAGCGAGGAGCAGAGGCAGCAAGTCCTTTCTTTTGTGACTACCCAACTCGTCAAAGATCGGAAATTCACCGATAAGCAGTCCGAGTCTCAGACGGTGCTGCAGTTGGCTGATTTGAAGCCAAAGCCTGCTACCGACGAAAGTAAGAAGCGCGGTGGTGAGTTAATCGTCGAAAAAAAGTGCGTGGAATGTCATGGGATGGAAGGTCGGGGTGATGGAAACGCCTTCAACCTGAAGGACGACTGGGGCTTCTCCATTCAGCCGGCCAATTGGCATAAGTGCTGGAATTTCCGTGGCAGCCGTCAGGACCCGTACAATGTGAGCAATATTTTTCGAACCTTCTCAACAGGTATCAACGGGACACCGATGCCTTCATTTGCAGACAACACCAGCGTAGATGAACGCTGGGATATTGCCAATTTTGTCAACTCTCTCTGTGAGAGAGATCCGTTGGGTAACCCATTACCCATTGATCCTCTGACTGATAAACCAAAAATCAATTTCGTCATTCCATCAGATATGGTCGAAGGGGAAATCCCGACCGATCTTGAGCATGAAGCATGGAAAAAGGCTCCAAAGCGATATGTGGCGATGGGTGGACAGATTACCCACAAGCCGAGGAACTTTGTGAATCGGCTCGATGATATCTGGGTGCGATCGCTCTACAACGATAAGCACATTGTCTATCTGCTTGAGTGGGATGACCGGACGAAGAGCGTGGCAGAGGGGAAGCTCCCGTGGGCTCCTACGCAAGTCAATATCGATATCAAAGAACAGGATCCCAAGACCGGAGAAGAGGGATCCATCGCAGCTCAGCAGAATAATTATGCGGTCTACAATGATGCCATTGCCATTGAAACCGCCGTCAAGTGGAAAGAACTCCCGGCTCCGATCAAGCCGCGGTACTTGTTCGGCACGAACGAACAATTCCCTGTGGACATCGTGAAGTGGGAAGCAGATGGATCTCTTCGTGCCTTCAAAGGGACTGGCTGGGATAAGGACTTTGAAGAGCGTGATAATTACGAAGAGGCCATGAAGCTTCTGAAGGCGGAGTGGAAGAATGGCCGGTGGTACGTCATGATTCAGCGGCCAGTGGGAAATAAGAAGGATCAGGATTACGATGAGGATACCTTCTTTGAGGTGGGCCAGTATATCCCGACCGTCTTCTTTGCCTGGGATGGTCATAATGGTGATGCAGGCCGTAAGATGGCCGTGTCGGCCTTCTACTACACCTTCATGAATCCACCGGTTCCTCAGGAAACGTATATTTATCCGGTCGTGATTGCTGTCGGTGTGGTTCTCCTTGAGGGGTGGGTTCTGACCCGCCGTTCAAATAAGAAAAAAGGAAAGACGCTGTAGTTTCATTTGAAACTAGAGCTGAGGTTGTCAGCTTGAAGGGGGTGGGGTAACCCACCCCCTTTTTTATTTTGGACGGTGATGGATTCATGATCTCCGATGTCACAGGGATTCTTCTGGCAGGTGGAAAGAGTAGGCGGATGGGAGCTGATAAGCGATTTCTTACCGTGGGGGAGCAGACCCTCCTGGAAAGGAGTTGCAACATCCTTTCTCGGATTTTTGAGCGTGTCTGTATCGTTATTGCTCAGGATAGTCAGCCTCTCGAAACTCCTGTCCCGGTCCTTCGTGATCTGATTCCCTCGTGCGGAAGTCTCGGGGGGATGTATACCGGTCTACATCAGGCTGCGACGCCGTATATTTTTCTCTCTGCCTGTGACATGCCCTTTATCCATGCCGATCTCATACGGTATATGGTTGACGTAAAAGACGAGGTGGATATCGTTCTTGGCTATTGGAACGGTCGACCTCAACCGACTCATGCGGTCTACAGCCGAAACTGTCTGTCGGTTGTGGAGGCGCTCGTTCGTAGCGGTGATCTCAAGCTACAAAGGCTGCTTACAACTCCTGCACTCCGTGTGCGTCTGATCACGGAGGATGAGATTCGAAAAATTGACCCCGAGGGGCGATCGTTTCTGAATGTCAATACACCGTCCGATCTTGAGCTTGCTCGCTCCCTCTGCGCTGATCAAAGGGAAGACCGAGGCGGTGCTCCCTCAGAACGCGCATGACACGGTCGTTAGTCATTGTGCATCCGGGCGCTCTGGGAGATGTCTTGTTGGCCGTACCGGCGATCCGGCGACTCGGAGCTCGGTACGACGGGCGAGAGATTCTGCTGATTGCCCAGGGTTCTATCGGTCGATTGCTTGTCACGTGTGGCATCGTCAATCACTGGATGTCGTGGGACGGACCAGGTGGGGCCGGGCTCTTTTCAAGGGGCGCTCCACTACCGGGTGAGCTCAAGACGTGGTTGAATCGATGTGATGCTGCAGTTGCCTGGATGGATGACAACGAGGACGCGCTTCGCGCCACTTTCCGGGAATTCCATATTGGACAAGTATGGATCCAATCTCCATCCTCTCCTGTCTTACGCGCGAAGCATCAAAGCGATCGTTTTCTTGAAATAGTGGAAGAACCCGCCGGTGATGGGTTGTCAGAGAGATTTGTCCAAGTCTCTCCGGATATTGTGGAAACGGGAAGTGCCTGTCTTCAGCGTATCGGGATTCCGAGGGGACGGCCATTTGTGCTGGTGCATCCTGGAAGCGGCAGCGCGCACAAGTGTCTCCATCCAATTACCATTGCGGATGTCATTCAGGGGCTTGGTCAAAAGGGCCTGTTCCCGGTTGTCATCGAGGGACCGGCTGATCAGCATGCGGTTGAGCACCTACTGAAGGTCATCAGGCCAAGACCTCCAATTCTTCAAAATCTTGAACTCACGGCGCTTGCCGGAATTCTGGTTAAAGCGGGATTCTATCTCGGTCATGACTCGGGTGTGACCCATCTGGCTGCTCTCCTCGGTGTCCGCACTGTTGCCGTCTTTGGACCAACCGACCCAGCTCGGTGGAGACCTCTTGGGGATCACGTGACGATTGTGCAAGGGCCATCCTGTCTCTGTCCATCATGGGATGATGTGCGAGAATGTCATGAAAAGCCTTGTTTGGGTGTGCCGACGGATCAGATTTTCACATCGCTCGAAGCGGCTGGATTAACATAGTATTGGCCGGAACCCCTCGGAATTCAAAGTAAACCGCCTTGTCTCTCGCTATCTCATAATGCTAGAGTGCTCCGTTGATTTCCGTGTGTTAGTCACGGCTGAGGGAATTATTTTGTCGCCAGGTATCGTGCAAGGAAAGGTCGCCACCGCTCTGCTCACGGCTCTCAATGGGGCAAAGCAAAAGGGGCAGCTACGGACGGCGGTCTGGCCGACGCTGAGTTTGGATGCCCCCAAGCGACCGGAATGGGGAGACCTGGCCTCAACCGTGGCGATGTCTCTGGCGGCTTCTGAGCAGAAGGCGCCTCATGATATTGCGCAGATCATTGTAGACAACCTCCCTGAGCGAGACCGATTGTTTGATCGTGTGGAAATCATGAGGCCGGGGTTTTTGAATCTCACCGTCAAGCCGGCTCTTTGGCAGGAAGTTGTTCGAGAGATCGCGGTGCAGGGCCAGTCATATGGCCGAACGGATATTGGGGCTGGACGTCGAGTGTTGGTTGAGTATGTGAGCGCCAATCCGACTGGTCCGTTGCATGTCGGCCACGGTAGAGGAGCTGCGGTTGGACAGGCCGTCGTCCGGTTATTGAATGCGATCGGGTACGATGCCGTGGGCGAGTATTATATCAACGACGCCGGACGACAAATGAAATTGCTGGGCGCATCCGTCTATGCTCGGTACCAAGAATTGTCCGGACGGACCATCGCATTTCCCGAAGACGGCTATCATGGTTCGTACATTACAGCGGTGGCCCAGCAGATCAAGGCCCAGCTCGACAGTGTTGCTGAAAAGCTGAATCCTGCCGATCTTGAAGCTCGCTGTCGGTCGCTTGCGTATGAAATGCTGCTGGGACTTATCCGTGAGGACCTTCGGTCGTTCGGCATCGAGATCCAATCCTGGTTCAGCGAAGCGTCCCTTCTGGAATCCAAAGCCATTGAACAGGCTTTGGATGAATTGAAAGCCAGGGAGCTCCTGTTCCACCAAGAGGGTGCATGGTGGTTTCGGGCGTCCCTGTACGGCGATGAAAAGGACCGTGTTGTCAAGAAACAGGATGGTGAGTATACGTACCTGGCCTCCGATATCGCCTACCATCATGACAAGCTGCGGCGTGGCTATGATCTCCTGATCAATGTGTTCGGTGCCGACCACCACGGGTATGTTCCACGCATGCAGGCCGTCATGCAGGCCTACGGACATCCCAAAGATCGTCTCCAGGTCGTATTGGTTCAGCTGGTGAAGCTGCTCCGGGACGGCGTCGAAGTGAAGATGTCCAAGCGGACCGGTGAGTTCATCACCATGCGGGAAGTGATTGATGAGGTTGGGGCTGATGCGGCGAAGTTTTATTTTCTCATGCGGGATTCCAAAACTCACTTGGAGTTTGATTTGGAGTTGGCCAAGCAGCGTTCCAGCGACAACCCGGTGTACTATGTGCAGTACGCTCATGCAAGAATTTGCAGCCTCTGGCGTGTCGCCTCTGAACGAGGCATTGTCCGTCCATCGGCGAGTGACGTGGATCTCACGGTACTTACGGATCCGGACGAGTTGGGCTTGATCAAGAAGGTGGCTGCGTATCCCGAGGTGCTTCAGGCAAGCGCGCTGGCTTTTGAGCCGCACCGGGTGACGTATTACCTTCAGCAGTTGGCGGCGCTCCTGCACACATTCTATAACAAGCACCGGATTCTCCCTCCGGCTGGTGGGCCAGATGCTGATGAATCGGTGGCGACTGAAGTGCTCACACCCAGCCGCACAGCTGCACGGCTGGTCTTGATGGCAGCGGTCCAGCAGGTGATTCACAATGGGCTAGACGTGTTGGGGCTGTCGGCTCCTGAACAGATGTAGTTCACCACCCTCCACGAACGATGATGCAATACCACATTCACCACCCCGACCCACATAGCAACGGTCGCATCGGTCAGTTGACGACAGACCATGCCACGATTGAGACTCCGGCGTTCATGCCGGTAGGATCCCTGGGGCCGGTGAAGGGGCTTGAACCGAAGGATCTGCAGGAGTTAGGGTTTGGCTTGATGCTCAATAATGCGTACCATCTGTACCTGCGTCCTGGGCACAAGATTATCGCAGAGATGGGCGGGCTCCATGCCTTTACCGGCTGGTCCGGGGCCATCCTCACGGACAGCGGAGGATTTCAGATCTTCAGTTTGGCGAAATTGTGCGCGATCACGGATGATGGCGTCACATTTCAATCGCATATCGACGGTTCGACGCATGTCATCACACCGGAGAAGGCGATCGAGATTGAGGAGGCGTTAGGGGCCGACATTATTATGGTGCTTGATCAGTGCGTGGCGCTTCCTGCAGACCGAGAGGTTGTGCAGGAGGGAGTGCGCCGGACCAAGCTCTGGGCAGAGCGCTGTCAAGCGGCGCGTCGTCGGACGGACCAGGCGTTGTTCGGGATCGTTCAGGGTGGATTGGAGGCTGACGTACGCGTCACATCGGCCCGGGATCTGGTGACGTTGGGGTTCGAGGGCTACGCCATCGGTGGATTGTCCGTCGGTGAGAGTAAGGCGGATATGTGCAAGATGCTCGATGTCACGGTTCCGGAGTTGCCGGAGTCGAAACCTCGATACCTGATGGGTGTGGGACTTCCGGAAGACTTAGTCGAGGGCGTTGCTCGAGGGGTCGATCTCTTTGACTGCGTCGTTCCGTCGCGCCACGGGAGAACGGGGTCGCTCTTTACCAGGTCAGGGCGGGTTGTGATTAAGCAGGCGAAATACGCGGATGATGAACGGCCGATTGATCCCGATTGTGGGTGCCCGGTGTGTGCCCGGTATTCTCGGGCGTATCTGCATCACCTCTTCATGGTCAAAGAGATGTTGGGGGCTCGACTCAACACGATCCACAATCTTTGGTATTTTTCCGAGTTGATGCGTGGTGTTCGAGCAGCCATGCGGGAGAAGAGGTTCCCGGCCTTCCGCGAGGCCTTTTATCGTCAGCGTGATCAATCGAGCGCAAGAGAGTGTTCAGGGGAAGGTGAGTCGAACTCTCACCGAGAATGCGAAAATAGTTATCAGACATAGAAGGGAAGATGTGCGATGTTGATGGAATCACTAGCATGGGCGGAAGGAACAGGCGGAGGCGGGGCAGCTGCGGGTGGCGGAGCAGGAGGGATTCTGTCGTTGATTCCCTTTCTGCTCATCTTCGTGATTTTTTACTTTCTCCTCATTCGGCCGCAGCAACAGAAGCAAAAACAGCAACAGGCGTTGTTGGACGCCGTCAAAAAGGGCGACAAGGTGGTGACCACCTCAGGCATTTGGGGAACCATCACCAATCTTGGGAAAGATACCGTCACGCTGCAAATCGCCGACAATACCAAGATCAAGATGCAGCGGGAGAATATTTCCCGACTGCGTACGGAAGATGAAGATAAAGATAAAGAATAGCGCTGCGTTGGCCAAACAGGATAAGGGGTTGGGGGCGAGATGAAAAAAGTAGGTGGGCGCTTATGGTTGTTGGCACTGGTGTTGGTGGGATCGTTCGTCTCATTTCTTCCTTCCTACCCGCCGCTCTATCAAACCATGCCGAGCTGGTTGAAGGCGGTTCTGCCGAATAAGGGCATTACCTTGGGGTTGGATCTGCAGGGCGGCATCCATATGGTACTGGAGGTGGATGAGGATCGTGCCGTGGAAATCGCGGTGGATCGATCGGTCACGGCGTTGCAAGACCTCCTGACGGAGAAGAAGATCGTCGTCGACTCGGTCAAGCGGGTCGGACATGAACAAATTACAATTCAAGTCCCAAATGTCGAGGCCAAGGCGTCCACCCAAAAGCTGGTCGATAGCTTTCCGAGCTTCGTCGAAAACGAATCGGCGGAATCGGCAGCGACGGTTGTATGGGTGTTGCGCGAGGCGGAGACCAAGCGCATCAAGGATTCGGCGATCAATCAAGCATTGGAAACGATTCGAAACCGAATCGATCAATTCGGGGTCGCGGAACCGATCGTACAGCGGCAGGGCTTGAAGCAGATCGTCGTCCAGCTCCCGGGCGTCAAGGATCCCAAGCGCGCCAAGGATTTGATCAAGGAAACCGCATTGCTCGAATTCAAAATGTTGGATGAAGACATCCGGCTGGACTTGCCGGGGCATGTGACGAAGGACAAAGAGGCTGAGGTGCTGCAGCAGTTTGAGAGCAAGCTGCCTGAAGGCGATCAGATCTTGTTCGAGCGGGTGGTTGACAAGGACACGGGGGTTGAATTTCGCGCCCCCTACGTGGTCAAGAAACGCGTGATGTTGACCGGCGATGTCCTGAGCGATGCGCGGGTGGCCATCGGCCAATTCAACGATCCGTACGTGTCGATCACCTTCGATTCCAAGGGTGGGCAAGAGTTCGAGCGCATCACCGCGGAACATGTCAAAAAGCGCATGGCCGTGGTGTTGGATAACACCATCTATTCCGCGCCGGTCATCCAAGAACGGATTGCCGGAGGGCGCGCGCAAATTACGGGGACGTTCACCACCCAGGAGGCCAACGATCTGGCCATCGTGTTGAGGGCCGGCGCCCTCCCGGCACCGTTGAAGATCGTTCAAGATCTGACGGTGGGTCCGTCGTTGGGGCAGGACTCTATCGATAAGGGAGTCAGGGCGACCTTGATTGCTGGGGTCATGGTCGTCGTGTTCATGATTGTATATTACCGTCTGTCCGGGCTCATTGCAGATTTTGCGTTAGCCTTGAATCTCATCTGTCTGATGGGGGCGTTGTCCGCCTTAACGGCGACGTTGACTCTTCCGGGGATCGCCGGCATCGTGTTGACGATTGGGATGGGGGTCGACTCGAATGTCCTGATCTTTGAGCGTATTCGGGAAGAGCTTCGAAGTGGGAAGGCGGTGCGGTCGGCCATCGATGCGGGGTACGACAAGGCCTTGCTCACCATTATCGACTCACACGTCACGACCTTGATTACGGGGGTGGCGTTGTTTCTCTTTGGGACCGGGCCGATCAAGGGATTTGCCGTGACGCTGTGCTTAGGTATCGCGATCAATCTCTTTACGGCGTTGGTCGGGACGAAAGTGATTTTTGATCTCTTATATCAGAAGCAGAAGGTTGAAGCGCTGAGCATTTAACCATGATGCCATCGATACTGACTGCTCAAGGTGAGACTCAGGGCTATCAAAAGGGAGCGCGCATGTTAGAGATTCTAGGAAAAACCAACATTGACTTCATGGGTAAGCGCCAGTTTGCCTTTCTCTTTTCTGGCATCATGGTGCTGCTTGGGCTGATCGCGCTCGTGCAGATTGCGAGAGGGGCGGCCAATCTGGGGATCGACTTCGCCGGAGGAACCGCGGTTCAGCTGAAGTTCGACCAACCGGTCCGGATCGACGAAGCTCGAAAGGTTCTGGAGACGAACGGGCTCGGTGATGCGGAATTGCAGGAGTTCGGGCAGGACAATAAGCTGCTCATTCGAGTGAAGACCTCCACGACGATTGAGGAAAAAGTTGCGGAACGTGTGGTGGCGATCTTCTCCAAGGATTTCCCCAACAATAAGTTTGTGGTCGACTCCACCACCGAGATCGGTCCGACCATCGGCAAGAAACTTCAAGAAGATGCGCTCGTGGCCATCGTCATCTCATTTGTGGGCATTATTCTGTACATTGCGGCTCGATTTGAGCTGCGTTTTGGAGTCGCAGCGGCACTGGCGACCTTTCACGATGTGCTGGCCGTCGTCGGCGTCTTTTATATCTTGGATAAAGAAATCACGCTGCTGATCGTGACGGCACTCTTGACGCTGGCAGGGTATTCGCTGACCGACACGGTGGTCGTCTTTGACCGGATCAGGGAAAACCTGAAGCAGCGTCGCCGTGAGAGCGAGGAAGCGACGATCAACAGCGCGATCAATCAGGTCTTAAACCGGACCATCGTGACCAGCTTGACGGTTGTGCTGGTCCTGATTCCATTAACCCTGGCGGGCGGAGAAGTCCTCCATGATTTTTCGCTGGCTCTGCTAGGGGGTGTGATTGTCGGGACCTTCTCATCGGTATTTGTGGCCAGCCCTCTCTTATTGTTGTGGCCCGGAACGCAGGGCCGACTCTTGAAACGCAATTGATCGAATGGTGGAATAGAACGGCGTCGCTCGTGAAGCGTCGTTCGTTCTGGAGTAGAGTCACTGGTTCAACGTTTCAGGTTTCACGTCGTCGGAAAATAACTCCGAGAACGTGAAACTGGAAACTTGCAACCTCTGAATCAGAACGCTTCACGAGATACGCTTCACCTTTCACAGGTTTCCGCATCCTTAGCGGATCATCCATATGACGATCTGGAGCCGGCCATATAGTCTCCAGCAGAAAATCATCGGCGCGATCGTCATGGTCGGCCTCCTCCCACTTGCCCTCCTGCTTGTCCTGATCTATGCGGAAGAACGACGAGTGCTGCGCGAGACGACGGGTGCGGATTTCAAGGAAATTGCCGTGGAAGCCGCTCGTCGGATCGAGATGCAGATCACGCGAGGGATGAGCGAAGCCCAGCAGCTTGCGACCACGCCATTTCTCCGCACGGCCGTCGTTGAGGCGAACCGGACCTATGAAGGTAAGGATGCGCGCGGCATTTCTGAGATCATCAAGGAGTGGCAGCAGCGATGGAGGCAGCGGGCGAAGCGAAGCGAGTTCCCACTGTTCGTCAATCGGATCGTGACCAACTACTTGATTCAGTGGCACGAGATTCGAAAGTCGGACTACATCGGCATCTTGGTGACCGATGGGCAGGGTGCGTTGGTCGTCAGCTCCATTCCGCAAGTCGAATACTTCTACGGGAAAACGGCCTGGTGGCAAGCGGTCGTCAAGAACGGCAGTCGACGACCCTATGTGAGTGAGATCACCTTTGATCCCTCCTTTGGCACGCATGTAGTGGCTGTCGCGACCCCAATTCTGGATGATCACCGGCAGATGGTGATCGGAGCCGTCACAATCCTGTTACGACGCGATACGCTCTTTCAATCGATCGCGGAGAAATCCTTTGGTGCAACGGGACATGCCATGTTGGTGGCCACTGATGGTGGAGTCGTTATTTGTCCGATCCTCGCGCCGGAAGCCCATTCGATCGATACCGAGTTTCTTGACACCATAGCCACTGCGAAACCAGGGTGGGTCATCGCGGCTGACGATTGGCACGGCAACAAGGATGCACTGATCGGGATAGCACCGGTGCGGTTTACCGATCTTCTTGAACCGGAGAGCCTGGGCGGAAAGCGCTGGATGACGATTGTCCGCCAGGATCCAGCCGAAACATTCGCTCCGCTGGGCGAATTGATCGCCAAAGTACTCGTGTTTGGTGTCGTGGTGTCGTTGGGGCTCGGCGGAATCGGAGTTCTCGTCGCTCGCCGGATTGCAAAACCGGTTCGTCTGCTGCACGACGGAGTTCAGCAGATCGGAAGCGGTCGGTTGGACCAGCGGGTGGAGCTGAAGACCGGCGATGAAATCGAAGGGCTTGCGCGGGCGTTCAATCAGATGGCCACCAATCTTCAATTGTCTTTTGGGCAATTGGAACAGCGCATCGCCGAGATCAGACAGCTGGAGGAAAAATATCGAGACTTGATCGAGCATGCACCTGAAATGATTTGCCAATTGGATCGAGGAGGGCGACTGGTTCATGTCAATAAGACAGGCCTCGACAAACTCGGATATAGCCGTCAAGAGATGTTGACCATGAAATTGTGGGAACTGGTGCCCCAAGGACAGGAAGGCCAGGTGTTGCACTATCTCGAACAGCTGGTGTGTCGGGGGCAGAGTTCAATCGAGACGGTATTACTGACGAAAGACGGCCGCCGGATCGAAGTCGAAATTCATGCAACGGCGCTGTTCGACCACGAGCGGGGTGGGTTGGTGCATTCTCGCGCCTTTGTGCGTGATGTGACGGAGCGACGCCGATTGGAGCAGGAGTTGCAGCGGTATACCGTGGGATTGGAACAGGTCGTGTCGGAGCGCACCAGGCAGTTGACGGTCTCGCAAGCTCGCTACAAGGCGCTCTTCGATGTGGTGGCGGATTCCGTGTTTATGGTCGACGTGACGGGAGAGGTCGTCGCGGTGAATGAACGGGAGTCCCAGGTCCTAGGGTATGCGGAATCGGAGATTGTCGGGAAGCCTATTCGCGACGTCTTGCTTCCGGAATATCAGGGAATGTTCGAAGGCTGGCTGGCCGATGTCTGTACTGAGCAGCGGCAGGTCGCGACCCAGGAGATTGCCGTGCGCCATGCCGACGGCCATGAGGTTCCTGTGGAAATGGACCTGATTCGAGTCGGTGGAACCGACCCGCTTCTCGTCATGGTTCAGCTGCGGGACATCACCGTTCGGAAGAAGCTCGAGCGCCAGCTCCAATCCTATCGTGAAGATCTCGAACTCAAAGTCAGCGAGCGAACGCGAGAAATCGAGGAGACGAAGCAATATCTGGAGAATCTGCTTGAAAACGCGAATGATGTCATCTATACGCTCGATCTGGATCAACAGTTCACCTATGTCAACAGCAAGGTCAATGCATGGGGCTATCGCAAGGATGACCTGATCGGCCGTCCCTATCTTTCGCTCCTGTCACGGCGCCATCGTGGGCGCCGGCTGAAGAGCACGTTGGATATCGGTGCCAAACAGGTGTACGAGGTTGAAATTGTGACTCGTCTGGGCGAGCTGCGCACCGTGATGGTCAGTGTCTCGCCGTTGCAAGGGGTGGACGGTCATATTTTGGGAGTCCTCGGTATCGCGCGTGACATGACGGAGACCAAGAAGCTGGAGCGACAGATTCAAAATGCGGAAAAACTGGCGTCGATCGGCAAACTTGCGGCCGGCGTGGCGCATGAGATCAACAATCCGCTGGGTGGGATCCTGAACTGTCTCTACAACCTTCGAAAAGGGACACCATCGCTGGCGCGCCAGGAGGAGTATTGGACGTCGATGGAGCATGGTGTCCGGCGTGTGCAAAAAATCGTCCGGCAATTGCTCGATTTTTCGCAACAGCACGAGCCGGCGTTCAGCCAGGCCGATATCAACCGAGTCGTCGATCAGGTGCTGACGCTGACGACCCATCTGTTTGCGCCCAGTGGAATTCGCCTGGAGATCATACAGGGACAGAGCCTTCCGCCTGTCATGGTCGACCGGCACATGATCGAACAGGTGCTGATGAATCTGATCCTCAATGCCGTGCAAGCGATGAAACAGGGCGGCGTCCTGACCATCCGGACTTCCGTGTCGGAAGGCGTCTGCCGTGTGGACGTGCAAGATTCCGGGGCCGGGATTCCGGCCTCGGTACTCCCGCGTATCTTCGACCCCTTCTTCACGACCAAGAGCGAAGGAGAGGGGACAGGGCTGGGTCTCTCCGTGAGTCTTGGTATCGTCGAGCGCCATGGAGGAAAAATTTCGGTGGAGAGCGAGGTCGGGACGGGTAGTACCTTCATCTTGTATTTGCCTGTGTCGCGAGAGCGTATCTTGGCGGAGAAGGATGTATGAAAGGTTTGGCTGTTCTGCTGGTCGATGATGAACCGCTGATGCGCCTGTCGATGCTGGATGCGCTGGAGGCAGTCGGGTGCGACGTGCAGGCTGCGGCGACCGGCATGGAAGGGATCGAGGCTATTGAAAAACGCGCCTTTGATCTCGTCATCACCGATCTGCGGTTGCCGGGCGCCGATGGGCTCACGGTACTCAAGACGGCCAAGGAGAAGGCCGCTCAAACGGAAGTGCTCATGATTACCGCCCATGGGTCTGTGGAAACCGCCGTTGGCGCCATGAAGCTGGGGGCCTTCGATTACATTACGAAACCGTTTCAGATGGATGAATTGCTGCTCATCATTGAGCGGATCGGCGGGGTGATCGCCCTACGGCGAGAAAATCAGGACCTCAAACATCAACTCGAAGACAAGTTTTGCTTTCACGGTATCTTGGGAGCCAACAGCCAGATGCGGGCGGTCTTGGACAAGATCAAGATGGTGGCGGAAACCGATTCCACGGTCCTCATTGTCGGGGAAAGCGGCACGGGGAAAGAATTGGTGGCCAATGCCCTCCATCAGAACAGTCTGCGCAAGGGATCGCCCTTGATTAAGGTCAGCTGCGCGGCCTTGCCCGAGACGTTGCTGGAGGCGGAGCTCTTTGGGCATGAGAAAGGCGCGTTTACCGGCGCCTTACGCCAGCGACGTGGGCGGTTTGAAATGGCCAACCGGGGGACACTCTTTCTTGATGAAATCGGAGAAATCTCTCCTGTCGTACAAGTGAAACTCTTGCGTGTGTTGCAAGAGCGAGTCTTTGAGCGGGTCGGCAGCAACGAGCCGATTGAGGTCGATGTTCGGCTGGTCTGTGCCACCCAAAAAGACTTGCGCAAGGAAGTCGCGCAGGGGCGGTTTCGGGAAGATCTTTTTTACCGGCTCAACGTCGTGCCGATCCTCGTGCCACCGCTTCGGCAACGGCAAGAAGATATCATGGTGATTGCTCAGTATGTATTGGAAACCTGTTCGCTGAAACTCAATAAGCAGCTGCGCCGATTTTCCCAGCCGGCACGAGAGTTGTTGCTGCGGTATTCGTATCCGGGGAATGTGCGAGAATTGCAGAATCTCGTGGAGCGGGCCGTCGCCTTGTGCCGAGATCAGACGACGGTTCAACCAAGCGACCTCTGTGGATTTCAGTCCTGTCCGTATCAGGGAGGTGCTCCGCAAGAAGCCTGTGGCTTCTGCAGTGAAGGGTTGACCGGGGGAAGCAGAAAACAGGTCGCCTCCATGACCTCGTTGGCCACGGCTCGAGAGGGATTTGAGAAAGACTATATCGTGTCTGTGTTGGAGCGAGTCGACGGGAGCCGCACGACCGCCTCGAAGATTCTGGGATTGTCCCGAAAGGCCTTGTGGGAAAAGTGTAAGCGCTATGGGATTCCATCGGCGTACAGCGAAGGAGAAGATGAGACCTAGCGATTGGTCTCCTGCCGGTTGGGCGCCTTCTAACGCAAGGCAGCGGACAAAAAAGAGTCATTGTGTGAGTCACTCATTCATGAAGGGAGTAGCGTGATGAATGTTCGATCTCAGGCCATTGTGATTGTCTTAGGAGGGCTTCTGTTCTCAGGGATTGCCGTAGCTGCGGAACCGGCGGACGTTGAGAAATTCGTCAACTCCCGCATTGAGATCGGCGAGATGATGACGAGCTATTTTCAGGGTGGAGCGGGGTATGGCGGCGGACAGCGGCCGTCTCCTGAGCAGATGAACAAGATGCGTGACGATCTCAATACAAAACTGACTGCGGTACTGGCTAAGCATGATCTGACGCTTGACGAATATCGGAAACGGAGCCCTGAAGTCTTTGCGGATGATGCAGCGGTCAAACAGTACCTGAGCGAGCATCCTGATCTCAAACAGCGCTACGACGCGCTGCCGCTCGACCGGATGGGGCGTGGGGGAAGTGCGGGACGCGGGTATTAGCAGGATGTTGAAAAAGTCCGCCAGCGTTGTTCTCGCATCGCTTAGAGGCTCAACGTACGGCTCAGAGTACGCTTCGCCTCTGCGCTCGCTGCGGCCGCGCTGGACGGTCTTTTTGAACATCCTGTCGGCTGTTCCGGTACTGCCTGATGCAGCCTGGTCCTGTGATGCCAGAACGGGTTTCAACGGCTTGCTAAAGTCGATGGGAGCTTTTAGTACGATGAGTCGGTATCCGTTCTCTCGAAAGAGTCCTCTCTCTACCTGCTCCTGAAGAAGATTGGTTACATATGGAATACCGCCATCTCGGTCGCTCGGGGCTCAAAGTCAGCCGGCTCTGCCTTGGCACGATGAATTTCGGGCCACAGACAAGTGAGCAGGACAGCTTCGCCGTCATGGATCGAGCGCTAGATCTCGGTATCAACTTTTTTGACACCGCCGACGTGTATGGCTGGAAACTGGGCGAAGGCTGGACCGAGCAGATCATTGGACGGTGGTTGTCGCAGGGTGGAGGTCGTCGAGACAAGGTGGTGCTTGCCACCAAGGTATTCGGTCGCATGGGGGAGTGGCCGAACCAGTCTCGCCTTTCGGCCCGCCATATCAAACAGGCTTGTGAAGCGAGTCTGCGCCGGCTTCACACAGACTGGATCGATCTGTATCAGATGCATCATGTCGATCGGGAGACACCCTGGGAGGAAGTCTGGCAGGCGATGGAGCAGTTAGTCAGAGAAGGCAAGGTGGTCTATGTGGGCAGCAGCAACTTTGCCGGGTGGCATCTCGCTCAGGCACAGGAGGCCGCGCGTAGTCGACATTTTCTAGGCTTGGTGTCGGAACAAAGTCTGTACAACCTCACTGAGCGCACGATCGAGTTGGAGGTCATTCCCGCTTGTGAGGCCTATGGGATCGGTCTGATTCCCTGGAGTCCGCTGGGGCGGGGGCTCTTAGCCGGAGTTCTCCAACCAGCCGACAGCGGGCGCCGTGCGGACGAAGAGCTGAAGAAGGAGATCGCGAAGTCGCGAACAAAATTGGAAGCCTATGAAGCCCTCTGCAAACGGATCGATGAACGCCCGGCTGATGTTGCATTAGCCTGGTTGCTGCATCAAAAAGCCGTCACAGCACCGATTATTGGGCCACGCACGATGGAACAACTCGATGGAGCGATGCGAGCACTGAGTCTCACACTGAGTCAGGAAACTATGAAGCAGCTGGACGATCTGTTTCCCGGTCCAGGTGGTACCGCACCGGAAGCCTATGCCTGGTAAATGCTTGATGTTCGGGGTCAGATTGATTCGAGAGTTTCGATCGAGGAACGGCAAGATTGACCATCCGCAAGGGCTGCTATCGGCCAAGTGCGGGAGTTCGACGCCGAGATCGCATCGCCATAAAGCGGTCCTCAGCCGTGTTGCATTAACGACTGTCTTCACCAGCTGGAGAAAGCAAGCGAAGCGCCGCTTGCTGACTGTCCGCTGCAGCGACCGGTTAGGTTGCAGGCATGCGCCCAAGGTTAGCCTACTACTTGCTGTATAAGCCAATCGCCTCCGAAACATACTTCATGTGTTGATACCTCTTCTCTATGTTATCGTGGATCTTCGGCATGACCACAGGAGCCGTTTCCTCGAGGCTATCTAGCGTCGTTCTTATGGTCGCAACCTCGTCTTTGGTGAGTACTGTCCCCTGCTTTTGTCGAACTATTGACTCCTCAAGCAGTCGGATTGACGACTTGTACTTAACGGCCGCGTTCCGATGTTTGTCCGACCGACCACCAAAGTCCATAAATGTCTGCAGTGCGGCTAGCACGGCAGCAAGAATGCTCAGCAGCCCCACCCATAGTGGCGGCACCTCCTTAGAGGACAGCGCGGCGAACACTGACGTTCCGACGACGGTGGAAACAATGAGAGATGGAATTCCCAATGCATATTGCCCCTTTGCGTACCTGCGGGCGGCTTCGTCATGTCTGTCCCGGGCCTTGTGGGAATGAATGAGCCAACCGGTAAGAAGCTCATCTGTCCCAGGAGGGGTAAACACCCGCTTTTCGTTGACCATGAGAAGTCCCCTTGTTGATTGCAACCTAACAATGTTTAGGCCGATCCGCATGAGGGCCGGATCTGCCATTTTCTGTCCGTACAAGACGCCACTGTGGTTCGTGAAGAATACGCCATGCCCAGTGTCGTTTCAATGAGTTGCGACGGTGGGACCATTTGTCACGGGTTCTTATGCGGATCGGAATAAGCCCCCCTGGTAACGGTCGGTCGTGGACTTCGGCTTTGGGTCGGGCACCGACGGTCGCAGAACGGCCAGAAGCGGAAGTTCGGCGCCGAGATCGCACCGTCTGAAAGTGGTCATCAGTCGGAAGTGTGGGTGTAGATTGTTAAGATAGCAAAGCCCGACCCCTTTTCTTCTTCGTAATCAGAAAATCATTCACCGTCTTTCGCTTGTGGACTGCCGCCATTTCGACCTTGCACTTAGTCAAGATTCCCCTCCCCGAGGTTGCTTCGTGAGCGACCAGAACAACGCGCCCGCCCAGCCGATCACGGTCCATCCGAGCGAGAGATTCACGATCGCAAGCAGGAAGGAGTTGGGGTGGCCTCGTGCGAGGGCGAGAAAGGTTGGAAGAAAATACAAGAACGTCGCACCCAGGACATAGAGGACAGAGGGGAGATCATTGTCCATGGGACGCCTCCTTCATGCGGGCGTAAGGTGTTCGCTTCTACTTCCACCGCCGCTTGGTGTGCAATGACCGACTGGTTATTGTGAGATGAAATCAGAGTCAGATCTTGTTTCTTGTGTCAACCCATTACCCTACAGGTACAATGCACCTGGTGGTCGAATTATGATGCTCCATGGCCTAGCCCATTTCGGCACAAGCTGAAACAAGGGACCGTTTTTACCTTGCACTGTTTCGCCACATGACCAAGCCTCGAGTGAACAGCTGAACTCTCCGTTTTGTACGGCGTAATCTGTGCGCAGCGTTACGCCGCTCGGCGCTTCTTGCCGCGTCTGCTGGCGCGCGTCGTGAGGCGCGATGTCTTTTCTGCAAAGCGGCCTGCCACAAACTTATGCAAGACGCTCGCAATCAGCGTTTGATAGGGAATGCCTTCTTCCGCAGCGCGCGCTTGGATTTCAGAAAGGTCAGGGGTGGAGAGTCGAATATTGCCCCGCTTGTTTTTGCTGAGAGTCGCACGAGCATACTCGCGATATCGATGCAACGCTGCCTCGGACGTCACCGTGGATTTTAGCTTGCCGGCCTCGAACGCCGACAGAACTTGTTTCTCATAGCGATCAAGAGTTTTCATAGCTTTCCCCTCAGTCCATACTCTCGCGTGGCTTTGCGGCTCTGAATAATCGTCTTCAGAAACACGTAGTCCGCTTCCTCAACATGCGGCACGAGATACACAGAGGAACTCACGGCCACGACAAAGAGGCCTTGGTTCGGATACCGAGCGGGATTGGGATGTCCTACAACATCCAGCAACCCACCAGTTTCGATGGCCAACACCACATCCTCAAAGGAAACGCCCCGACCTGCTTTCAGTAGTTCGTTCTTCGGGGAATTCCCTCGAAATGTTTTCACCCGGAAAGTATAGGCAAGGCGGTGCCTTTTGTCATCATGCCTCAGGAGCGAAGTGTAGGACGTATCATCTTTCGGTGTGGAAAAAGGATAGAGGCGGCCTAGAGGTTATTGGGGCCACATCGCGTTTTGTGTAGTGGAACCAGCATGAATAAGATGGATGTCAGGCGTGAGTGCCGACTTAAGTGAAAGGTGAGGTACGTATGGGGGCCGTATGCAATTTCTTTGTGGGCCATGGCTGGCATCGCCGATGCCCTCCAGCCACTCAATAGTTCTCTGACCCCCATCTCGCTGTCTTGTATTATGGTTAGAATCGCTGTGGCGCAATGTCACCGCTTCCGTTCCATTGCCCCTAGCCCGCATGATTCATGACTCTTCTGCTGCAATCGCCGATCCGCTGTTGCGACACGCCTGCGGCCAGCAGGCTCGCCCCTCAGACCCTCGACGTACTGCACGAGTACGCCTCGGATCCTCCGGGCTCCGCGCGCCGGTCTCACGACGCGGTTGGGCGATTTCGCCACGAACAGTCATGAATCATGCGGGCTGGGACGACAGCTTGCCGATACGGTTGCAGAACAGCTATGCTGCATCACTGGCATGACACAATCCGGCGTCCTATTTTATCCGTTCCATCTGTGCCACGAGCGCACCTTGCAGTGGCTGCTGGAGCGGTATCAGCAGGTGCATTTCCGGGACTATATGGCCATACAAGTCAGTCCTTTCTGCGGGACAACGGCTTTTCCCGAACGGATGGGCGATGCCTTCCCCGACCTCCTGGCCAGCCACCGACTGGTGCAGGGGTACAACGTCAGCGGGCCGCTCACGCCGGACACCTGCATCGCTGTGGATCGCGATCTCACCGATGCCACGTGGCGTGGGCTCTTTCATCGCGCGCTGGTAGAGAATCGCCGATTCCAACGTGGTCTGTTCGACGGCACAGACATCACGGGGCGTCACAACGATGGCCATGCCGAGCAGCCCTTGATGGTTCGTCTGAAGGATGGTTCGTTCGAGACGACTCCCTTGACGGTGGCCGGTATCCGTCAACTCAGCCGGCGACGGCTCATCGGCAGTGAAGCGGATCTCTTCGACTATGGCCTTGCCCTCCTAAAAACCTCCGTCTCACTGGTGTACACCATACAACTGGCGACGGCTGAACAGCTGGCCGTTGCGACTGACTCGCGCGCCCATTTCACATTACTCACGCGGCTGATAGAACGAATGGGCGTCACGATCGAGAATGAGTTGGTCGAGCAAGGCCTGTCTTAACCATTACACTCAGGTCTGCCCCCTCAACGCCTCAAACGATTCCGGATGTCACTGAAGACAGTGAGACCGGCAGCGGCAGCGGATTGGGGAGAAGCCGGGATAACGGAATATTCGATCAGATCAGGGCAAATGACGCCCTGTACTTCTGCTTCGGGTCGGAGACCGATGGTCGAAGACGGCCACTTTGCGACAGTCGCTTAGGCAATCTCTGCGCCGGAAAGCTGCCGTTCATTAGAGTCGGCGTCCACAAAACCTGCCCACCCGTATTCCCCTAAGTTCTCAAATTCATGTGACTCAAGAACTGACTTCACTCGTCCTTAGATCAGATGGTTGGCGGAGAGCCCGATTATATTTCTTGTCCGGTGCGCTTTTCCATTGCTATCGCGGAACGCTCGACACCCTCCAAGGCACTATCGTGATACCGCTGTCAAATTGTGATAGCCCTGACTATTTCCCTGAGAAGTGTGAATAAAACAAGTCATAAACAGAGCGAGAGAAATCTTGCGCTCGCTTCTCCATCCGCAAATAACTGATAAAACCCCCAACAGCAAAGATCACGAGATTCATAATGTGTGTAGCAATATCACCCGGGACACTCATATAAGAGCGACCTAGCATGATCAACTCAATTAGTGACAGAAGCCCAAACATGGCGAGCAGACAGCGAAAGAGTCCATATTGGGCGTTGAAAACAGCCGGCGTCTCGGTCAGCTTTTCGACTGAGCGATAACAAAGTCTAAATGCCGCGTGATTGTCACGCAGGACAGCGTCAAGATCCTGTTGTGGCACTTCGTCAGTCCGAATCGAAAGATGAAACTTGTCTCGAATGAGATTGCGGAGATTCTGCTTATACTCATTCGGAAATGTGGAATCCTGTGGCAGCAGCATGCGATCCGATGGCAACCCACCCCAGAACCATGTAACAATATGCTCAAGAAGATGCTGGCTTATGCCTTGGAGCAAGAGCCCAAGAATATATCCTTGAACGATCAGTATAGAAGTCTCGGCTAAATCACCGCTCTTTAGCATGAGATCATCTAGGCTCAAAACCTTCGAAAATGTTCCCAGGGCCCAAATGAAGAACATTCCTGGTATTACGACCGCGATGAAATCATAGGCGTTAAATCTTCCCACCATGGGCGTTCTCCGATGTTAATTCACCTTATTGCGTCAGAATGGCTGCTGGGCGACACGCGTCTGCACCATAAACTCTTCAGCACTCATCAGTGAATACGAAGGACTGTACATCCCTTTTTCCGAATACCATGATATGGGTGGGAATTCCCGCCGGGTTGAGGTGTTTGCGTATTTGCTTCACGGCTTCTATATCTGTTGGACTCAAGGTCGCTGGTCCGTCTGGATGCGTGTGCCACTCACCCACGTAACCGATGAGTCCTCCCGTTGATGCGTCGATACTATCCAGGATTTGTGGGTAGTCCAGCCTCCCTCGCTTAAATGCATACGGTGTTCCCCTGGAGTCCTTGGAAGGCGGAAGACAATCCGTCACATAGATGATTTTGCGTTTTTTATGGATCAACCCAACAAGAAGACCTCCTGTCTCCTTTTTCCCCGCTCTCTTCATGAGTGCACCGATTTGGGGACCAACATGGCTTTGGATACGAACCTGCCAGGAAGGATTATTCGTCGGAGTCAGCGACATAACCGGATGGACTGGTAGCGTGTAACTATGTGTCTTGACAAAGTCCTCCGTCAGGAATAGAGATATCTGGATCCGTCCCTCCTTCAAACAAAGCCACGAATGACGTTGTTTATAGGTGGCTGCAAATACAGCCGCATGCGCTGACACAATATCGTCAGCCAACCGCAAGGTCGCTGAGCTACAGCTAATTCCGATGCCAATTTCCTCAAGCATGGCCGCCCGCTCCTGTTCTAGTTCTTCTCTGTGACGAGCTAACCAACTCGCAATGGGCTGGAGGGATTGACCGTAATTAAACAGTGCCGCCTGGAGATCATCGATTCGCGGATTGCGTTCTGCTCCCTCCCAGTACAAGATACCCAACTGCCCTCTGTCGGTGATCTCACACCTGGAATACCGTAATCCCGTGGGAAGTGCCTTTGTCAGCACAAGATCATTGAAGACGGCTGTTGATGCGGTCGCGTCTATTAAGAGGGGAATCTTGTCAAGAACCTCAGGTGTTTCGAGGACCTGATCCAGCAGAGTTGGCAGGCTCTGGATCTTTACGCTGTCCTGATCTAACCGATACATCGAGGTGATGTAATCCTTCAGAGCGTCGGCCTTGTTCTGTCCCACGTAATGAGGTGACAGACCATGACGGACTAGATGATGTGGAAAGAGATCCGCCGAATCTATCAGTGTCTGTTGACACTGACCAGCTTTGGCAAGATGCAGACTCACTTTTGAGCCCACGGCACCACATCCCACCAGTGCAAATGGCGTTGAGAGTGCACCTTCTTCACGGGAAAGCTGACTCGCAAATGCCACGGTTAATGGGTTTCGGTGACTAAGAACAAGGACGGGCGCATCATCTTTCCAGCGACCATCCTCACCGGAGTGTTCATCGGATCCCAGTATTGCCAGATGAAGATACTCGATTGGCGAGTCAGAACCAATCAATCGCTGTGGGCGGAGGAGGGCGAGAATGAGCGGGACTCCACCCAGGAGCTGCGCAGAAATGCTGTGATACGCCTCGATCGCCGCGTTCAGTGGGGAATTCAATCTGACACAGAATTCCTTCAACTCCCCGTACGTGCTCGGCAGGGAGCCAAAATACTCTGCCACGGGGGCGCGAGGGCCCCATATGAGCAATCCATAGAGAAGCTTGTCTTCATCGGGTACTGCACCCACGATCCGGTTGTATCGCCTGAATACTTCCACCATTTTTTCAGTCGGTGGAATTGGAAAAGGAAATTCGATCCGATAGGAAATTTGATAGGCATAGTGTTCTTTGATCGACTTATTTTTCAGCAACGTCGCCATGAGAAAGGAGTATCCCGCACTGCCTCCTGAGGACTCCCACTGCCCTTCGACATGGGTCATGAGGTCGCCGGGCTGGTAAATCGTGACGCCGCTCGGTTCAAGGATCCTTGTGCCTTCAAATCGGTCTTCTTCGCGAATCAACCGATTGCTTGCAGCGTCACGAAACCAGGAGCGGGCCCTCGCAACCAGATCGGCGATACTGTGCTCGGCGAACCAATCACGCAAACTTCCACGATGTAAGCAGAGTGATGCAGGATTGCCCGCACCTCCCACATTGAGGTGAGGTAGCTCATGAATAGGGAAGTTTTTCCGGTCCGGATACACTGAAGGCGGTATCCGAGGGTACCGCGTCCTGTGAAAGAGGAAAATCACCGGCTCTTGTGCACGGATGTCTATGCCGTTGATTGGCCCGCCGGTAGGAAGATCAACTGAGAGGGTAAGAGTGACTGCGATGTAATCCTTATTCCAATAATGGCACGTGAGGTATGAGGAGGGCAGTGCGGCTTGCAGCTCTTGTAGGCCCTCTTCGATGGACTGCGGAATCTCGTCGGGCGATAGGATCTTCTGTGTGGCTGAATGGAGATCAAACCCTTCAGCCATATGTTTTCGGTGTAGCTACCGTCGATTTGAGCGCCGCCGAGGAGACCACCTGACTTCCCTTCGGATACTCGTCCTTCTGTGGACCGTTTTGCGTCATACGAAAGTAGATCGGGATTGGCTTCGATTCGGATGGGTGTTCCCCAGTGCAGAGAAAGCGATCTTTCCCGACGGTGCTTCGATAGGTTTCTGCGGCAATATAGTGTGGCGGATTGTCCTCATCGTCCTTTATGGACTTTGAAGATGAAATAACAAACGCTCCCGTGCGCTTCTTCGATTTGAGTAATCCTAAAATCTTTTCGCTCGGTTGTTCCTCCTCTGATGGCAGCTCACTAAAGAACGTCCACGAACAGTGATGTGGTGCCAGGAAGAGATCCCAAAGGAGATCCTCTGTCTTACTGCGGGCGATAATGTCCTCCCATATAGTACAGCCAGCATCTCCTCCAAAAAATGCAAGGGCGGCGGATTTGACTCCGCCCACCGCAAACCGTGCCTGTAGAACGATGCTGGTGTCATTCCGCTCGTCCCCATCCGCATCGGTTTCTTTCTTGAACGGACCATGCACAAAGAACTCAAAGCCGCTCTTGGCCGATCCGTTAATCACATTGGTTGTGTTCCCGGGAACGGTGATTATGGTTTCCAGCCCCTTAAGCTCTGGGTTATCGGAGAACCCAATGATGCGTACCCGATTCCCAGGGAGATTTCTTTCTGCTCCACCTTTTCGATACAGTACGATTCGGCGATCCACCTCTTTCTTAAATGCCTTGGCGTCATCGGACAGATCTCGCCCTTCCCAGAACAGCCGAGGCGCAAACCAGACTTCATCAGCGATGATTCGATCTTGCCTCTGATCCACCTCTGAATATTTCCCAGGGTCACCCGAATAGAATACCGTCGAAAACGCGCGGATGTGGTCCTGATCAGGATGGGTCAACAGGAAGGCGTCGGCATGGGGCCGCCCCGAACCGTCTTTGCGAACTTCTTTGATGAGATGGCCGTGGACGTCGTAGCGCGAGTCATCGTCCTCAACTTGTGAGTCTTCGGTGATATTAAGATCAATGATGACGGTGGTGCCATCTGCCAGTTTGATGAGGGTGGTGTCCCCGTTGCCAACCGGAAAATACGTGATCGTCGTGTCTGGCATAGGCGAATCTCCTAACCATTAGGATTGGGCTATAATACTATGGTCGCCTAAGTCTAAGTGTCAATGATAGGGGGGCCTTACGGTGTCCAAAAATTCGCACATTTGATAGTGCTACCTGGAGATTATGAGGGAATTTTAGAACTTATAAGTTGAGCGGTTCTCAGAGAAGATATTGTGGAGATCTGGCGGTCGCAAAACGGTCGTATAGCAGAGGGATTTTCCGCTCATTCCGTCTCCCTCAATCTCACTCGCTCTCAGGACTCAACTCGTTGACTTTCTAGCTCAAGACCTGTGAAAGTCGCGTCAGGATTGAAGGTGCTTGCTGAATGGGCCCCAAGTCAAATCCCGGCTTCTGCACTACCGTAAGACGCACGTGTTGCTATGAACGTTCTTTCTTTTACACCCAGTGGGATCCTGATGGCGCTGTCATTCGATTGGACCACCTGATAGCCGTCAGTCGTGGACTTCGGCTTTGGGTCGATAGCTGCCGGTTGCCTCCGACAGCATCTGTCCGATCACGTTTCAGTTTCTACTCAATTTATATTGCTTGACTCCTGTCCCCATTGCGACCAGGGGATGCTTTCAGATGTGAAGTTCCGCTGACTGCCTATCTCTCGCGCGTCCTGACCCTTCCCAGCGTGACCGATTTGCCAGGCTTCATCGCATTCGTGCAAACATCTTTGTGGCTCACTGATTTGGACCAGCCTTTCCCAGGACTGGGGGCGCTGCGTCCGGAGCCTATGCCTGGTAGGCTGTTCTCCCACTTCATGCTCGGTTTCCTACTTGGCTCCGTTCCATCCAGTCCGGAGATTGTGATCTGATAGACCATCTGGCCATGCTCCTGAAACATGGTCAGGGGATGTGTTCTGCGCCATGTGGACCTGGTTACAGGAGTTTCGTCCCTAGGTCCTCTTTAGCGTATTTTTGAGCCTTCTTTCTTACTCATCCCTCTTGACAGATTTGAAACCTCGCTCCTGCTGCTGAGAGCCGTCATCCCCAGAATTGTGTTGAACCTGTGGATAACCGTGGGATAGATAACACGAGCGCCGGGATTAGGTCGATTTGCTTGGATTGTGTCAAGTCCTATTTCTAGGAATATGCAAGAAAGCAATGAACTCATGCTGTTACCACTATTACTTGTGGTGCTATCGCAGTAAAGCGGATGACTAAAAAATAGGCACTTTGATAAATACACAAGCCATTTGCACCGTCTTTTATGGAATTCTGTACCTTGTGCACAGGGCTATCCACAGAAGATGTGGAATGAAAATACTCGTGCCAGTCCTAATCTGCACGGCAGCAAACTGTCTGGAATTCTTAAGTTCCTGGTGGGCAATGCGCCAGTCGTCTTTGCGCGACCGTTTTGATGTCAGGTGGATAGGTGGATTCTCGTTGAGGTTGGGCTTTGCGATCTGAACAGGCTTTCAGGATTTGAGAGCTTCTCAAGCATAAGGCGGAGCATGGCCTGACTTCCACTTGATACTGCAGCCTATGCTGGGCCTTTGATTACTATCGACGGGCTTGCCAGTGAGCACGGCTTGGATGGCAGTACGGAGATCATGGCCGGTCACTGGCTTATTATTACCTGGTCGGCTGTCGTCGAGTTGTCCATGGTAGGCCAGACGGCGATCTCGATCAAAAAGATAGAACTCTGGGGTGCAGGCTGCACGATAGGCTTTCGCGACCTCCTGGGTCTCGTCGTGACAGAGCGGGAACATGAAACCTAGACGTAAGGCCATTTCCTTCAGCCTTGGCGGGGCATCATCGGGATAGTTGATGGGATCATTGCTGCTGATGGCGATGATTCCTAGATTCGTGTCTTGATAGTCCTGTCCGAGTTTGGCCAGTTCATGTTCGACATGTACCACATAGGGACAGTGTCGGCAGATAAACATCACGAGCAGGCCTACCTTTGCAGCGAACGAGTCGAGCGAGTAGCGTTGCCCAGTCACGACGTCCGGTAAACCGAACGGCGGTGCTGTGGTTCCAAGCGGGAGTATGGTTGAAGTCATGGCCATGAGAGAACCTCTTGTGGTGTGTTCGATAAAGAAGATGCCGCATGTGTTCAGCTGGGTCAAGTGGTGACGAGTGAGCATTTCTTGCGTCATTGTTGTACCAGGACTATGCTGGGTCTGCTGGTGTGGAGCTGTGGGAAAGGCGAGGTGGTTATTGATAATAAGGAGGCGGGCCATGCGGAGTCTTTGGCTGTTGATCCTATTGGCGGTTCCGGTTGTGACGTTGGCTCATGATGAGACAACGTCTCCCACGTCAACCCTTACGGTCAGTGAAACAGGGATTGTGCCGCATGCGCCGGATACGGCCTTCGTAATGTTTGGTTTGGAGACGGCGAGTAAGTCCCTCGCCGACGCACAAAAGCGGAACGGTACGGTTATGAGTAAAGTCATGGATCGGCTGCGGGATCTACAGATTGAGAAGGAACGAATCCAGACATCGTCGTTTACCGTGTCGCCGCAATATCGGCCGCCATCGAACCGTCCTACGGATGTCTCACCTGCGTCTCCGGAAATCATCGGCTATGTGGTCAGTAATATGGTGACCGTGGAAATCCGTGCTCTGGACAAGGTCGGCACGGTGATTGAAGAAGTTCTAAAGGCGGGGGCGAACAGTTTTCAGGGGTTGCACTGGGGGTTACGCGAGGAGCAATCGGTACGGCTCAGCGCGTTGAAACAGGCTGCGGCCAAGGCTCGTGAGAAAGCCTCAGTGCTGAGCGACGGGCTGAACGTGAAACTCGCACGGATTCTCTCGGTCACTGAAGGAGGCCAGATGATCCGACCTCCTATGCCGATGGCACGCATGGCCATGGAAGCCAGCGCCGGTGATGTGCCGATTTCATCAGGTGAGCTGAAGATCGAAGCCACGGTGACGCTGGTCTACGAAATTGCGCCGAAGTGAGGTAGTCAGGTAGTTAAGCTACTCCTCTGATGCAGCTCCCCCCTCCCACAACTTCACCGTCCGATCCCAGGAAGCGCTGGCGAGGCGCTTGCCGTCTGGAGAAAAGGCCAATCCGCGGACCGGGCCACTGTGGCCTTTGAGGGTTCGGAAGTTTCGACCGGTGGACAGATCCCAAAACTTGATGGTTTGGTCGTCGCTTGCGCTGACCAAAACTTTTCCGTCCGGGGAGACGACAAGATTACGGACCCAGCCCTTGTGACCGGTCAACGTTTTCTTCTCGACCACCGTCGGCATCTCAAAGAGCTTGATGGTGGTGTCCCGGCTGCCGGTAATCAGAAGTTTTGCATCAGGGGTGAAAGTCATCGCGCCGATCCAGTAGTCCATCGGCTTTTGAAACCCGCCGTCGTCTTCGACAAAATAGCCACGGGTCTCGGTTGAATCCACCTCGTCTTTTCGCCAATGACCGTCGTGGAGGACCTTTTCCTCGCCGCTTGGGAGTACTTCCCATACTTTAATTTTCCCGATGTCCGTTCCGCTGGCGAGATGGATGCCGTCGGGTGAGAACGCGACGCACACCGACCAATGGTGATCGTATTCGTCTTTACCTAAAAGGGTCATCAGCTCGGTGCCGGTGGTGACTTCCCAGATTTTGATGTCTTTGTTGTGGCTCCCACGCGCGAGCATGAGTCCATCCGGGGAGAGGGATAAGCTGCAAACGCTGTGGTCGTATCGAGTAAAGAGGAGCTTCACCGGTTCGCCGGTTTTGCCGTTCCAGAGCCTGATGGTACGGTCCTCGCTCGCCGTCGCGAGGGTCTGCCCATCCGGAGTAAAGACGATGGCGCGGATATCGTGGGTATGGCCGCGAAGGGAACGGAGCAGCCGCCCGGTTTCAATGTCCCACATGCGTACAAGGCGTTCGGCGCCACCGCTCGCAAGCACGGTCCCATCCGGTGAAAAGGCAACCGTCCATACTCCATGTGAATGACCACGGAAGGTGTTGACCTCCCGGCAGTCAATTCCCCAGTAGTTCAGGAAATCGATCGGTGGGGTTGATGTGGGTTCTATCCGAATGGAACCGGATGCGAGAAAAGGAGTCATCGTTGGATCGGACATAGGTCGTGCGTTCCCTTGGCTGTCTGGTCCTTGATTGGTGAACAACCCGGCCAGTATAATTTCTTCGATAATTCAGATCGTAAGAGATGCCTCACGATCAAGTCAACTCTTCAACGAGTCTGTCTTGCGTGAACAGCAGACTCTGGATCGATGCCGAGGGTGTCCAGCGGACGTCGCTGAGATCTCACGCTGATTTTTCCGACTCCCTCGCATCCGAACGATCCGGCGGGTTGTGTGGCAATGGCCTCATGATGTGATTGAGAGTACTTCAATGGAAATCAGGTTCCAGCCAGCATTGCTTCAGGAAGTGATCGACTCGTTCGTGGAAAAGACGGAACGAGAGGGGGATCCGACCTACTACAAGGAGTTTCACGAGTACGCTGATCCGATCTACGAGAAGTTCATCCTCGAAGATCGAGAAGCCGAATTCAAGAAGTTGTACCAGTTCCTCTTCGGCACCTGGGGGTTTTCAGATATCGTTCGTGATTCATTCAATGAGTATCCGCTGTTGAAGGAGAAGGTGGGGATCGTCCTGGTCAAAGGGGTCTTGAAAGAAGATCAGGAAGGCGTCGATATCCTCAGAAAATGGGGATCGGTTGAAAAGGACTTGGCCAAGGAATTTGAAGAGAAGGGGATGAAGGGGGTCGGGATTAAGCTGATTCCCCGCCGATTCTATGACCCGGCGCTTACTCGGTATTGCCGTCATGAACTGATGCATATTTCCGACATGATCGATCCGTTGTTCGGCTACGATCCGGACACCAAGGTCGGGTTGAATCCCGGGGAAGAGACGCTCATCTTACAGCGCTATCGTGTGTTATGGAGTTTGAGCGTGGATAGTCGGCTCGTTGCGGCGGGTAAGGAACCGATGTTGAGCAAGGAGGACCGATTCAAGGAGTTCCGGTCCTGGTACCGAAAGATTCCGCCTCCTCAACTGAAGTCGGTATTCGAGGGGCTCTGGCAGACCTCCTATTTTTCCCACTCCGAGTTGATCGAAATGGCCGCCGATATCCTTCGCGTGATGGACCGGGCCGTGGATGTCGAAGGCGGTGAGGTGCCGGAAACTCAGAACAAAATCATGCTGATGCCGGGGTTCCCGTGCCCGCTCTGCCGGTTTCCAACCTATTCCTGGGTCGAAGATATGGGGACCAAACTGGAATCCTACGTGCTGGACTTCATCCGTGAGAATCACCCTGGGTGGGATGTCGAATTCGGAGCCTGTGATCGGTGTGTGGAGGTGTATAAGTTGCGTGCCGACGGCGTGATGTAGATGAGGAGGGTGAAAAAGGCCGCCGGTTACGTTCTCGGCTCACAAGAATCCTCAACGTACCTCCGAATGTACGCTTGCGGTTCTAGTATTGCCTGCGGCCTTGCCGGACGGCCTTTTTGACCCTCCTCCAAGAGAACCCATGGCCACCAATCCCTCATACGGTCGACGAGATTTTCTGAAGGATTCCGTCGTCTCGACCGTCAGGGCGGCACAGGAACTCGTCAAACACGCGGAGGCTTCACCCAGCGAGGCTGCCGTGCCGGCAGTTCGGCCGGACTGGTTGCGTCCTCCCGGCGCTGTGGCGGAGGGACTATTCTTGGCCCGTTGTACCAGGTGCAACGATTGTGTCACGGCCTGTCCCCCTGGAGCCATCACTGCGCATCCTGGCGATGGTACCCCTATTCTCTATGCCGATCAGTCTCCCTGCCTGTTGTGTGAAGATTTTCCCTGCATCACGGCCTGCCGAACGGACGCGCTCATGCCGGTCAGCGGGGTCGACCAGGTTCGAATGGGGACGGCGGAGATCTCACATCGACTCTGCACGGCTGGTCAGGGCTGCCACGCCTGTGTCTCGAAGTGCCCGACCAATGCCCTCGCCCTGGATGTGGCCTTGCTTCGCCTGTTGGTTGCTCCAGAAACCTGTGTGGGGTGCGGTATGTGTGAGATGATTTGCAAGACGGTGAATGACCGTGTCGCGATTCGTGTGATTCCGACCCGGCAGATGGTGAGGGCCGCCTCATGAACCGGTGGTGCTTTAATCATGGTTGTATCGACGCAATCGAATCATCAGGGAGGCCGGTGAGTTCTCCCTTGACTTCACACCGGCCATTTCATATACATACATGGCTTTTCCGTCACACCTTGGAACGTGCTGGTTGTGAGACAGGGTGAAGATGACGGACAGGAGGCGATTTCTATGACGAGTCAACAGCCGATGCACAGAGTCTCTGCATCTGCAGCCGCCACGTTGCCGAACCCTTCCACGCTGAAAGATTCGCCGGCCGTTGAGCGAGCACTCAGTCGCAGCAAAATTTATCTGCTGATCTCCTGGAGCCTCCTCTATCCGGAGGATGAGGAATTTCTTGATTATTTGCGGTGCGGAGAGTTTGTCGAAGATGGTCGGACGGCTCTTGATGCGCTGGGCGTTGCCCTTGGCGCCGATGGGAGCCAACGTGCCAAGGACAAGCTGGTCGCGCTGAAAAAGCAGTTGGAGATGGTCGAGGGGCTGATCTCTTCAGAATGTGTCAATTGGCAACTGAACGATCTCCAGTCGGAACATCGTCGCGTGTTCAGTAACGTGATTACGCTCGATTGTCCTCCCTATGAAACCCTGTTCGGGAACGACCACGTATTCGCCCAGTCTCATGTCATGGGCGACATCTCCGGATTCTACAAGGCGTTTGGAGTCGAACTCTCCAAGGACATCCATGAACGGCTCGACCACCTCAGTGTGGAGTTCGAGTTCATGCATTTCCTTGCCTACAAGGAGTCGTACTCGCTCTGTCACGATGGGCCTGAAAAGACCCAGATCGTGGTGGAGGCACAAAAGAAATTCGTTAAGAATCATATCGGTCGATGGGTGCCCTTGTTCTGCCGCATGTTGGCCAAGAAGGCGGACTCCGGCTTGTTTAAGTTGGTGGCCGATATGACCGGTGATTGGATGGAGTTTGAGGCGGCGTTCTTGGCCGTGACGCCTCAACCCTACACGGAGACCGATTATCGACCCGCAACGTTCAGTTCGCCGGAAGGTCAGACCTATGAGTGCGGCGCGCAAGACCAAGGGAATGAGTTGAGCATGTTGTTGAATGAAGTCGGGGCCCAGTCCTTCATGGATGTGAAGGAGAAGGACAAGGATCAGGAAGAAGGTCGGCCTTCTGGAACTGCGTGAGTGACTGTGGAAATGCTCGGTACGGTTCGCGAGTAGATGTTATCTTTCATTCAATTTTCACGAGGAGGGAGTAATATTATGAGGGTAGCGCAGACGACCAACAAGAAATTGGTGTTTGCCATTCTTCTCTCCGCCCTCACTGTCGGCCTGATGCTGACGTTGGGGCGAGTACCACTCGCCGTCAGTCAGCCGGTAACGATACCGGCCAAGACGGTTAAGGGCTCAATTCCGATGGACGGTGCCAACCCTGTCTGGGAGAGCGTACCGGGAGTTGTCGTTCCTCTGAGCGGTCAGCTGATCACCACCCCGATGCACCCGAATATTTCGGTAAAGTCGGTGTTCGTGAAGGCGATGACGAACGGTAAGGAAGTCGGGTTGCGGTTGGAGTGGATCGATCAGACGAAGAATGATACGGCGATCGGGCCACAAGATTTCCGTGATCAAGTAGCACTGATGTTTCCGGTGAATACGGCCGGAGCTCCGCCGTTCCAGTGTATGGGGCAATCCGGCGGTACTACCAACATCTGGCGATGGAATGCTGAGTGGCAGAAGGACATCGGCAAGGATAGTGCCGGAATCTGGGATGTGGACGATCAGTACCCCGGTATTTTCTGGGACTACTACTTTGAAGAGCCGGCGGGAGGCGTCACCTATCCTGACCGTATCGGTCGCAGCCTTGGGCCGTTCAACTCCGGCATCTGGTCGGGGAATATCATGTCTGACCCGACGCTTCGTGTGAGTTCGGTTGAGGATTTGAGCGCCAATGGCTTCAGCACCCTCACGACGCAAGCTCACCAGGATGTCATCGGGAACGGTGTCTGGGAGCCATCAGGGTCCGTGAAGGGCGGTGGGTATACCGGACCAACCTGGCGGGTTGTCGTGAAGCGGACATTGGAAACCGGTGACGCGAACGATGTGCAGTTCAAGGCGGGGATGTCGGTACCCATCGCGTTTGCGGTGTGGGACGGCGCCAACATCGAGCGAAACGGCATGAAGTCGTTGTCGACCTGGTTTACGCTGAAGCTGTAGTCATCTGATTCGTGCGAGGCAGCTTTTGGCTGCCTCGTTCTCGAAGTTCAACAAGGCTTCGGATCGATGCCCTCACAGTAGGGAGCGGTCCGAGGCCTTTTTTGTGCCGTGATCTGTATCCATCCGATCGATTCACCCAAGTAGGATTGCATTTCGCCTTGAGCGGAATGTATAAAATTGATGAAATAGAAGCCACTGATTTTCAAGAGTAAAAGGACATCTCAGACTATGAACGTCTCGCTCCTTTTTCCTCCGACCTGGCATCCCTCACAGCCCTACCTCAGCTTGCCGTCTCTGACGGGATTTCTGCACCAAGGTGGGGTTTCCAACGTTTCCCAGCGTGATCTGGGTATCGAATTATTGGACACCATACTGACCAGGGGCTATGCGGCAGAGGTGTACCAACAGCTGATTGCCAAGCAACGCGAGTTGGAGCGGAGCCAAGCAGGAGAGACGGGGCCAGGCAGCCGCGAGCACTATGGAAAGGTAACGGATTCGCTCGATCGGTTTGGGTATCTGGTCGATCGGATTGAGCTGGCTAAAGACACTCTGCGGAGTGAAGAGTTTTACGATCCCGACGCCTATCGTGCCAGTCTGTTCATGATCGATAAGTGGCTGGAGGTCGTGTCCTCGGTCTATTTCCCGACCCGATTGACCGTCGTCGATAATCAGTTTGGGAACTACTCGATCTACTCCTCGAAGGATCTGATGCGGGTCGTGCGTGACGAGGCGCAGAATCCGTATCTCAGCCTTTTTCGCGACCGCTTCATTCCGTCGATCGTCGACAGCCGTCCCGATCTCATCGGGGTATCGATTACCGCGACATCGCAGATCATTCCGGGCCTCACACTCTGTCGACTGATCAAGGAGGCGGCTCCCGACCTGCATATCACGATCGGCGGCAGCATCTTTACCCGGTTAGTGGACAACATCCGCCGATGCCCCAGCCTGTTCGAGCTCACCGATGATATCGTCGTGTTTGAGGGGGAAACAGCTTTACTGGAATTGGTCAATCAGCTGGCCGGCAAGAAGGACTACAGTAAAGTGCCCAACCTGATCTATCGGCAGAACGGGAAGATCACGGTCAATCAGCCGTTCTATTCTGAGAATGTGAACCAGCTTCCAGCCCCGAATTATGACGGATTTCCGCTGGGTCTCTATCTCTCGCCCGAACCGGTTCTCCCTGTTCAGTTTTCGCGCGGCTGTTACTACAAGGATTGTGCGTTCTGTGCCTTGACCCTTGACCACCAGAATTTCAGACAGAAGGACCCGGGCCGTACGGTCGAAGAATTGCAGTGGCTGAAGCAGCGTTACGGGGCTCGCCACTTCTTTTTCACCGACGAGTGTTTCGCGCTGTCGCCGACCAAGCGGTTGTGCCAGCAACTGATCGACAAACAGGTTGATGTCAAATGGACCTGCGAGATGCGCTTCGAGAAAAATCTCTCACGCGAGCTGCTGGCTTCGATGCGGGATGCCGGCTGTTTGAAGATCGTATTTGGGCTGGAATCCTTCAACCAGCGGATCATGGATTTTATGAAGAAGGGGATCAAGCAGGAGTGGGTCCGGCGGGTTGCGGATGACTGTGTGGACCTCGGGATCGCCGTGCACTGTTATATCATCGTCGGGTTCCCCACGGAGAAAGAAGCAGAAGCGCTGGAGACCATGAACTTCGTCGTTGAAAATAAACGGCTGCACGAGTCGTACGGCTTTTCGTGTCAGCCCTGTCTGTTCGACTTGGAAAAAGAAGCTCCAATCATGAGCGATCCCGGTAGCTATGGCATCCGGCGGATCATGCGACCGTCTGCGGAAGATCTGAGCCTTGGGTTCTTCTACGAAGTGCAGGAGGGCATGACCCCGGATGAAGCGGAGCGGTTATATCAGTACGTGTACGGAAGGATCAGCGAGGTGGTGTGCGAGCTGCCGTTCAATTATGCGATGGCAGACGGGTTGCTCTACATCTCGAAGGCCAAAGCAGGGGCAAAGGCGGCGTCGATGGCCGCACATTGACCCTCTTTTTCTACGGCGGCTATAATATCGATTCCTATGGATACCGTGATGAAACCGGCGACACTGAGCGAACGGGTGATCGGGAAAGTATCGGACTTTGGTCCGTTGTTTGACTATACGGTCAAGCTCGTCCTGCTTGCATCGTTTCTCGAACTTGTGTTGTATCGTTTGTTGTCGCGTCTTGGGATGCATCTCAGTAAGATGGCCGCAACGCATCCATGGATTACGCCGACATTTACGGCCTTGACCGAAGTAGGGGCGTGGCTCCTCAACATCGTCGCGGTGTTGTTACTTTTGGCCCTGACGCTCACCATGGTCAATCGGTGGGGAGGGAGCGACAACAGTCGGCTGGTGAAACTGGGGATCATCGGGACAGCTCTGTTGTTGGTGCTCACTGTTGGGTTTTTGGTTGTGCCGCCGGGGATGTTGGGTGCCATTGTCTACAACGGATTGACCCTGTTGGTGCTGACCGTGTTTGTGTCGGACTATGTGATGACGCATCGTGAGCCGGCTCAACGAGCGTTGGCGGTCACCTATTTCTTGGGCATGTCTGGCTGGCTCTACTATCAGATCGTGTCGTCGACGTATAGTCTGATGGGAACGATTGTGCAGCCTCCCTTGGTGTATGAATCACATCGTATGGGCGAGGCGTTGATGGTCCTCGCCAGCTTCTGTGCCTTTCTGGCCTATGGCAAGAGTAAGAGCCTCTCGCTGCGAACGAAGAATCGGCAGCAACGCAACCGAGCCATCTGGTTTTGGGCGGTCACGGGCGCGACGTTTACGACCCTCCTTGTAGTCGATTATTTGTTGGATCGCATTGCTCCAGGATTCGCCTCCGGGTTTCGGCAGGCCTCGCAAGGTATCGGGTGGATCTTTCAGTTCGGGATGGGCTATACGTTTTATCTCCCCTTTGCCCTCTATGTCGGGGGGTTACTCTGTTGGTCCTATACGGTGGTGAAGCTTGTGACCATGGGGAGACTGGCCGGCTATGGTATTGGACTGATGTTTATCGCGGGATATGCGCTGCTGTTTTCAAACTTGACGTTGATGGTAGTGCTGGGGGTCATGCTGCTGGCCTGTGATCGGGTCAAGGTAGCGACAGCTGAAGCACTATCGACGAGTGCCGGTCCGATGATGCCGGCATCGGATGGATTGATGACCGGTCGGGCGTAAGGCCCAGAACGAGTTGCATGATGGACACACCCACATCCACGCCCCCGCAAGGGGACACTGCGGTTGATCTTGGGGATCAACCGCTCACTCCGGAAGAAGAGATTGCCGGGATTGAAAAACTGTTGGCCAGTGAGCCGGACGATTTTCAGGCGCGCTGTCGACTGGGGGAATTATATTTCAGCAAAGGGCGTCTCGACGATGCGTTGGCCGAGGTCAAGAAGGCCATTGAGATGGCCGAATCCCTTCGTGCCGAAATGAATCGTTCGCTGGCCATGTACTATGCCAACTTGGGCACGATTTACGCGACCAAGAATATGGCCGATGAAGCAGCGGCCGAGTTCCAACATGCGCTACAAGTCTTTCCTCATGACGTGCTGGCGCTCTTTAATCTGGGCAGACTCCACGCGGATAAGAAGCAATATATGGAGGCGAAGGGGTACTACGAGCGCCTCGTGGAAATCACGCCGGATGATCCGATCGCTTGGTATAACCTCGCGGGTGTCTATATTGAGCTGGATAATCCCCAGGTGTCCGATTACAACACCATCGACATGGGGATCCAGTGTTATCTTCGTACGTTGGAGTTGGACCCCAAGCACTTGGAGTCGGCCTTCAAGCTGATGGAGATTGCACTGAATCATAAAAAGACCGATTTGGCGATTCGCGTCATGGAAAGTGCGGTGGAGCACAATCCCGACGAGCCGCTGGCCTATTACAATCTCATCAGTGTGTACGACAAGTGCAAGATGTTTGAGCAGGCCGAAGAGGCCAGGAAGCGGCTGAAAGAGCGGTTTGCCAAGAAGGCCAAGGATGGTCCGAGATCTTGATTCACTTTTAGAAGAGGTGTCCTATGTTCGGCAGTCTAGGGTTCACCGAGCTGATCCTCATCCTCATGATCGTGTTGATCATCTTCGGCGCCGGGAAACTTCCACAGTTAGGCGAAGGCCTTGGGAAGGCGATCAAGGGCTTTAAGAAGTCCGTGCATGAGGCGGAGGCCATCGAAGCCGAAGCACAAGCAGCAGCCCAACAGACCGCTGCTCCTCAAGTGGCCACGGCCGCTCCGGCCCAGAGTGCGCCGTTGAGTCAGCCCGCAGGGGCCACGGTGCAGTCGGCTCCACGCGCCTAGTCGGATGTATTGGAAAAGTCCCCCAGCGATGTTCTCGCATTGCTCGGAGGCTCAATCTTCCACCGGGTAGAGCAGCCTGAGCAGCTCAGGGCGGGTGGGTGAGAGCATAGGTCTATGTGAACCTCCTGTGTTGAGCGTCGAACATGCGCGAGCAGTCAGATCATCTTTTAACAGCTCCCTAGAAAGCACCATACGCATGGAAACCGAAGTTGGATTGGTCGCCGGCTACATTGAAACCTTTGCCGGGAACGGGAAAGCTCGAAGTACGGGCGACGGCAAGCGCGCCGTGAAAGCGGGAATCCCGCTTCCTCATCACGGGGCACTCGATCGGGCTGAGCAGTGGTTCTATTTCGCGGAATCGGGATCGGATCGCATCCGGCGGGTGCACCTCCAAGACGGGACGGTCCACAACTTCGCCGGAATCGGGGAAACTTGTTATAGCGGCGATGAGGGTGTGTGTGGAGAGGCCGGGCTCTATTTGCCTCTGGGGGTCGCTTTTGATTCGCAGAACAATCTGTATATTTGTGACTCCGGAAGTAATCGGATTCGGAAAGTCGATCATGAGACAGGCATCATCACGACCGTGGTCGGGACCGGTCAGCATGGATTTAACGGGGACGGACCGGCGCGCGAGGTCAACCTGACGTGGCCGGCAGCCATCGCATTTGGTAGGGACGATGTGTTGTATATCGCCGACACGCAGGCGCACAAGGTTCGGCGGTACGATCCCAAGACGGATCTGGTGACGACGATTGCGGGAACCTGGACGGCCGAGGACGATGCGCGTGAACAACCCCTGGTGGCGAGGAACCTCGTGGTGCTCTCCGGTGATGCGATCGGGATTGATTTTAGTGATGATCAAGGATGGCTCATGCCGGTCTGTTCGGATGGGCTCGATATGTCCATGTATCT
This sequence comes from Nitrospira sp. BLG_1, assembly GCF_047338595.1. Taxonomy (NCBI): domain Bacteria; kingdom Pseudomonadati; phylum Nitrospirota; class Nitrospiria; order Nitrospirales; family Nitrospiraceae; genus Nitrospira; species Nitrospira sp. BLG_1. The sequence continues at coordinate 154,827 of NZ_JBLFBO010000004.1, forward strand.
GGATGACGGAAAGCCTGCGATGGACGCGCGTCTCTACGACATCGTCGGGATTGCGGTCGACGACAGGGATCATGTGTATGTGGTCGATAAGGGAAGCAATCGAGTCAGAAAAATCGACGCCCAGACCGGTGTGATTTCGACCGTCGCCGGGGTCTGTCGGTACGGATACGACGGTGACGGCAAGCCGGCTGTTCGAGCCATGTTGCATGCTCCGGAAGCCGCGATCTTTGATCGGGACGGCCATCTCTATATTTCCGACACCATGAATCATCGGGTGCGGAAGGTGGACGGCAAGACCGGCGTGATCACCACGGTCGCGGGAAATGGAGACAGCGGCTACGAGGACAAGAACATCGGTGGCTGCGGAGCGGCTCGGTTTGTCGCGAAAGAATCTGCCGGACAGTTGAAGCACGGTGACGGTCTGTTGGCTGTCGACGCGGTGGTGAATTCTCCCGTCGGTTTGGCGCTGGACTCACAGGGCTATCTCTATATCTGCGAGCGTGGAGAAAATAAGATCCGCCGCCTCAAACTCTCGTAACCCATCCGCCGATATCTGCCCTCTCCTCACATTTGTCTCGATCAGGTTTTGTGGTATTCTGAGCGCGGTCATTTCTCGGAGTACAGTGCTGTGCGAACGACGTCCATTGGTAGCGTCCGGTTTCATGCGCTTGGATTCTTATCCGGGCTGATCGTCATCGCGAGTGTACTCGGTGCCTTCGGGGTTCCGTTGGTGAGTTCCGAGGGGATGACGATCCGGGCGTTTTTGATCCAAGGCGAAATGCCGAAGACAGCCGATGATACGGTCTGGCAAACGGCCTCATCGATCACCATCCCGCTCAGCGGTCAAGTCATTACCAGGCCGGTCTGGCCCGAGCCCACGGTTCGTGCGTTGACGGTGCGATCCGTCCACAATGGGACCGATATTGCCTTTCTGTTGGAATGGCAGGACAACACCAAAAACGATCGGCTGACTCCTGGGACGTTCCGCGACGGGGTGGCGATCGGGTTCCCCCTCGGTGATGCCCCGGCGTTCTTTTGCATGGGGCAGTTGGATCACTACATCAATATTTGGCATTGGAAGGCGGACTGGCAGAGCGATATCGATCGTCGGGCCGCGCGCGCTCCGGAGAAAAAAGAAGGTGGCGTGCGAACGTTCGAAGTCATCCCACGGCGAGTGTCTTCCGTGGAGGACCTCATCGGCGGAGGCTTCAGCACGCTGACGACGAAAGACAAACAGGGACGAGTGCAGGGACAAGGGTTTTGGAAGGATGGCATGTGGCACGTCATGATGCGACGTCCGCTCCTCAGCGAGGAGCAGGAGAACGAAGCGACACTCGTTCCGGGACGAATCCAAACCGTGTCATTCTCCGTCTGGAATGGAGAAAATAAAGAGCGAAATGGGCAAAAGGCGGTGGCGCCGTGGTTTCAGTTACGCATCGATCCCGTCGAGAAACTGTGAATCAAAGAGCTCATGGCATATGGCCTATGGCATAGGTATGAAAAGAGTTTGAGCAGATTGTTCTCTCTCTTGCTATACGCCATAAGCTATCAGCTCTTCCCTCGACGAGATACGAATGATGGCCGGCTGAAGCGGACGACTTGGGGGTGGACGATTTGCCTGATCAGTGCACTGCTGGCTGTTGCTACGGCAGTTGCACAGGCCGAGGCGCAATCCGGTGAAATGATGGAGGAAGAGGCATCGAGGCTTGGCGAAGAATTCGGGATCGTCGTCGGCGCCGTCGATGAAGCGATTCAGAAAGAACTTCATCTTGAGAGGCCTCAGGGGGTTGCGGTCTTCGAGGTCATTGGGAACTCCCGTGCAGACTATGCCGGTATCAAAGTGCGGTCCGTCATCAAGGAGATCAATAAACAAGAGATTCGAAACATGGGGGATTTCGGACGGGCCATTAAAAAGGCAATGAAGGAATGCAATGTAACCGTGGGAACCTATGAACCGGCTGATCCCGGTGATCCGGTCGGATGGGGAGTGAATTTTCACTTTGTCGGCTGCAAGCGGGATTAGTTGTGAGGGGTGAACGGTAAAGGGTGAGGGGTAAGGAGTGAAGGGTAAGGCGCGTGGATGGAGAAGGGGAGCGCATTGGGGACAGAGTATTGCGATGCTCTGCTTCCTGTCCTTCGTTGGACTCGCCGGCCCCTTGAGTATGTTTTCCCAGGGACAGGCAGAGGCTCAGCACGTAGATGACCAAGTATCTGCGGATTGGGTTGCGGAAATCGAAAAAGTTTTTATCCGGTCGGAGGAGTGTAAGCAGTGCCATGAGCGGCATTATGAAGAGTGGAAGGGTGTCAGAGAGCAGACGCCGGATTTGAAGACATTTGGTCGTGTCGATGCAGCGCTTTTGCACGGGACATCGTTAACCTCACCGGTCTTTCGAACGGTGCTCGGTCTTTGGAAACAGACGAACCCGACAGCGGATGAGCAACGCCGATGCTTGTCGTGCCATGCACCTGCCGTGACGGTATTCCCTGAACATGCCGAGAAGGTCGCCGGCCAAGTCCTGAGTGGAAAATCTGGAGTGGAAGGGATCGGCTGTGCGGCGTGCCATCTGATGGCGGGGATAGATAAGAGCGCGTCCTCGCCGCCGACGTTTGCCCTACAGCCAGGACGAACTCTTTATGGTCCCTATGCCAACCCGGAAGAGAACCTCGTCCATCCTGCCGTGCAGTCGACGCAGTTTCGAGAAGCCAGCTTTTGCGCCTCCTGCCACTTCGATAAAGTGAAAGATGTCATGCAGAAGAATCTGCCCGGCGAAATCCTCGAAGGGACAATCTGTCAGGATTGCCATATGGAGCCTTCTACGGGGAGCTCGACTTCACGGCGTGGCGCCATGACCCGATCCATCGGCCGCCATTGGTTCCGCGGGGTCGTCGTCGCCGGGACGATGCTCAAGAACCGGAACGTGCAGGCCGAATGGATGCCACGCATTGATCTGGAAGTGACGAAGATCGGCGCGACCGTGGAAGGAAGAAGTCTTGTGAAGGTCGGCAGCCTACCGCACAGCTTTCCCGATGGCGATCCGGTGCTCAAGCAGTTCTTCCTGACCGTCACGGCAAAGGATGCAAAAGGGCAGACCCTGGCGGAAGAGACGCAGCAGTTCGGATTATCCTACGACCAGGTTCTCCGTGGTCCCATTCCGGATCCCTTCATTAAGGGTGGGAATACGAGGAAGGTGCCGTTCGTATTGACGCTTCCAGAGGGAAAGGCTGCAGCGTCGATAGAAGCCGTTTTGAGCTATGCGTTGATTCCCACCCCTGCACCTATTCTGCTGGAGAGATATCTGGCCACCTTAGCGACCGATGCCGCGAGAGACGAGGCGAAGAACATCGTGCAGGAATATACACAACGGCATTTTCTGACCTACCGTGTGAAGGTGCTTTCCTGACATGGCAGCCTCGATGGGACGAGGACAGGGTAGGCAAGCGATTGGGCTCAGTGTCTCGCTGATGGTCTGCATTGCGTTTCTGCCGGCTGGGGCAATCCACACGGTGCGGGCGCAAACAGTCCAAAGCCAGTCCTTGATCGAGAAGACCTTCCCTCATTCCAACAAATGTAAACGCTGTCACGAACGGGTGTACGAAGAGTGGGAAACGTCGCCGCTATCAAAGTCCATCCATTCTCCGGCGTTTCGTACTGCATTGGATGCCTATCTGAAGTCGCCTGGTGGAAAAGATCAGGCGCTGTGTTTTCGATGCCATGCGCCGCATGTTCGGGAGTTCCCCGAGCAGGCACAGCTGTTTGTGGATCAAGCGAAGGGAGGCGATCCGTCACTGGACGGCGTGGCCTGTAGCCAGTGTCATTTGATCAAGCACGTGGACCGCGCGAAGCATCCTCCGGAGCCGAAGTATGAGGTCGGCGGAAAGACACTCTATGGGCCGTACAAAGACTTTGTGCAGAATTTGGCCCATCAGTCGATGGAATCGAGTCTGTTCCAAAAGTCTGATCTCTGCTTGAACTGTCATCAGTCGGTGCCGTCGGCAGCGAATCTGGGGAAGAGCAACGACTTGTTGGGGAATTGGGACCAGAGTCGGGCCGTGAAGTCGGGTAAGGAATGTCAGACCTGCCATATGCCACAACAAGTAGGCGAATCAGCGAATGGGGAAAAGAAGCGGACCATCGCGAACCATAGTTTCCCAGGGCGTCTCGGCAAGCTTCGTCAGGAGGCAGCGAAGTTAGCTGTGCAGACGAAAGTCGATGGTGACAAAACCACGGTGACGGTCAAGGTGCAGAGTCTCGTTCCGCACAACTTGCCGGCGACCCATCCGGCCTGGGCGTCGGTGGTGTTGAATTTGGAGATCAAGGGCAAAAACCTTAAAACCGTCTTTTCAGACAAGCGGGTCTATGGTCGGACATACCAGGACGCCCAGGGGCAACCCACGATCTTCGACTTTGAAGCTGTCAAAGTAGCCGAGGATACGGTGCTGAAGCCAGAAGAGACGAGAGAGGAAACCTTTACCTTCCACACGCCCAAAGATACCAAGACATTCGATGTTGAAGTCGGCTTGAATTACGCTCCGCTGACTGGTCCTGCCTCCTTTCTCCAACGTGTCGAAGCCGAATCGTCTCAGGGATCGCAAGATCCCGCCTTCCAGCCGATCGAGATCGTGAAGCGGACAGAGAATGTGCCGGTAGGCAAGTAGCTGGGTGGGCGTGAAAGGTGAAACGTGTGGTGCTGAGGTATACCGAGCCCATGTCCTTCAATCTTCCGCTCAAAGATATGACTCTCCACGAGAAGCTTGCTGCGATGGAGTCTCTGTGGGAAGACATCGCCCGTACCCCGGAATCCATCCAATCCTCTGCTTGGCACAAAGATATCCTTGATGAGCGCCGCCAACGACTCGCCGATGGTCAATCCCAATTCACCGATTGGGAGACCGCCAAGGTGGACATCCGGAACAAGGTCTTGTGAGGACACCATTCCTGACGGAAGGTCTCATTATGACGTGTTCGCCGAATCGTCCGTATGTCCTATCACTGTTACCATCTGACTCGACCTTCGCTATGAATGTGCGACTCCAAGTACCTACCAGACTGAACGAGAACTAAGTCTGCGTTGCATTCGGCGGAACGGTCACCATGACATTGAGAATGGCCATGAGATGTAAATCGGTGTTGCTGTTAGCCCTGTGGGTGATGATGTTATCCGGGTGTGGCTCCGATCAAGAGGGCCAACTGATCGTGGACCATCAGCGGGCGGTGTACGAAAGCCTGGCGCTGCAAGATCAGCTTCAGCAGCAGGGTGGTGGGCATGCTGCGGCCGATCTCGGGATTGGGATCTCGAATCGGGGCATGGGCAAGTTGTTGTCGCTGCTCAAGGGGCTTGTCATCAGTCCAACCCAGCCGCCGAAAGGGTACGAAGATCTATCTGTACGGATCGAGGATATTCAACTGGTCAGTAGGGCAGGCCGCAGTGAGTTGGAATTGGAGTTTTCTCTTTCAAGCCCTGCCAACTCTCTTCAGTTTGCAGCCATGATGACGGGCGATCTCCTGTTCTTGCCGCCGGAACTTGATACCGACACACCTGAAGATCAACTGGCCTTCCGGATGAAGGTCCGAGAGCTCCATCCACGTCTTTCCTGGTATTCCTTGCCGCTCCAAAGCATCTCGACGATGCGCGACTATCTCCGGTATCGATTGATTGAACAGGTGGAGAAAAGTCTTGTGATGAAAGTGCCCACGGCCAAGCTGGACAAGCTTGTGTTGGGGCTTTCTGGAAGTGAAGTGATGAAGGATGAGGAGAAGGGGTTCCAGATCAAGATCGCCTATGCCAGTCCGAAGTTCGAGATGCCGCTCGTCGCTCGGTACTCGCAGTTCCTGATGACCGATTCGGGGTTCTGGATTTTTGCGCGGTACGGCGACAAGGCTCCGTCTATTCCCAAACCAGTGGCTCGTGTACCGAAGGAACAACTGGAGTCTGAAATCGGGCGCCTGACGTATGCCCTTCGGGCTGCCGCAGCTGGCTTGAATTTCTGGTCCGGTGATTCGGCGATTATCGTGAGGAAGCCACTGCTCGAGAAACTCACGGCGCAGTTCAATGAACGATCCAGCGATGAGCGTACCGTGTCGTTTCAATCCACCAGATCTCGCGGAAAGTTGTACGAGAAGCAATGGCGGGACAATCTGCTCGGGGACGGTGGACTGTCCGTCGAGTTGGATGGTCGTGATGCGGCTTGGGGAACTGTGACGCTCAAGCAGGTCACCTCGACCTGGAGCGAAAAGGGTTTAGCCTATTCCGCTTCGATTGATGTTGAGGCCAACACCATTCTGTACGTCCACTTTGATCCCTTGCTTGGAGGCGGTGTCGGGAAACGCGCCACGTTGGAAGGGACTGCATCCCCTGTGCTGGCCGGGACGTTGTCCTTTGCGATTCGCACGTACGCCGGAGTGCCGGTCCTGATCGCGATGAATCACCTCAACTGTTCGAAGTTTCCACTCACGGTACTAGATGACGGCGATCTCTCGGTGGGTGTGACAGTGAGTCAACTCGTCGGAGGGGGAAAGCCTACTCTGATTCCCGCGTTGATGGGTCTGCCAAAAATGATGAAGGCGGATCAGGTGCTTCGAGCAATCAAGGGTGTCAGCGTCACGGCGCCAAAACCGTTTGCGGCGATCACCTATGCACCGACGCAGTTCCTTGCTGATGCGAATGGGTTCCGGGCTGAGTTCGCGACATCGGCCGCGTGGAGTGAGGGTGAAGATGTTGATGCCGAAGAGCGAGTGAAAGAGGTCGTGGCACTACTTGGAAAAGACGAGACGTTCCCGTCTGCTCCGGATTGTGGTAAGCCGGACTCGATCAAGGTGCATATTGCCGGCATCGCGTTCGAGGGTGACCTCGGGCTGGGGCGGGTTATCACGTCTCTCGTCGATGGGGCACGGACAGGCACGAAGGGTATTGAGAATTTCTTGTCGACCGCCGGACGCAATGCGATCAACCCTTCGCCTGGGTCGGTTCTGCGCAAGCCGCTCGTTAATCCACTGGGGACGCTCAAGTGCCTCGGGACATTGCTGCAGAAGTGCGAGTAGGTTTGCGGCTCGATCTTAGTTCCATAGTGCAACATCATCCACTGCTGCCGGTTAAACCTTCCATTGCAGCCCCGCGCTAACAGGTTTTGGAAAAATATCGATTGATGTATTTCAACAGGCTTGTTCTGAGTTGCTCGAAGGGGTCAGCACGAACGGGCTACATCGGTCCCTTCAATAGCAATGCTGTTCGGCTTGAAGCTCAGGAAGTCTGCTGTGAGTTCATCCAACCGGATCCACGGAGGGTTTTCCGCATCCGGTTAAATCCAGCACAGTCTCTCCGATCACCACCCCAACTACCAACCGCATAGCCGCCCTGAATCCTTTTCGATTCACCGAATCAAAAGGGATTCACCGCTGAGGAATGTGGTCAGAGAGGCAACTGTAGAGTCCCTCAGAATTTGACTGGTTGCCGAACAGCATGTTCGGCCTGCTCCTTGCTAGAGACCACAGAGTATCGAGTTGCTTATGGCGAAGGCGTGCCGTGAGAAGCTCTTGATCCTGGACGCGAAGGTTCTGGATCCTTGAGCGTGGCATGTACGTACGAGTACGATCCTGACGGATGCTCATGGGTGGACAATTCAGTGAGATTGTGGCACAAGTCAACAGTTACTGTTCCTTATCATCAGATAGGCTGTGGATGAAGGAGTCGCTCGGGCTATAGGCCGTCTCATGTTGCAATTCCTCATTGTCTGGGCGAAGGAGAGAAGTATGAAGCAGTTCGGGATCATATTGGGTCTATGCCTCATTCTGACCGGGTGCGCGACGTCTTCCTGCCTGACGAATCTCCAACCTTGGCCGGATCCAAGTGGAAGGCACACCAATCTTCAGCAATGTTGGGAGAAGTCCGATCAAATCCGGTTCTATACCACCAATCAAGGGGGACAGATTGCTCCCTATGAGCTGATCAAGCATCTTGAAATGCCTCTCTCGACCGACAAGTTCTTTGCCCGCACTAATTTTGAGCGATGGCGATTCTTGTCCTTAGAAAAGACGGATCGGGATCATCGTTCTGATGTGGACCAGGAAGTGCACGACTGGCCGCTCGGCTTGGTCCTCACGCACACCTCCTCGGGGAAGGAAGCCTGGGAGGGGAACTGGCTGGGCCTGACCTGTGCGGGGTGCCATACCGGCCAAGTTGAGTATCAGGCGAAAAAGCTCCGCATCGATGGCGCGCCCACTATGGCCGATCTCAACCAATTTCTGTGGGACTTACAAGCCGCGCTCAAGGCCACCTATGAAGACGGGCTGCAGAATGGGGACAAGTTCAAGCGGTACGCCAAGAACTTTTCCGGAGAATGGGACAAGGCGCTGCTCGAACGGTTGGGTCGCGTCGTGACTGAAGGGGAGATGTGGCATCACCGGAACGACCCCCCGACGTCTCCTGGCTTTGCAAGGTTTGATGCCGTGGGGCTGATTTTCAATCAACTTATCTTCATGTCGGGCAGTGAGCCAGTCGGACCTGTCAAAAATGACGCTCCTGTGAGTTTCCCGTTTATTTGGGACACGTCCCACCATAATCAAACTCAGTGGAACGGAGTGGCTCCGGACATTCCCATGGTGCGCAATATCACTCAGGGTATTGGTGCATTTGCCAAATATGATCCGCATGCCGGCGCGTTCCAAGAGCCGAGCACGATTCCGCTCAGCAATCAGCGAACGTTACAAAACCTGGTGCATAAGCTTCGATCTCCCACATGGCCGGAGGATATCCTTGGGGCCATCGATCGCGAGAAGGCAGAACGTGGGCGGGTCGTCTTTGAGAAGAAATGCGCGAGTTGTCATGCCGATCAAAAGCGAGAAGAGCCACTCAAATACCTTCGGGTCACCATGACTCCGGTCAAAGACCTGAAAACAGACCGCAACATGGTAGCTAATGCCGATCACCGAGAATTGCGGGGTCCAGATGGCAGACAAGAAAAAGTTGCCGTAGCCGCTGGTCCCACGGTCAAGGATATTGTGTTCAGTTGGAGTCATGTCGGAGAAATTTTTCCGTTTGTGGGAGAAACGCTTGCCGCCGTTTGGCGGTGGGGATTCGATTTTGGGAGGGACGAGACGCAACTGGATCGCTATAAAGCCCGTCCGCTCGACGGCATTTGGGCGACAGCCCCCTACCTACATAACGGTTCCGTTCCCAATCTCTATCAGCTCCTGGTTTCAGAAGAGCGAAGGCCGTTTTACGTCGGCACGAGACAGTTCGACCCGAAACATGTCGGCTTCGAGACGGCTGACAAGAGCGGCACTTGGCTGGACACCGGCACATCAGGCAACTTGAATACGGGACATGATGCGTTCACCTATGGCGGTGAGCTTGATCTGGAGCAAGAGGTCTGGCCATTGATTGAATATATGAAGACGCTGTGATCAAAGTCTGCGTTGCGTAGTGATCGTGCTGTGTATGTCCTTAGAGCTTGAATTCAAACTCTAATATGCTGAGGCAGTAGCGAATCTTGACCCTGATGCCCATCTTGCCGCTCTTGCCATTGAGCATGGACTGACGCTCCAAACTACTGATGGAGGTTTTGCTGCGATTTTCGCAATTGGAATGACATAACCCTCTGGATAATAAACAACAGCAGTAACAGCGTATTGTGAATGCTCGATTGCAATACAACGCTGCCAGCCTTGTTGGACGCCAATACTTGGACATGAAGAGGGGCTGATGTGTCCTGCGACGGCAGAGCCTCCTCATCGGACAGGAGTTCGAAGAGCTTCGGTTCAGCGAGCGGTAGAAATCTTGGTAGGATTTGGTGTTTCGGAAGGCGTTTCGACAGTCTGGCCTCGTTGGTCTTTCACATAGACGCTGCCTTTCATGGCCTTCGCTCGCTTCTTGAGCTCTGACGCAATCTTACTCACATCGCCGGGGTGGGCAATGGGATTTCGCTCGTTGGTGACGACGGCGATCGACAGGCTCATGATCGGAAATTGTTCTTTATTACCCCGACGGTCCACGGAGTCAATGTAGCCCTTGAGGCGATCCTCTCGATCGTAGAAGTCTGGAATCACCAGATCAAATCGCTTGATGATGGTCTCGCAAATTGCGTCGATGGTATCCGGTCGGCTCATGAAGACAAAGTCGTCGCCCCCGACATGGCCGACAAATCCCTCCGAGCCTGCCAACTCGCCGACGACTGTGGTGAGGATGCGGCAGGCTACTATCAGCACTTCGTCTCCACGTCCATAGCCGTAGCGATCGTTGAATGACTTGAAATTGTCGATATCAAGATACGCGAGTGCGAAGGGCTGCTGGCTGTGGATCCGAGCGGTAGTTTCACAGAGGATGGTGGTGTTACCCGGCAGGCGAGTGAGAGGATTCGCGTCGAGTGAACGAGTGAGTCGGCTGAGACAGAGCCTGATGCGATGCACGACATCTTCGGTGCGATAGGGAACGGTGATGAAGTCGTCTACCCCTAACGAACCCCAGTCGATATCGTTGAGCCGACTGTCCCGGACGAAGACGATGAGCGGCAGACGCCCGAGGAAGGCATCGAGTTTGAGGTTGCGCGTGAGCGTTTCCACAGAGTGCCCGTTGGTTCCTTCCGCAGCCAGCACAAGACAGGGAGGATCATGGACAAGTTCATGGAGCGCGAGCTCGGGTAGATGGCCTTCCATCACGTGGAACCCGGCTTTCTCCAGGGCCGAGGTCAGAGTCGGGGTTGAGGTCAGCTCATTGTGCAGCAGCAGAATTCTTCGTCCGGCACTGGAGTGGTTCATAGGTAGTCGTCAATGGTCACAAACTCTTGTGAGGCCTTGTCGATGCATTCCGCCAGACTCTGCTTATCCAATCCGACCTGGTCCCAGGCCGGCCGGGACAGTGGTGGAATGAGGTCATCGCCGGGATTGCCACAGGCCAGCCCCTTGACCAAGATGTCAGCCACATGGACGATGGCCGTTTGCAGCGTGGCGTCCTTGGCCTGGGTTGGGTTGTGGTGATAGAGGATCGGTTCGCGGAGCGTGACCGGTAAATGCCATGCGCCTGCCAGGTAGCCGCCGATCTCCGCGTGTGACAGCCCTGTCAATTCCTGTTCCACGTCGAAGAGTGAGCGATCGGTGCAAGTCTTCAGCGCATCTTTGATACTGTTTCCGACGTCAGGCCACTTTACGTAGAGCACAACCTTGCCAATATCATGGAGGAGGCCGGAAACGAACAGTTCCTCGGGGTTCTTGATCTCGAGTCTCGTTGCGAGGAGGTTGGCGGTGATAGCGACGCCGAGCGAATGGCGCCACAGCTGGTCCATGCCCGCATCTTTCATGATGGTCAGCGCCGAGGCGCAGAGCGTCAGCCCCTTTACGACGTTAAAGCCCAGCACGATCACGGCGTGAGAGACAGAGCCGATTCTCGACGGAAACCCGTAAAAAGGGGAGTTAGCCAGTCGAAGCACTTTGGCAGCCAGCACCTGATCCTTCTCAATAATGGTGCCGATCTCCTCAGCCGACACGGTGGGACGACTGATCATAGCGGCCAGTCGTTGGACGACATGGGGGAGCGTGGGAAGGTCCCCCAGCTGCTCGATCCGGTTGCGGAGGTCTGTCGGATTGAAGAGGGTCATGCGGCCTCCGGCTTCTCGATGTCCGGTCCCATGCCATGGGTGGCGCGCAAGTGCGTGCGGAGCGTCTCGAGAATCAGCTGCTGAATGGGATCATGTGCGACATGTCGAAACCGGTGATCGAGTTCGGCTTCCAGCTCTTCCAGAGTTTTTCCGCCGGCATCCAGCGCATCGCCCTCAATATAGACTGAGGGCAACCCCAGCTCTTGGAGCCGTTGGATCAGCGCGGCGTTCAAGACTGTCCCGGCTGCGACAATGGGGAGCCCGTTGGCATTGGTGACCGGTCTCGCCAGCACCATATCCGGCAGGAGCTCATACACGACCACGCGTTTCATCTATTTGAAGCTCCTCATACTTCGGTCATATTTCATTGAACGTCAGGTGACTCAGCAGCATGTCCGGCGCAGGAGCGTTCACAGGCTGTCATCTCCTTATCGGAATCTTCGTACCCGTTCTAAAGACGATCTTGAATCGATGGGAGGAATAGATCAGCAGGTTGTTGAATGCCTATTGCTGGCATCAGGGTCTGACGACACAATACATGCTGTTGGATATCGCAGGAAAGCCACGCAGGATGTTCAACCTGTTCGTTCGGCGAGGCCGCGCGCTCGGGGCCTATTGTTCGCATCACGTCTCTCCTGAGCGAACGACGCTTCGCCGTTCGACATGTGCACGGCTCTGAGTGTTGTCGAAGGGCGGGAAACACTTCACTCGCTCGGATGCGCAGCGAGAACGAAGGTATCAAGCCTTCTCAACATTCCGTGAGATTACTCGAAGACGATGCGGGACCCGGGGGATTTCATCTTGAAGATCTGCAGAGCATTGTAGATGCCTTTTGCCGGGTGGTTCAGAATCAGGCGTGAGTTGGTGATGTGGGTATCGAGCAGTTCATACTGTCCGCCGCTGTAGTACAGATCGCAGTCGTCGATCTGGCAGTTCTTATAGACATGGTTGTCCAATGCCAACTTGGTCTTGCTGAAGGTCTGCCCGTCGATAACGATATAGTTTGGCTCAAGTCCCATAGTCGTCAGGTTGGCGAACTATAGCAAAGTCAGCGCGAGTCGTAAACCGGCGCGATAGGTGGACCGTCACGCATCGTGGGAACGGTTTCTAATTCGGGACGATTCGAAACACCGTGCCGCTCAGCGTGGTCAGATAGAGCTCTCCAAGGCCATCTTGGCCGAAACTTGAGATGGAGGGAGCTGCCAGCAGCGGCCATTCGGCTTTCTCAATGACCGAGCCGTTGTTCAAGCGGAAACTGCGGACGAACCCGGCACAGAAATCGGCGTAGAAGTAGGTTCCTTGGATGGCGGGCATGACTTGTCCTCGGTAGACATAGCCGCCGATGACGGAGCAGGCTCCCTTGTCGTGTGTGTATTCTACGATCGGGAGGGTGAGGGTTCCAGGATTGCAGTTCGATGTTGGATTGAAACAGGCTGATCCTTCCATGAGCCGCCAGCCGTAGTTCAGCCCGCGGCCCGCATGAGGACCCGTCGACACATTGATCTCTTCTCGCGCACCTTGGCCGACATCGCCGATGTAGAGATCATCGCCGTCAAACGAAAATCGCCAGGGATTGCGTAGTCCATAACCCCAGACGAGCGGATGGCCGCTGCCCAAGACGAATGGGTTGAGCGTTCCATTGGTGCAGGCTGTTCCGGTCGAGGGATCGATCCGGAGGAGTTTCCCTAATCGGTTTGTGAGGTGCTGCGCATTGTTGCTCGGATCCCCTGCACTACCCCCATCGCCGATTCCTGCATACAGACACCCATCCGGTCCGAATGCCACCATACCCCCGTTGTGGTTGGCGAAGGTCGGATGGGGAATGGAGACCAGGATTGCCTGTGAAGCCGGATCAGCAACGTTCGGATTCGTTGCCGAGGCTAGAAAGCGGGCAATAATGATCGTGCCGGTGGTATCTGTATAGTGGACGTAGAACCGGCCGTTGGAGTCGTACTGTGGGTCAAAGGCCAGCCCCAGGAGTCCTCGTTCCCCTCCGCTGGTGATACCGGTTATGGCCAGAAACGTTCCCAGCTCGGTTCCGCTCGTCCTCTCGAGAATCTTGATCGTCCCTCCTTGTTCCACCACAAACAGGCGATCGGCATCCCCGGGAGGCGCAGTCAGGAGTATCGGGGCGCTCAGATTCTTCGTAACCGTTTGAAGTTTGAGGCCAGTCAGAGCTGAGGCCGAGTTCCTGGTCGGGTTTTCGCTGCCGCAGGCAGCGAGTAAGCTGGCCAGGGACAAGCACTGAATTATCAAGCTGGATAGTTTCATGCGTAACCTCTTGTTCTATATGGAGATGAACGGTCTCTCTCCCTCTCGATCCGGCAGCATCTCTATCGCCCCTAAATAGATGTGAGAGATCTCATGTATCGGTCTCCCAGGGCATATTCGAGCAGCGGCTGCCAGTATGGATCAGATTGGGGAGGTGTTTGCAAGGTGACCGTATTTGGTCTTGATCCCTTCCGTGGGACTCCATTAGAATAGCCCAGCTTTTCGGGTGGCTCGCTTCGAAATCGACTCTGCCCACCTTAGGATTTACCCACTCGCGCATGTACTTTGGATGGGTTGAAGCCACGGAGAGCCGTGCGACATCAGGAATCCGTTTAACCAGTAGGAGGATCTCCCGTGAGTGACTCAGCGATTATCACATTTGCCCTCATCGCGGCCGTGGCGGGCATTGGCTATGGGTTGTACCTGGCGATGTGGGTGTTCAAGCTTGATGCCGGTAATGCAAAGATGCAGGAAATTGCAAAAGCCATTCAGGAAGGCGCCGGCGCCTACATGAACCGACAATACAAAACCGTCGGCTATGTCGCGGCGGGTCTGTTCGTCATTCTCGCAGCCGCCGGAGCCGTGTCGGATAAGTTTGGCCTACTCACAGCGGTTGGGTTCTTGGTCGGCGCGAGCGCGTCGGCGCTCGCCGGCTATGTGGGCATGATCATCGCCGTTCGAGCCAATGTGCGGACGGCCCAGGCCGCGCACAACGGGCTGAATGCAGCCCTGGTTGTGGCGTTTCGTGGTGGCGCAGTGACGGGCCTCTTGCTGATCGGCCTCGGGCTGCTGGCCATTACAGGGTTCTACACGATCGCCGAATCGATGGCCGGTCAGGAAAAGGCCATTCATGCGTTGCTGAGTCTTGGATTCGGAGGCAGCTTGATCTCCGTGTTCGCACGGGTCGGTGGCGGGATTTATACCAAGGCTGCAGACGTCGGAGCAGACTTGGTCGGCAAAGTGGAGGCAGGGATTCCGGAAGACGATCCACGGAACCCTGCGGTCATCGCGGATAACGTGGGTGACAACGTCGGCGATTGCGCAGGCATGGCGGCGGACCTGTTTGAAACCTACGCCGTCACGACGGTCGCGGCGATGGTGCTGGCCTTTACCATGTTCAAGGGAGCGACGGCTCCGATTCTGTATCCACTGATGTTGGGTGGTATCACGATCTTTGCGACGATCGTCGGCATTCTTTTTGTCAAGGTTGTTCCGGGTGGCGATATCATGCCCGCCCTGTATAAGGGGTTGTTTGTGGCCGGAGGGATTGCCGCACTGGCTTTCCTGCCCGTGACCTTTATGATCATGGGCGGAGTTGGCGGCGTCGGTGGATTCAGCTACTACATCGCCGCCCTGCTCGGCTTAGCGGTCACCTTGGCGCTTGTCTTCATCACCGACTACTACACCTCAAAGGAGTATGAGCCGGTGAAGTATATTTCGAAAGCCAGTGAAACCGGTCATGCGACCAACATCATCGCCGGTCTGGCGGTGGGGATGCAGTCGACAGCGGCTCCTGTCGTGGTGATTTCCATGGCGATCCTCGGTAGCTACTGGGTCTGTGGCGGTGCTGAGTCCGGTGGGCTGTACGGTGTGGCGGTTGCGGCCGTGGCCATGCTTTCGATGGCCGGGATTGTGGTCGCGATCGATGCGTTTGGCCCGATTACGGACAATGCCGGCGGTATCGCCGAAATGTCGCATCTGGGTAAAGAAGTTCGGGACATCACTGATCCATTGGATGCCGTGGGCAATACGACGAAGGCCGTCACCAAGGGTTATGCCATCGGGTCTGCCGGGTTGGCGGCCGTGGTGCTCTTTGCCGAATACTCGCGGGAAGTCGCAGCACATAATCCGGCGCTGGCGGCCTTCGATCTTTCAAATCCGAAAGTCTTGGTCGGTCTCTTTCTGGGCGGGATGTTGCCGTTTATCTTCGGCTCCATGTGTATGAGGGCCGTCGGTGAAGCAGGTGGGTTGATTGTGGAAGAAGTGCGCCGTCAGTTCCGGACGATCAAGGGAATTATGGAAGGCACGGGCAAGCCGGAGTACGGCACTTGTGTCGACATCGTGACTCAGGCCGCGATCCAAAAGATGATGATCCCCGGGTTGATCCCGGTGGTGTCGCCGGTGGTGATCGGTTTGGTGCTGGGCCCGCAAGCGCTCGGCGGGGTGTTAGTCGGCAGTATCGTCACCGGGCTCTTTGTCGCGATTTCGATGACGAGTGGAGGCGGTGCTTGGGACAATGCGAAGAAATTTATCGAAGAACAAGGGTTGAAGGGTACCGACACCCATAAGGCGGCGGTGACCGGTGACACGGTCGGTGATCCGTATAAGGATACGGCGGGACCGGCTGTCAATCCGATGATCAAGGTCATCAATATCGTCGCCCTGCTCATCGTGTCGTTGATTGCAGGCTAGGTTCATTACGACTTTATAAGCTGATTTCGACGATGAAGCGCCGTGTCCGACCAGGACACGGCGCTTGTCGTTTCCGCCCTTGCCTTGACGGGTTTCTGTTCCCTAGAGTAATGTGCATGTATGGTCGGTGGTTGCGAGCTGACCGCGAGGATTTCCCTGGGTGACAGGAGGTGCTCGAATGGAAAAGCAGGAACGAAAGCAAGAGCCGCGACGAGAACCACAAGGCAAGGAAGAGGTCAAGGCCAACCCGAAAGTCGTGGAGACCGGGAAGAAGCTGAAGGAAGATATCGACAAGCTGGTTGATGAAATTGACGACGTTCTCGAGAAGAATGCGGAGGAATTTGTAAAGAACTATGTGCAAAAAGGCGGTGAATAGTCTGGTGATCCCCTTCGAATCTCTTTCATTCCCTCTTGCCGGTACCCCGTTGGTGTTTCCTCTCTGCGTTGTTTGACAAAGAAGCAGCGACTTATTAGAGTCTGGCTCGTTTCCCTGAGTGTCCTATCCTGAATCGTCTCATGGCCCAGGTGTATGAAGGAGGCAGCGGTGAAGTCTAAGCTCTGGGTCTTTCGGCAAGTTGATCCGATCCAACGCGGCCGTCTCTCGCAGGCCCTCTCCATTTCTTCCGCAACCGCCTCGTTGTTGCTCAACCGAGGTGTGACGAATGTGGACCAGGCCTTGGCCTGGATGTCCCCGCTCCAAGCACATGATCCCTTCTTGATTCCCGACATCGAGCGGGCCGTCGACCGCTTGCATCAGGCGATGCAACGGCGGGAGCGGGTCTGCTTTTATGGCGACTATGATGTGGACGGTATGTCGGCAACCAGTGTGTACGTGTCATTTTTTCGCGATCTCGGAGCGTATGTCCGAGCCTACGTACCGCATCGCCTGCGTGAAGGGTATGGACTCAATGAACATGCGATTCGAGCCCTGGCGCAGGACGGCATCACGTTATTGGTGACGTCCGATTGTGGGACGACGTCACATCGTGAGATTGCCCTCGCGAGTCAACTGGGGATCGATGTGATCGTGACGGATCACCATCAGAGCGACATGGAGATGGTGCCGGCGTTAGCCGTGATGAACCCTCATCGGCCGGATGCGCAGTATCCGTTTCATGGACTCTGTTCAGGTGGTCTCGCGTACAAAGTTGTGCAGGCGTATGAGCAAACGTATGGCTCTGGTTCCGTACCCCTCGAGTCCTTGTTGGACCTGGTGGCGCTGGCGACCATCGCCGATGTGGTTCCGCTCCAAGACGAAAATCGACTGTTTGTTCGCGAGGGCCTGGCTCAGATTTCGCGTGGATCCCGTTGTGGCCTCCGGGCCTTGAAGCAGGTCGCCGGTGTGACCCGTGACTGCGCGGCGGATACGATCGCGTTTAAACTCGCGCCTCGGTTGAACGCCGCAGGGCGGTTGGATGAGGCGCTCAAAGGAGTCCGGCTGTTGACGACAGAGTCGGAAGGGGAAGCTCACGCGTTGGCCGAGGAGCTGGATCAGCTGAATCACAGGCGACGGGAACTCGAAGCGACCATCCTTGATGAGGCATTGACGCAGGTCGAGTCGCAGGAGTTGCCCGGAGGCATCGTATTATATGCACGAGGGTGGCATCTTGGGGTCGTTGGTATTGTGGCGGCCCGTATCATGGAACGCTTTCATCGTCCGACGATCATCATTGCAATTAATGAAGACGGGATCGGTAAAGGTTCAGCGAGGACTGTGCCGGGGTTTGATCTCTATCAGGCATTGGCCGGATGCCGAGATCTGCTGATCGCGTTTGGAGGCCATCCCAGTGCCGCGGGAGTAACGATCAAGGAAGAGCGATTACCGGAGTTCGCCGAACGGTTTGCTGCCACGGCCGAGGCCTGGATGCGCGGGACACAAACCGTTCCGATGTTGCACCTGGATTCCGAACTGCGGCTGGACGAGGTCACGTTACAGCTGATCCGAGAAATCGGGACGCTGCATCCATTCGGCGCGGGCAATCCAGAGCCGACCTTTGCCGTGAGGGGATTGAACGTCCTGCAGGCCCGCGTCGTGGGGGAGAAGCATTTGAAGATGACGGTTCGGCAGGGCGGGTCGGTACCGTTTGACAGTATCGGATTCGGAATGAAGTCCCTCGAAGAACAGGGATTGTCGCTCAAGACGCCGATCGATGTCGCATTTACGCCAGAGCTCAATCACTGGAACGGGCATGACCGAATCCAATTGCGTATTCGAGACATACGGGCGGCGGGAATCGAGTAACCGATGAAGTACGAAACGGTCACGAGCATCGATCAGTTGCTGGATCGGGTGCAATCGTATCAGCCCGATGCCGATCTTGGGATGGTGCGAAAGGCCTATGAATTTTCTGCGAAGGCGCATGAAGGTCAAACACGCCGTTCCGGGGAGCCCTATGTCAAACATCCCGTCGCCGTGGCGGGCGTGCTGACCTCATTGAAAACCGATGTGACGGCGATCGTCGCCGGGCTGCTGCATGATACGTTGGAAGATACGGTGGCGACGGCCGGCGAGTTGGAACGGGAGTTCGGCAAGGATGTGGTGCATCTCGTCGATGGAGTGACGAAAATCGGGAAGATCACGTTTAAGAGTTCCGAGGAGAAACAAGCCGAGAATTTCCGCAAAATGGTTTTGTCGATGGCGGATGATATTCGCGTCGTGATCATTAAGCTCGCCGATCGACTTCATAATATGCGAACGCTTGAGCATCTCAGCGAGGGAAAGCGTCTTGAGATTGCGCAGGAGACCCTGGAGATCTATGCGCCATTGGCCAATCGGATCGGGGTCGGGTGGGTGAAGAATGAACTGGAAGACCTCTGCCTCAAACACCTGAAGCCGGATGTGTACGAGATGTTACGGGTGCGTGTGGCGAAGCGTGATGAAGATCGTCAGCAGTACATTCAAGAGGTGCGGGAACTGGTCAAGAAAGCTTTGGGAGAACATGGTTTGTCCGGAGCCGTCTATGGCCGACCCAAGCATCTCTATGGCGTCTATCAAAAAATGAAGAAACAGGCGATCTCCTTCGAAGAGGTCTACGATCTCACCGCCTTGCGGATCATTACCGATACGAAGATGAACTGTTATGCGCTGCTGGGTGTGATTCACTCGCTGTGGCGCCCGCTTCCCGGCCGTTTCAAGGACTACATCGCCATTCCAAAATCCAATCTGTATCAATCGCTCCACACCACCGTGGTCGGACCCAAGGGCGAACATGTTGAATTCCAGATCAGAACGGAAGAAATGCATCGCGTGGCCGAATACGGGATTGCGGCGCATTGGAAATATAAGGAGCAGGGGCGTGTCCAGGATAAGGACAGCAAAGCCTTTGGGTGGCTGAGGCAGTTCATCGAATGGCAAAGCGATTTGCCGGACAATCGTCAGTTCATGGATTCCGTCAAACTCGAATTGTTCCACGATGTCGTCTATGTCTTCACGCCCAAAGGAACGGTCAAAGAGCTGCCGAAAGATTCGACCCCGGTTGATTTTGCCTATGCGATCCATACCGAGGTCGGCGACCATTGTGTGGGAGCAAAGGTGAACGGCAAGATTGTGCCGCTCAAATACGAGCTGGAGAGCGGCGACACGATTGAAATTCTGACCTCGCCGAATCAGACGCCGCACAAAGATTGGCTGAAGTTTGTCCGTACC
Source organism: Nitrospira sp. BLG_1 (assembly GCF_047338595.1). Taxonomy (NCBI): domain Bacteria; kingdom Pseudomonadati; phylum Nitrospirota; class Nitrospiria; order Nitrospirales; family Nitrospiraceae; genus Nitrospira; species Nitrospira sp. BLG_1. The sequence continues at coordinate 174,742 of NZ_JBLFBO010000004.1, forward strand.
TCACGGGCGAAGACAAAAATCAAACACTGGATCAAAGCCGAAGAGCAGAAGCGAAGCTTAGAGATCGGTCGGCGATTACTGGAGACGGAATTCCGTCGGCATGGATTGGCCCCTGCTCAAGTATTGAAGTCGAGCGAATTGGTTGAGGTTGCCAAGCAAGAAGGATACGAAACGACCGATGAACTGACGATTGCCATTGGGTTTGGGCATATTGCGACGGCCCAGATTGTCAATCGGCTGGTTACACCGGCATCCGGGACCACACCGGTTGTCCCTGAACCCTCAACATCCCAGAAGGTCTTGAGCGGCCGAGGCGGAGAACAGAGTGTTCAGGTCAAGGGTGGGCGTGATTTGCTGATGCAGTTGTCCCGCTGCTGTAATCCGGTCCCCGGCGATCGAATCTTAGGTTATATCACTCGAGGAAGAGGACTCACGATCCACTCCGTGGATTGTCCGAATCTGGAGGCATTGGACTATGACCGGGCTCGGTTGGTGGAGGTGGAATGGGATACCGCTGCTCCCAGCCTCCATGCGGTCAAGATCGCCGTCATTGCCGAAGATAGAACCGGTGTGTTGGCGAATGTCTCCTCGGCGATCGCTGAATGCAAAGCAAATATCAGCCGCGCTGAGATCATTACGCGGGAAGACCGCAAGGCCGAGTTGGATTTTATTGTAGAGGTTGCCGACACGGCTCATTTGAATCGAGTCCTGAAAACCATTGAACGGATCGATGGTGTGATTACCTCACGGCGAATTCGGTCGTGGCAGCATTGATCAAGATGAGGGTTGAGGGTCGGGCTTCATTTGGGATCAGGAAGCAGTATGTTGTCTGAAGCGCCAGAGTAGTTTTTAGGACGGTTAGGGTTGGCCGAACTGTAATTTTGATCCTTTCTCGATCTTATATCCGTCAACCGTTCCCCCAGCGATCTCAAGAACGTACACCGCGTCATCACTGTTCGGGCGATATTGCGGGCAGGAGTCATCACTCTTCGTGCAAATCGGCACATTGCGCTCGATGTGTGTCACGCGTTTCTTCCCGTCAATCCAGATGAGGTCGAGCGCGATCTTGGTGTTCTTCATCCAGAAGTTCCAGGCCTGGGGTTGGCCGAAGAAAAACAGCATGCCGTGGTCCTTTTTGAGCTGGTCTCGATACATCAGCCCCACCGAGCGCTTTAATGGCGTGTCGGCGACCTCGGCCTTGATCGTGACGCCAGACGGCGTTTGAATGGAGACCAGGTCAGATCCTGCGGCGCGGCTTGCCGGTACGTCGATGGCAAGGAATCCACCGGTGATGACGAGATAGAGAACAAGCCCAGCTGAGAGTGTTTGGCGCATCAGCGCATCCTAATGATCGCGACCTTCTTCAGTCAAGAAGGCTGGCTGGGTGAGGCTGGTGATGGGTCCCACCATGTTGCAATCTCGTCGCGTCTTGTGCGATTCTCCAGCGCTAATCAAGCGAGGAACTTATGCAAGAGAAGCGGCGGGTGTTGTACAAAAAAGGCGTGTTCGTGTGTCCTGGGTGTCGTCAGTCTTATGTTCAGGAGAAATGGATCGAGGAGTGGCGGATTCGTTGTCACCGCTGCACCTATCGGGGAACGCTGACCGAAGTGTCGGTGGAAGAGCATATGGAGGAAGAGACATTCCGACACTAAGCATCTGACCGTTTATTATCTGGACCATCACCCTGTGGCCGCACTCTGCACGCAGCATTCGTCTCCAACCCCCTCCCTGTCTTTTATTGCTATAGCCCTGCTGCTCTTCACGCTCTCCACCGGCTGTGCCTCGAGATCCTGGGCGGACGAGGCCTTTCCGGTCGTGAAGATTCTCGTGACGTACCACTCATCTTCCGGCAATACAGAGCGGATGGCGGAGGCGGTCGTTGAGGGGGCCCGGTCTGTGCCGAATACCGTGGTGGTGCTTAGACGTGTAAATCTGGTCACGGCGGAAGATCTGTTCTCCTCCGATGCGGTGATCGTCGGGTCACCGGTCTACTGGTCCAACATGTCCGGAGAGGTCAAAACGTTCTTCGACAATTGGCAGTTCAAGTTCGGTGTGTTTCCCGAGTTCAAAATGAAGAACAAAGTCGGTGCGGCGTTTGCGACCGGAGGACAGGTCTCCAGCGGCAAGGAAGTGACGATGCTGACGATTCTTGCCGCCATGCTGGGCAATCAGATGATCGTAGTAAGCGGCGGAGGTGCATTCGGAGCATCCGCCACAACAGAAGGCGACAGTCCGGGGATAGACAAGAACGAACTGGCCGATGCGAGGGCTCTGGGTCAACGAGTTGCAGATGTCGCCAAACTGATCAGTAGAGCCTCTGCTAAGTAAACTGATTCTTGCGCAGGCACCTTCCATCGACAAACATATAGGAGCCATTGGAATGGAGGCGTATCCGGAGGAAGAGTGCTGTGCGGTGAAGCGGTGAACGTCTCGGTGCGGTTTCAGTAAGAAGACAAGTTGATTACCTGGGGCAGGAGGTGGCGGCTCCTTGCGCGGCGACCTCGACAAATTCATGGATGTTCTTGGCGCAGCGTCCGCAACAGCCGTGACACTTGAGGTCAAACTTGGTTTTAAGTTGGTTGGCCATCACGATTCCGGCTCGACCCGCCGCTCGAACCTCCGACTCGGTGATTCCTTTGCACAGGCACATGTACATGGAATTCCCCCTTTTGCGATTATGAGAAGCATTCTCAGTATGCCAGATGGTGGGTATTCTGTCAACTCGTCCAAAGCGCTCTCCTAGAGGCCTATTTGGTGCCCATTTCCGAGTCTGTCTGGCTGGAAATGGATAGCAGATGGAATTAAACGATCGGCATAGCGCTCGAGGTGAGCATGTCTGTCCGCACCATCGCATTCAATAAGCCCTACGGGGTGCTACCATGTTTTACCGATTCAGAGGGGAGACCGACGCTGGCGGATTATGTCAGTGTACCCGATGTCTATGCGGCGGGGCGTCTTGATCAGGACAGCGAGGGACTCATGATCTTGACCTCGGATGGCAACCTTGCCCACCGGATTACCGACCCACAGCATAAGCTACCGAAAGTGTATCTGGTGCAGGTGGAACGAGTCCCCAATGAACGAGCCGTTACACAACTTAGCCAAGGAGTCGTGCTAGGCGGAACGCGGACGAGACGAGCAACGGTGAGGCTGCTTGCTGAGGAGCCTATGCTGCCTGAACGTTCAGTGCCGATCAGGTTTCGGAAACACGTCCCAACGGCCTGGCTGGAGATCACGATCCATGAAGGTATGAATCGTCAAGTTCGCCGCATGACGGCAGCGGTCGGTCATCCCACCTTGCGGCTGGTTCGTATCGCCATTGGCGCCGTTCGTCTAGGCGATCTCAAACCCGGGGAGTGGCGAGACTTGCAGGAGGATGACATCCCGCCTCTTCGCAGTCGTCCTTCCGCTTCCCGACGCGATGCCTGACATCATCTCTGTCACCACCAATCTTGTGACTTACATCGTTTCTTCCAGCTGTTCGACCATCTCCCGGATCGTATCGAACCCCGATTGCCAGAAGGCTTCGGAAGTCATATCGACACCGACGGTAGCGAGGATTTGCTGTGGCGACTGCGAACCGCCGGTGGCCAGGAGATCCAGATACTTCGGGACAAACGCAGGGCCTTGTTCCTTGTACATGCGGTAGAGTGCCAGCACGAGCAAGTTCCCAAAGCTGTAGGCGTAGCAGTAGAATGGGCTGGCAAAAATATGGGGAATGGTCAGCCACTCCCATTGAAATTCATCCGGCACTTTGACGGCCTTACCAAACTGTTGCCGCAGCTCCTGTCCATAGGTCTTCGCCAATTGATCGGCCGTTGCACCGTCCGCGATCATCTGATGGGCCAACTTTTCAAAACGAACGAAGTAGGCTTGCCTCAGTACAGTGGCGTAAATGTCGTCCAATTGGCCCAACAGAAGGCCTTGCTGAACGGCTTTGTTTCGTTCCTGGGACATCAACGCGTCGGAGAGTATGCGCTCCCCGAAGACGGATGCCGTTTCCGCCAGGGGCAGTGTTGAATGGAAGGTGAAGGTAGAATGGTCTTTGGCCAGCATGCCATGGACGGCATGGCCGAGTTCATGGGCCATAGTCGCAATGTCGCGGGCTTCCCCCGTGTAGTTCAGCATGACATAGGGTGTCATGCCTGGAACGATGCTGTAGCAGTAGGCGCCGCCCAGTTTGCCTGAGCGTGTCGGGGCGTCGATATGTCGATCTCGAAACACTTGCTCTGCTAATTCCGCCAGGCGAGGTGAAAAGCCCCGGTACGCGTCGAGCACCATCGTGATGGCATCAGCGTATCGGTATTTTTTTGTCTCTGTCCGGTGCGGCGCGTAGAGATGGTATCGGCTCATCGATTTGATTTTGCAGATCTTGGCTTTGAGTTTGAAATAGGTTTGAAAGATGTCGGCGTTCTTCGCGCAGGACGCCAGGAGGACGTCGACGGCCTGGTCCGGTACGTCGTTGCTGAGATTGCGACTGGCGATGGGAGAAGAAAAACGGCGGAGCCCGAGGTTTTCCGATTTCAGATCATTCACGAGCGTTTTGTAGATCTCTCCCAACAAGTCGCGCTGGGTTGCAAAGACACGATAGAGTTCCTGATAGGCAGCCTGACGGACAGGAGCCTTCGGGTTCCGCACGTAGGTCATCAGTTCTTCCCGATTGACGCTCTTTTTCTTTCCGCCGACGGTTATGGTGAAGGTGAATCCGTTTGTCACGACATCGTAGAGGGTGTGGACGGCGCTTCGGCCCGTGACGTTTTTGAGGTTGAGGATCTTTTCTTCCGGCTCGGACATGGTGTGCGGCTTGAAGCGCCGGATGGTCTCCAGGTGATAGCGCAGATCGCCCGCATCAGCCATCAGGCGCGCCGCATTGACGTCGTCTACGCCCTGCCACCAGAGTTCGAAGAACAGCAATCGATTCGTCAGGCCGGTCAGCTGTTCTTCCACCCGGGTCTTCAATGAACGAGCATCGGCATCTTTCGTGTTTTCGGAAAACCGCAGATAGGTATAGGCCCCGAGACGCGATGCGCCCTGTGCGATCTCCTCGCTGAGCTGGAGCACCTTGAGAAAATCATGGCTGGACATGGAGGGGGTCACTGTCGATCGTGCGGCTTCTATCTTCATGACCTTCGATTCCAGATCGGCAAGCTGGGCGGCGATGTCAGCCACTGGATCGTTGACCAGCTGGGTAAGGTCCCATCGGTCTGGAAAGGTCGAGCGGCTTCGTTTGGTGACAGGTTGCTTCGCGGATGTTCGGGCCATCGGGTACTCCTTGATACGTGAATCGAATAATGGCCGATCATATCATCGGTCTCATTCGGGAGAAGAGAAAAATGTGAGGCCGCAGGCGGAACCTGCATACACGCATTGACGGAGGCGTCGAGAATGTGACAGGTTTTTAGCGTCGTGGCCATGACTGAACAAGAAATCAATCGTGCCATTCAATATGTGACGGCCAGCACGTCGTATGGAAAGGATATGGTCGCCGAGATCTTGCACATTGGACTGGGTGAACTTGTGACGTTGGCGACGCAGTCCAGCCGGCAGTTCGACCGGGAGACGCTCTTGGAGTACGTATCACAATGGACGATCAGGCAAACTGGTCAGCCGGAACCGCTGGTCCGTGAGGTGTTGGGTTGTGCCGGTCGATGGTTGGACGATTTGTATGAAGAGGTGGCACAGCGTCGACCGGAGTCGCTTGGCTTATCACCCAACGATGATGAAGATTCGGCATCGGTATGAACGATGGCGAGATTTCGTCCACGAAAGACGGTCAGGTTGGTTGCACCGCTTCACGGTGAGCATCCAGCGCACGTGCCCGCGTGGAAGCGAGAGGAACAAGGCCTGTCGCGGAGTCTCCACGACCGGTGGTCGGCCCTCCATCGGCACTGTACGGATCAATCGAGCCATCTGCGCCTCAACCGACTCGTTCGTCGTCTCACACACTATGATTATGGGGTGAGGGAATCCGCGCTCGCTGAATTGGAATTGGCGACCCAGCTGATTTGCACCGGGGCCCACGTCACGTTTCTGCCGGAATCCCAAGCCCGCACAGCCGATCTCGAATGCCGCGTCGGAGGTGAACGGTTCTTCGTGGAAGTCACCACGATGGTGGGGTCAGCGGAGCGGCAACGATTGCCGGTGCGTGGGCTTGATCTCGATGAGGTTGCTGGTGAGGAGGAAGATCGTGGGGTGATTCTCACCCACCGGATTCTGGCGCGTATTCGTCAGAAGGCCAAACAACTCGCCGACTATTGTGATCCGGTCGTGCTCGGGATTTCGATCCCACGGGCCGATCTGCAGGGTGACAGAGCGACTAGGCCGGAAGAGATCTGGTTGGATCTGAAAATGCTGGCCGGCACGGTGACGGTGCTCTTGATGAGTCTTCGTTCAATCAGTGCGGTGGTGATTTCGTTGTGGGATGTTGAGCCTTTGCCGTCAAAAGCCGGGACCAGATTGGCTAATGTCGAAGTGATGGAGCGTCCACAACACCAGAAAGCTCAACCACGAGTGCGGTTGTTGATTCAGAACCCACGCGCATTAGCCTCATTCTCCGAACTGCAGAGGGACTCTATTGGTCAACTATTGTAACTGTGCCGTACTGTCATTATTCTGCTCACGAGCTCAGAGTAAAGAGGCCGTCGACGAGTCACAACACGTCAGGAAGGTACTGAGCCTTTGAGCAGTTCGAGATTCTTCGTTACCATGGCATCACCATTCTTGGTGGAGACATCGATGCCAGTTGCACAGATTGTACGGCATTCGTCGATCCGATTCAGTTTATGGAGTGACTGTGCCAGTGCAAAGTAGGCGGCGGAGTAGGTCGGCTTCACTGTGATGCATTGTTGTAGCGCCTTGGCGGCTTCTTCAAAATTCCCATCGTCCATATAGGCTTTCCCCAAGCCAAACCAGGCCACATCGTCGTTCGGATCGATGGCGAGCACTTTCTTGAGCGGTTCAATTCTAGGATTTGGCATTATTCCCCTCCGTGTGAGGACGATAGCAGCGCCACTCGTACATTGTCTATGACGTTTTCTGCGTGATAATCTGACGGTCGATGCGTCCAGAGTTTTACGTTTCAGGTTTCTTGTTTCGAGTCACGACTGCCTGAAACCTGGAACTCGAAACTGAAGTCACGAACGACGCTTCACATTTCACTCATCACGGTATTTGTTGTGGGCAAAACGGGCCTCGTCTACCATCCAGCGTTTCTTGAGCATGACATGGGACCGGGACATCCGGAATCACCCAACCGGCTTCGTGCGATCATACAGCGATTGGAAGAGAGTGGAACAGCCGCTCGCCTGACCCGCATCGAGCCCCGACGGGCTGAAGATGAGTGGATTACGCAGGTTCATTCACCGGCTTATGTGGCGTCGTTGAATCGGCATGCGCCCACGGAGGGGCGTGTCTCACTGGATCCGGATACCTCGATGTCGTCGGGCTCGTTGCATGCTGCCTACTTAGCCGCGGGTGGTGCCTTGGCAGCGGTCGATGCCATCATGGCCGATCAGGTGGAGCACGTCTTTTGTGCTGTCCGTCCGCCAGGACATCATGCTGAAGCTGGACGTGCGATGGGGTTCTGTCTCTTCAATAACGTGGCGATCGCCGCGCGCTATGTCCAAAAGAAATACGGGCTCACCAAGGTGCTCATCGTCGATTGGGACGTGCACCATGGGAATGGGACACAGCACAGTTTTGAGGAGGATCCCTCCGTGCTCTTTTTCAGTACTCATCAATATCCCCACTACCCCGGCACAGGTCGAGGGACCGAGCGAGGCAAGGGGGCTGGCGAGGGGTTTACCATCAATGTGCCGATGGAGGCCGGAGAGGGCGATGAGGAGTACCACAACATCTTTCTCAAAGCACTTGTACCGGCGGCTGATGCATTCAAACCAGAGTTTGTGATCATCTCGGCGGGATTCGACGCACACAAAGACGATCCATTGGCCAGTATGGGGTTGACGGAAGCTGGGTATACGGATCTGACGAACATCGTAGCTGGGGTTGCCAAACACCATGCAAAGGGCCGCATCTTCTCGTCGCTGGAGGGAGGCTACAACCTTACCGCACTGGCAGGGTCCGTTGATGCGCATGTTAACGCGCTTCTGAACTGTTGAACTGTACACCGAAGATTGTAAGAGGACCGACATCGTGACACATCCACTCTTGATCGATACCGATACACTGCAGCAACAGCTAGGTCGGCCTGGCCTCGTCGTCATCGACGTTCGAGGCAGAGCGGCCTATGAATTCGGTGGCCATATTCCTGGCGCCGTCCATTCGACCTGGCATGAGTACAGTGACCCCAACGCCGTCGCGAAGGGACTGCTGAATCCAGACCTCGGCCAGATTGAGCAGATCCTTCGTCGTCTTGGGATCAATCACGACAGTGACGTTGTGATCTATTCGAATCCCTTCGACAATTGGGGCGATGAAGGGCGGATGTTTTGGATGTTGGAACATCTGGGCCACCCACGCCTGCGGATTCTGGATGGAGGATGGGTAAAGTGGACTGCAGAGAAGCGGCCTTTTGCACATGGGTCGGTGTCGTCAACGATGGGGAACTTTACGGCGCGACCGGTGCCCGCGTTGATGATGGTGAAAGACGATCTGAAAACGATCGTGAAGATGTCTCATCCCCAGACCGCGATTCTGGATGCGCGGAGCGTTGAAGAGTACCTTGGAAAAGAAGTATCGGGCATCCCCAGACCGGGGCATATTCCGTCAGCCATTCATTTGGCGTGGAACGGATTTTTGAATAAGGATGCCACGATCAAGGACGTCACGATAATCAAGGAAATGCTGGAGGCGAAAGGGGTTCATCCTGGTCAGGATGTAATTTGCTACTGTACCGGCGGGGTACGATCGGCCTGGCTCTACTTTATTCTCAAGCTGGTGGGATATCCAAGGGTCAGCAACTATCCAGGATCATGGTGGGAGTGGAGTCGGGACTTCGCCGCGCCGGTCGAGAAGGACTTGCAGGCCCTGCAGAAAATTCTTGGATTTTCTTCGGCACCCCAAGCTTCTTGACAGCCGCGAGACACGCTGTGTAAGGTCATTTCATAGGAAGTCGGTGTCGTCTGAACTGCGAATTTTCACCCATCAAGGAGGCAGCCATGATGAGAAGAATTCTTCGTGGTGCGTTGGTAGTGATTGGAGGCGGCCTGTTACTCGGGGCGCCGTTGTTCAATGGTGTCGCACTGGCAGGTGACAAGCATGTGGCGGAAGCGGTCGAACATGCGAGGGGTGCGGCATCGCATGGTAAAGAAGGCCATGCCGACGCCTGTGTGCAGCATGCAGAAGAAGCGCTGAAGCATGCGACGGCTGCGGGTGGGAAAAACCCACATTTACTCGAAGGCGTCAAGCATCTGACGGAAGCGGTGAAGCATGGCAAAGCCGGACATGCGGAGGCATGCACGGAACACGCTGAGGGCGGCGCCACGCATCTGGCTGAAGTGAAATAACGTCAAGAGCCGATAATTGTCGGCTGCCAGCTGAGATTTTGGACGGGCAGGGACACAATCCCTGCCCGTTCTTGTATGCAAGGAGCATCCTGTGCGAGTCGGCTTCTACCAATTCGATTCGCAATTCGGGGAAGTCGCTGCGAATCTTGATGTGGTGACGGCGAAGCTGGAGCAGGCAGATGCCGATCTGCTCATACTCCCGGAGTTGTTCGCGTCCGGGTATCAGTTCGTGTCTCGTGAGGAGGTACAGAGGCTGGCCGAGCCGGTTCCCGATGGCCCGACAGTTCGTCGGCTGGTCGATATCGCAAAACGCCGCAAGATGCATCTTGTGGCAGGGCTCCCTGAGCGATCCGGGTCAGTCTGTTACAACTCGGCTGTGGTCGTGGGGCCATCTGGATTTCTGGGGTGTTACCGAAAAACCCATCTGTTTTACGAAGAGACCCAGTTCTTCACGCCGGGTGATTCCGGCTTTCTGGTGTGGGATATCGGTATCGCCAAGATCGGTGTCATGATTTGTTTCGATTGGTACTATCCGGAGGCTGCTCGGACATTAGCGATACAGGGCGCTGAGATTATCTGCCATCCCTCCAACCTCGTCTTGCCGAACTGCCCGGATTCGATGCCCGTTCGGTGCCTTGAAAATCGAGTGTTTGCCGTGACATGCAACCGGATCGGTCGGGAAGCACGCGGTGAGAAGGATCCATTGACCTATATCGGACAGAGTGAAATCGTCACACCGAAAGGCGTGATCACGCAGAGAGCGTCTCGTGATAAAGAAGAACTGACCATCATTGAGATCGATCCGGCTGAAGCCCGCAATAAAAGTCTCAATTGCTATAACGATCTGTTTCGTGACCGGCGTGCGTCCCTGTACAAGCTATAACCGTTCACATGTATTCTGTCCGGAGCTTGCGCAAGTCGCATGGGCAGGGTAGGATTTCGCTTATGAGTACGGAACTCCGGAAGGGCATGTTTCTGATCGCCGCTCCAGCCCTGCGCGATCCAAATTTTCGCCAGACCGTGGTGTTGCTGTGCGAACATGGACCGGAAGGGGCGCTGGGTGTCATTGTGAATCGGCCCACTGCTATGTCCATTTCTGAGGCGCTGCCGCAGATTCCCGTCATCGAAGGTACAGGGCATGTCCTCTATGCCGGCGGTCCCGTACAAACGAATCAAGTGATGTTGCTCTACCGGGGCGACCAATTTCCGGACAACGCCCACCATGTCTTCGACGGAGTCTGTCTCGGCGGAGATATCGGGATGGTCGAACGCATTCTGACTGCGGCCGGCACTAAAGAATTCTTCAGGGCCTATCTCGGCTATTCCGGATGGGGGCCAGGCCAGCTGGAAGGCGAGATGAAAACCGGCTCGTGGATTATCCTTCCGGCCGATCCTCAAGCGGTGTTTGAAAAGGATCCGACGCGTGTGTGGGGAGACATCTTGTGCACGTTGGGCGAAGCCTATCAGCCCTACGCGGAGATGCCGTTCGATCCATCCTGCAACTAAATCCTCTCCTCTTGCTTCTCTCCTCATCACTCACGCATCATTGGCAAAGAAAATAGCGGCGAGTGTTAAGGCTGTATTCATTCTCGTAGGGGAGAGATTTGTGACTCAGGCGGGCTTATCTCGGGAAGACGGCGACTCATTTCTGAAGAAACTGCACGAACAACCGCATCAGCCGATTAGCGAGTGGCTTCGCGCACCGGCTCATGTGCAGTACGAAGCCTTTCGCATGTCCGACCCACCCACGCAGCGGCCGGCCAGCCGAGCTGAATTTCAATCGTTACTGGAGCGATTCAAGGTTTCCGATGAGCGGATCGAACTGCGAGACAATTTTGGCTATGGTGTGAAGGAAGCCGAGAATGGAGATCGCCTCATTCTCATCTGGCAAGCCCATACGGAATACTATAACTACCAATTTTGGCATGTGCCTTCATCGCCGGCGAGCCTACTCACGTTTGGACCACTCACGTTTCCAGCTGCCCCTGTTTCGTTGACACCCCTGGGTTCCGTCGTCTGCCGGTTGGATATCGTGCTGAAGACGGGAGCCCTGCCTTCGCGAGAAGAGGTAAGAGGGCAGCTACCAGGGCCTGTGTTGTATGGCAGCCGAATCTTCAATGAGCAGGCGGCTGTCGTGACCAGTTTTACGCCGGACAATCACGGGCGGGAACGGTACTGGGTGAGTGTCGGTCCGTTGCAAGGCGACCACTCGCGGTTGAAAGACATTGTGGATGCCGTGGTGCGGATCGAAACCTACTACCATCTCCTGCTGATGCAGAAGCCGCTGTTCTCAGCCGCGATCGACCAAGTCTATAAATTCGAACAGGTGCATCTCCAGCAGCGAGAAATCATTACGGGACATATCGGGCACGCCAATCCTGAGACGCTGCAGCGATGGTTGAACAGCCTCACGCAAGACTTGCTGAAAACCAATCGCATGGCGGGCAAATTACACTTCGAACTGTCGGCCTCGATTCCGTATGATAAGATCGTGCATGCCACGTTGGGCTCGTTGGCGGAGCAGCCCACAGCCTCCTACCGTCCCATCTCCGACTATGTGTTGGGAGGCATTACGGGTGTGGCGGAAGGGTATCAACAACTCTTGCGCCGGATTGATACGCTCCGCGGCGGATTCGAAGGCATCATTGCGATTATTCGCACCCGGATCGACTTGATTGTGGAGTCACAAAACCTCACGCTCCTCCAGAGCGTCGACAAGACGACGAAGAGCCAGGTCATTCTCCAGCATACCGTTGAAGGCCTGTCTGTCATCGTGATCGCCTACTATCTGGCCGGCCTGGCAGGATACGTCTTCAAGGGGCTGTACGAAGTCGGTTGGCTTGGTAATGCGAATGTGGCCTCGGCGATCTTCGTGCCGGTCGCCATTGGGTTGGCCTTCGCCGTCACCACCTTCAGTAAAAAATATCTGCACAAGAAGCTGGCGGGTGAGCAACCAGCGACCAACGCTGACAAGCAGGAAGAGTAGCTCACTGCGGTAGGTCGCTAAAGCCTGCGATATCCACGTAAGTGCCGCATCGTTTCTCCTTCATATTTTCTGCACCCTAGCGAATTCCAACAGCACGCTCATGGGCTGATCTTCACTGGTGAATGTGCTGGTGTCCCATCAAGTAAGGCCCAGGATATTTACCAGCAGTAGTGCTGTTGTCTTCCACCACTCCTGCTCTGAGTGAGAGCAAAAATACGAACGACATTTCTCGTGACGTATCACATCCGATACAGCTCCTGAATCCATTTGGATTCAGGCACGAGTGATCGGTGCGATGGACCTCCTGTAAGTGAGGTTTTGCTGAGCATCATATCTTGCTGAAACTAGGGAGCTTGTCACCGCTTGCATTGCCGGTTGGTGGAAATGCCGCAGTACAGGCATTTCACTTGCTCTAAGCGACGAGGAAGTCACGCAAGAGTCGAGCTCCAAAGAATTCCTGCCGGCTCACGTACGACGTATGGAGTGGGGGATTGGCGAATCAAGGAAAGGAGGTCGAGGGTATCTGATACCTGATTGAGCGGTTCTCTACTCTCACTGGGCGAAGGCATGTTCATGTCGGTTGTTGCCACGCATGGCCAATTCAACGAAAAGGAGATATTAGAATGAAAACGAAACCAGCGGAACTCCAGAATACAACACGGAGGATTGAAAAAGATCCCAAGCCCAATGACCCGGAACTTGGACCGTTGAAGCTGCTTCCAGGGAAGTGGGCGAACGTGCCGAACTTACAGGGGCGTGGATGGAATATGATCGCGCTGCCCTTTGTGGCGCCGCCGCCGCAGGGAGTTCCCTTTCCCCTCAATTATCGCTTACTGGTCAATCAATACAACGAAGAGCTTGAGTTTACCCTGGTCGATAAGGCCGTGCCGAATCGTGGCGTCCGTCTCTCTCCGGGGACTCCTGCGAATACCGATCAGTTTCTCGTGACGCTCGATTATCAACAGAGCATCAAACAAATCGCCGCCGATGATTTCCCGAAGAGCGGCCTGGCTGGTCCGGCTGGCGCTGCCATTCATCATGAACCAGGTTTGTGGCTGCATATGACGAACGGCATGACGGACAGTCTGAATATTGCGCGGCTTGCGAGTATCCCTCACGGCGATTCGGTGCTGGCGTTAGGTCAGAGTAGTGAACACCCGGGCAGACCAAGCATTCCTGACATCAACGGTTTGCCGATCGGGGTTGATCAAGATCTGAAGAATCCCTATCTGGCCCCATACAAACATTTTAATGACAATCTGTTTCAAGGCTTGTTCAACCCCATCAGTCCGAACGACCTCCTCGAGGAGGCGAATAAAGGTATTGAGATCGAACGCACCACGGTCCTGGATGTTGACTCAACGCATCCGACGGGTGGCGTGGTGAACATCCCCTTTATTGTGAGGCAGGCCAATGCGACGGTCATGAAGTCCACCTTCTGGATTCAGGAGTTGAAAGAGAAGGACAAGGATGGAAAGCCGAAACTGCGTCTGCAATATTCCCAGCTAGTCATGCTGGATTTCTTCCCGCGTGTAGATGGATTGCCTCCCAGCTGTTGCCCAGGACTCATTCAATGGCCGCATGTCAGCATCAACACCTTGGAGAAAGTTTGCTGATCCCAAAGTGATCTCCTCCGCGTATCGAGGCGGCGGCGGATGTTCAATCCGTCGTCGCCTCAACCCTGAGGAGTTCTGGTCTGAGGATTTCCGACAAAAACCGACCTGTGTGTGATCCAACTACTTTTGCCACTTGTTCTGGGCGGCCTTCGGCGATAATCTGCCCTCCCTCAGCGCCGCCTTCAGGGCCGAGATCGATGATCCAGTCCGCAGATTTGATGACATCGAGATTATGTTCGACGACGACCACTGTGTTCCCGGCGTTCACGAGTTTGTGGAGGACGGTGAGGAGTTTCTTGATATCCTCAAAATGCAGACCGGTGGTGGGCTCATCCATAATATAGAGGATGTCTTTGGCTGAGGCATCTTTGAGCTCGGCGGCGATCTTCAATCGCTGGGCTTCTCCACCTGACAATGTGGTCGCGGATTGGCCCAGGCGAAGATAGCCAAGCCCGATTGAGGAGAGCAGATGGAGCTTATCTTGTAGCTTTGGCGATCCGGTGAAGAATGAAGTGGCTTCTTCCACGGTCATATTGAGGACTTCGGCGATATTCTTCCTGCGGTAACGAATCTTGAGGACCTCTGCGTTAAAGCGCTTGCCGTCACAGATCTCACAGGGCGCATAGATATCTTCGAAGAAATACATCTCCAACTTCTCTACGCCGCTGCCTTCGCAGCGTTCGCACCGGCCACCGGCGGCGTTGAACGAAAAGTGTCCCGGTGTAAGTCCTTGTTGTTGTGCCTCCCGTTCCGCGGCGAAGAGCTGACGGATTTCGTCGAAGCCTTTTAGGTAGGTAATCGGGTTAGATCGTGGCGTACGGCCGATCGGTTGTTGATCGATCAGGCGGATGCCTTTGAGGTGTTCGATACCTTTGATCGCTTTGAAATGCCCCATGGGTAGAGATGCCACACGAAAGGCCCTGGCCACGGCTCGATAGAGGGTCTCTTCAACCAGCGTACTTTTCCCGGAACCAGACACACCGGTCACACAGATTAACATGCCGAGGGGGATACGGAAGGAGAGATCTTTGAGGTTGTGTTCCGTGGCCCCGGCGAGCACCAGCGTCTTGCCGTTACCGGTTCGTCGCGACTGAGGTTGGGGGATCTCCTCTTCACCGCGCAAGTATCGAGCAGTTGTGGCCCGACGATCTTGGATGAACTCCTTCGTTGGTGCTGCACAGACGATCTCACCACCCTTTTCACCGGATTGGGGGCCCAGTTCGACGAGGAAATCGGCGGACTCAATCATGCGGCGGTCATGCTCGACGACCACGACGGTATTTCCGGTCGCTGCGAGGTCACGGAGGATGCCGGCCAATAGATCGGTATCCCTGGCATGGAGCCCAATGGTCGGTTCGTCAAGCACGTAGAGTGTGCCGACGAGTCGCGAACCGAGTTGATTCGCCAATGCCACTCGCTGGGCTTCCCCACCGGAGAGGGTTTTTGTTTGCCGATTGAGCGTCAAGTATCCGAGGCCGACGCGTTGGAGAAAGCCCAGTTTCGCTTTGAGTTGCCGGAGGATATCCGACGCGATCTCCTGTTCGGATCGGCGCAAGGGCAGGGAGTCCACCCAGGCTGCAAGACTCTCAACCGTTCGTTCCGTCGTCTCGTGGATATCACTGCCGGCGAGCTTGACGAAGCGCGCATCCGGTTTCAGGCGGCTGCCATGGCAACTGGGGCAATCGAAAGGCGTGCGGTAGCGGCTGAGAAAGACGCGTACGTGTAGCTTGTATCGCTTGCCTTCGAGGTACTCAAAGAAGTCATTAATGCCGTCAAACGATTTGGCTCCTTCCCAGAGCAACTGCTGCTGATCCGCCGGCAGCGACTTGAAGGGAGTCTCGACGTCAACGCCATGTTTTTTCATCGCAGTCAGCATTTGTTTCTGCCACCAGGCCGAGCTGGGCTTACTCCAGGGTTCGATCGCTCCTTCGGCGAGAGATTTTGTCTGATCGGGGATGACCAGCTCGGGATCGTACCGCAGCACATTACCGAAGCCTTTGCACTCGGGACAGGCCCCGAGTGGATGGTTGAAGGAAAAGAGAATCGGCCGGAGTGGTTCAAAGGTTCGTCCGCAACTCTGGCAGAGAAATTTCGTGCTGTAGGACTGAGGTCCATGGTTGATGATGTCGATGGAACACCGGCCCTCCCCTTCACGAAAGGCTGTTTCCACACCCTCAATTAGTCGCGTGCGGTTGTCTTCCCGAATGACGAGACGATCGAGAACGATATGGAGCGAATGAGACTTGTGAAGTTTTACCTGCCCAGCCTCGTGGAGGTCGATCACATCATCCTGCGTTTTGACCCTGGTGAACCCGCGCGTGAGGAGGGATTGGACAAATGCGGCTTCTTCTTTTGGCTTGGGATCGGCAAGAGGGAATAGAATCATGGCTCTGGAATCAGGCCATCGAGTGAGGAGGTCGTCTGCGACGGAGTCTGGTTGAAACGAACGGCCTTCTTGTTTGCAGTCTGGGCAAGTTGGCTTGCCGATTTTGGCGAAGAGGAGGCGTAGGAGATCGGCGATCTCCGTTGTCGTGCCGACCGTCGAACGAGCCGTGCGTACCTGATTCTTCTGTTCAATGGCAATTGCCGGGCGGACATTGATCAGTCGATCGATATCCGGGCGAGCCACCTTGTCGAGAAACATCCGGGCATAAGTCGAGAGCGACTCCACATACCGCCACTGGCCTTCGGCAAAGATCGTGTCGAACGCGAGCGACGACTTTCCAGATCCAGATACCCCAGTGATGGCGGTGACTTGATTGTGGGGAATCTGCAGCGAGACGTTCTTGAGGTTATTTTGCCTCGCACCCTCAATGATGAGATTAATAGATTGATTCGGAAGCGGAGGATTAGGTTTCACGGTCTGGTCCTAAGTATGATAAGTGAATAATGCTAGCAGTCCTATCACAGGGCTTCAATGGGGTTGAGGGAGGATCTGCCGATTCGCCAGTTGGCTGAGGGAATGCCGAATATCTAACCAGGAGGGCACATGATTTTGTCGACGACCAATAACATTGAGGGCAAGAAGACGGTGAAGTATCTGGGATTAGTTTCCGGTGACGCGATTCTCGGTGCGAATATCTTTCGTGATTTTTTCGCGTCGATTCGGGATATCGTCGGTGGGCGTTCGGCGGGTTACGAAAAGGAACTCCGAAAGGCCAAGACGATCGCGCTTGAAGAGATGGAGGAGCAGGCCAAGAATCTCGGTGCCAACGCAATCGTGGGTATCGACATCGATTATGAAACCATCGGCACGAACAGTAGTATGCTGATGGTCAGTGCGAATGGCACGGCAGTGGTGGTGGAGTAGGCGGAGTCTGAAAATGTCCGCCAGTTTTGTTCTCGCGTCGTTCAGACCCTCAACGTACCCCAGAGGGTATGCCTCGGCCCTTCACTCGCTGCGGCCTCGCGGGACAGCCATTTTGAGCCTCCTGCGAGAGAAGCGGCTTTCAGTATGCAGAAAATGCCGTCTCCAGATGCCTCTCAAGTATGATTCTCCAGCTCTGTATTAGACATCGAGGTATAGGCCCGTTCAAGTTAGTCTTGGTGAAAAGTTGGTCGACGCTGCAAAGATCCTTGGAAGCATACGGAATCCGAATCCCTTGGCAAGCCGGAGTTCTGGCGAATCTGATTTTGTGCGGCTACCGCAGCAGCATCTTCACAAGCCCCACGCATCCCAGGTACAGGACGAGCGATCCAGCCATTGAAGCCCAGAAGCCCAGGCGTGGGATACCGACAATCATGGCGGTGACGTAGACGATCCAGGGTGGGACAAACCACATGAGGCTCTTGGCGTAGTCGACGGTCGTGGCGCCACCGCCATTCATGTATAGCAGAATGAAGGTGGCGGCGGTGATGGCGGGGAAGGTACTGGCCATGGCCGCGAGAAATGAGTTGCCTTTGGCTCCGAGGTAGGTGGATAGGCTGACGATCGTGCCGCCGAGTAAGAAATAGACGACATACTTTGCGAGATCACCCACGAACAATCCTCCTTAGGTTTCCTGAACTATCAAATGATACTGATGACGGGCCGTTTCTGCATCACAATCCCACCCCACTATGGTGATTCGGATCTCTCGGTTCTTATCCAATCGCTGTCCTGACGGCACTGTACATGATGATGACCTCCACGGCGTGGGCGACGATGGTAATCCAGAGATTGCGAGTTCGGAGCCAGATCGTTCCCCAGACAAGTCCGTCCCACAGAGCAATCCAATGGAGATGCCGAAAGGTATTCACCATGAAGGGGTCGAAGGTAAACACCAGCGTTGTCGCCAACAGTGCAAGGGGAGTGAGCTGTCTGCCGAGGTGATCCCCTCTCCACTTCCGTTCGAATTCAGCCAAGCGGCCCAAGAGGAACCCGCGAAAGTTGATCTCTACGAAGAACGCGATGCAGCAGATGAACCAGGGTACCATCAGCAAAACAGGCAGCCGGCCGTGAGGGGTCTGTGTCAAAAAAGTGATGTCGTAACCGAATGATGGGTAGAGCGACAGAATCACAATAGTATTGAGGCAGCCTAGGACCAGTCCTGTCAGCAGCCCCCACTTCAGTCCATTGATGAACTTTGCCCGCTCCAGCCCCAGCTGTCTTGCGATCTCAGATGTGCCTGAAGCCCAGATGCCCATTGCCAGATAGGCCAGCAACTGCGGGGTGAATTGAGCAAGCAGTTGAGTTTGGAGAGAAGTGGGAAGAGCATAATAGCCGAGCGTGGCTCCGATGGGGAGCAGTGCCAGTCTGGAGCCCGTACAAACAACGCGATCGTGAACGAGCCGATGGGGCTCGGGAGTCATGAGCGTGTTATGAGAGCTCGAGGTGATAGCGGTCCAAGGTGGTCGCCTTGTGCCTGGACAAATTGGACAACGACTTGTTGTAATCAACGATCGCCCGTAACTCGTTGCCCTGCGCAGTCGCGAGGTCACGTTGGAATTCGAGTACAAAGCGTGTCGTGCTGAGTCCTACTTTCAGCCGTTCCTGCTCGGCCTGGAGTTGTTTCTCCGCCATGATGCGTGCGGAGCGGGTCGTTTCGATCCGCTTAAAATCCGTCTGAACCCGGCGCACCGCTTCACGAATACCGACGATGATCTGCTGGCGCACATTCGCGAGGGCCACCTCCGCGTTTTGCGCCTCAAGCTTGCGCTTGCTATACGTGTTGACGGCGGCTCGGTTCCCGAGCGGATAGCTGAGTACCAGCCCGGCTCCATAGTTATAGAAGTCGCCGCTGAAATTTCTGGTGAAGGATTCACCGTAGTCCCCGCCCAGGCCGGCAAGTCCGATCGTGCCTTGAAGTGAAAGGGTTGGGAGCAGCTGGTTACGCGCAAACTGCTTATTGAGTTCACCGGTTTCGACATTTTTCTTGGCCTGTGTGATTTCAGGCCGTTGTTCGATGGCGGTGTCGATGGCCTCTTGCAGGCTCAGAGGTTCAAGAACGGTGACGGGAGGATCAACCGGCGTGAGGCGGACATCTTGCCGAAGATCCTCTTCGCCGGGATTCAAGAGCCGCCGTAGTTGATCTTCCTGGTCGCGGATGGCTTTCTCGGCCACTAACACTTGCTCCACTCGCGAGGCCACTGCGGCCTCGGCTTGCAGAACATCGACGATCGACATAACCCCAGCCTTGGTCTTCGCTCGGTTGGCAGCCAAAAGTTCTTCGGCGGCCTTCAAGGCGGCTTGGGCGACCTTCAGATTGTCATTCGCAAATACCACCTCCCAGTAGGTTTGTTCCACCGAAGTGATGACGGTCATGACTCGATCTCGAAAGACATGCTGTTCGACGATCGCATTGTTTTGAGCGACCTTGATAAAGGTCTTGTTGATGGCAATTCCTGCGTTCCTGAGCAGCGGTTGGGTGAACGTGAACGCCAGTCCTCCCGTCCAGGCCGGGTTGAATAGAAATCCGCGTGCGACATTTTGATTGACGCTGTTTCTAGCCGGGCTATAGTTGACGTCCAAGTTGCCGCCTGTGATCAGGTTGGTCTGTGCATCGAGCGTCAGTGAATGGTTCCGTTGATCGAAGGTCGTGATCTGACCAAGTAAGTCTCCAGTTCCTCCGAAGACAGGACGATTGAGGGGATTCACGGTTCGGTTGTATTGGCCGTTGATGCTCAGGTTTGGGTCGAACTTCGACTGTTCAATGATGATATCAGCCAGTCGACTTTCGCGATTCTGTCGGCTGATGCTGATATCGAGATTGTTCTGTAATGCCCGCACTGCAGCATCAGCTAGTGACACAGTTTCACGCCGCTCCGTTGGGAGCGGCTGAGTCACGTCCCAACACCAAGCCGTGTGTGGCAGGGACATGCATGCCCATCCTGTGACCACCATGATCGTGAGACGATAGATACGAGTCGAGGAAGTACCATTCATTCATGCCTCCTTGATCAACGAGCGATACAAGAGCATACTATAAAGTGTTGTATGGTTCACGTCATGGAAATTCACAGACCCTCTGTCCGACACGCATCCGTTCGGATGACTCGGATCAATTCATTAGGCGTGTTTCTGTGTTTGCTTACCGCCGCCACCTTCTGCGTCGCTGTGCCAGCGTGGGCCCAGAGTGCCTCGGGGGTGCGGTCGTTCGCGGGCGGAGTCTCACCCCTGCTGAAGCTTCCGGGGGGAAGTTTGTATATCGACAACCAGGGCACGCAGGGGTTTCTCTACGGACCGGGACAACACTTCCAATCGCACAACTTTCGAAACCCGACTACGGGTCAGGCCTGGAGCGGAGCCGTGATGACCTTTGGTCCGCAACTGTCCATTGGGCTTATACAAGGAGCGAATCAGGCCGGGAGTCCAACCGTTCTGCCTCCTCCACCGCGCCAGACGGATTTGTTGCCGCCGATTGAGTCGGAATTGCTAGAACCGTTTCCCTAATCGGGCCTTGAGTACGTTCCGCGGTTTCATGCTTGCCGTTGGGCATGCGGCGGCTCACTGCGGGAGCGGAGACGTGGTGCTGGACTCGCCTCCTGTATCCGTTGATACATAGGCCAGGTGCCACGTCAAGGCCAAGACGAACTGAGATGCGGCTTTAAGGATCTTGGGGTCGATCGTGTCGGCGTTGTCGGTTGGTTGATGGAAGTGTGGATGGACGCCGCTGCTGACGACGGTGATGGTCGGGACTCCGGCTTCTTTGAACGGGACATGGTCGCCACCAGGGAAAAATCCATAAAGATCTAGCCTCTCCTTCACGCCGGCAGACTGGCCCGCCTCGAATGCAATATCCTTCTCGATTCCCGTTACCCCGACGGTGAGTCGTGCGTTTCCGACTCCAGCGTGATCGATATTGATCATGGCCTTGGTGAGGGAGAGCGGCAGGACAGGGCGCGAGGTGTACAGGCGTGAGCCGAGCATGTCGCGTTCTTCTCCGCTGAACGAGACAAAGAGGATGGTTCGGGAAGGACGCCTCTCGAGTTTGGCGAGCGCCCGTCCCACCTCTACGATGACCGCCGTTCCCGAGGCGTTGTCGTCGGCACCGGGAAAGAGAATCCCACCGGGACGGCCAAAGTGATCTCGATGGGCTCCGATAATCACTGTTTCCGATCCGGTTCCAGGGATCATTCCAAGCACATTGATCAGAAGTCCGTCCTCCGTCGTTGTCTTCCACTGAAGCGATACGAACCGATCGGTCTTGATTGCGTGTGATGAGGTGGATTGGTTCAGGCGCTCTTGAAAAACACGCAAGCGATCAGAACCGGTACCATCCGACTGCTGGAGAAGCTCTTGTGCCAGGGCGGTAGTGATCCAGGCGCCGGGAATCGCTTGGTCCTGAGGCAGTTGGCTGTAGAAGGCACTGGCACCCCCAGTGACGCCGCGACGGATTTCATAGGGATGGAGAATGGGACCTGTTGCCGTCAGGTAGCCGATCGCTCCACGTTCTCGTGCATATCGCACTTTGTCGGCGTGGCTTACGGCCTGTGCGTAATATTCAGGCTTGCCCCGCAGAAACAGCACGATGCAATTATTTACGTCGACACCGGCATAGTCATCGATGTGTTGAGTTGGATCAACGATGCCATATCCGACGAAGACGACCGGGGCTTGGATCTCTGCGGATGGCGAATCAAAAATGGGGAGATAGTCCAAGCCAAGCGTTTTGGTGATCAGATGGTAGGTTGCTCCGACTCGTAAGAGTGGCTCCGGCGTGAGTACTGGAGTCGGAACCCGGGTTGCCATCGCTCCGGAGGAAGTACCATCCTTCCCCGTGAAGAAAGGTACGACCAGGGATCCGTTGTGCACTCGTGTGAGCCGCAGGCCTGCTGAAAGAAATTCTTGCGCCACCCACCGTGCAGACTCGAGGTCCGCGTTGGTGCCGGCTTGTCGTCCGTTGAACTCGGGGCTGCTGAGTGTGCGAATGTCGGCCACCATTCGTTCCGGAGAAAGTGACTCTATGGCCGCTTGGAATGCCGTCTCCGGTGCCTGTGCGAGCGGGACCTGGGGTTGTAATAAGAAGGTCACGGCAGCGCAGATCACTATTGGGGTGAGCAATCGATTCAGAAAGGGTGCAAAGGCATTCATGATGGTATCCGGGCCACAGAGAGCAACGGTGGCTGACCGATGGATCATAGCATGCAGGGAAGCCGGTTGCAGAGCCGTACCGAGCCCAGGTACTATTCGCTCGGCGAGCAAGACGGACGTCCATGTTGTGAGGATGGAGATTCAGGATGGCAGGGGGCGAGCAAGGAAAAGGATTGTACGATCACTTGTACCGGCGGTTTTTTGAGGAGTGTGATACTCACGAGGGGTATTCTTTCCAGCAGGCTCCAGCCGGAAGTGCGGCGCCTCCGGTAGTGACGTTTCGGGAGAAACTGCGGTGGTGGACGTGGGATCGGTGGAAGCGTCGACGAACCCTTCTTGCTGAGCGGGACCGGTTGCAACGTGACATTCTTCAGATCAAGAAATCAGGAAACCTCAAGTAAGGCAAGCTGTGTTGAGGATGATTCGCCTGTCATATATCGGAGGGCAAACGTTGGCGACGCTGGGCCTCTTGGTAGCGGCAGGAACGGTTGTTATGGCGGGGCCTTCCCTGAGTTACGGTGTTCAACGAGAGACGCAAGAGGAAAAGGCAGCCAATCTGAAACAACAGGCAAAGGGTGGCCTCTTTCAGCAGTGGGCGTTCGATCAAGAGCCGATCGGAGGGCTGCCTCATGGTTTTGTGCAAGCAGTGTCCCGTGAGGAGCCGCTTGCCGAGTGGGTGGTGCAACGTCATCCCACGGCTCCCTCTCCACCCAATGTGGTGGTTGCGTCGTCGGGTTGTCGGCAATTCTGCTATCAGGTGCTGTTGGCCGAGGGAATGCAGTATGAATATCCGGATGTGAGTGTCCGGTTGCATGCCTCCCCAGGGACTGCTGGATCGGGTGGAGTGGTGATCGGGGCACGTGATGCAAACCATTTCTATGGTGCGACCGTGGACCTTGCCACGCAACAAGTTAGATTCGTTCGCCTTTCCGGCGGGGTCGCAACGATTCTCGGGCAAGCGACTATCACTCTGAAACCGGTTGACTGGCATACCCTCAGAGTGCAGCGCAATACGATCATCAGTAAAGACTTCATCGAGGTGTTTGTGGATGGCACGCTCGTGCTCTCCGTTGAGGATCAGACGTTGGGATTGGGGCAGGTCGGTTTTGTTGTGTCAGATAAGTCGACGATGCTTTTTGATAGTCTCCACGCGATTCCACTTTTTTCGCATCGACCGCTTTCTCCGCCGCCGGCCTACTAATGCGAGCCTACTGGCAACCTGAGTGTGTCTTCAAACTTGCCTTTGTCTTTACATCTGAGGTACGATTGTAGCGTCGGCTTGTGAAAGGCCTGCGCAAGTTCGGCGAAAAATGTAATGAGGCCTGGATAGATGTTGTGTTGGGCCAGCCCGGGAATCTGATCGGAAGCCAGAGCTAAGCCGCCGTGGTGTTGACGTCTTCGGCCCATTCCTTCCTCGTTGCTTTCTCGAGTCCAAGACAACATCGCTGTGTCAAAGGAGGAGCCAGATGGGTGCGAAGATTTATGTCGGTGGATTGCCGTATTCAACGACCGAGCAGCAGCTGAGTGACTTGTTTGCGGCGCATGGATCCGTGGCCTCGGCCCGGATCATCACGGACAAGTTTACCGGGCAATCTCGTGGGTTTGGATTTGTGGAAATGTCGTCCGATGCTGAAGCGCAGGCGGCGGTTGCAGCGTTGAACGGGACGCAACTTGGTGGACGTACCTTGACGGTCAATGAAGCGCGTCCTCAGGAGCCGCGTTCCGGTGGCGGCGGCCGCGGCGGATTTGGGGGCGGTCGCGGTTAAAGCGAGATCTGTTTTGTTGTCGATGAGGGGCTGCCGGAGGTTCCGGCGGCCCTTTTTACTTTTGAGGGCTGTGGTGGGAGGATGTTGATGCTGATTGGCCCTTTGTTCCGTCGCATCACGGGAGGTTGTCGTGCCACCCTTTAAGCTCGATGCCCCTTTCAAGCCCTGTGGGGATCAGCCTGCCGCCATCGACCGACTGACGACCGGAATCCAATCTGGCACCAAGCATCAGGTCCTGCTGGGAGTCACTGGATCAGGCAAGACCTTTACGATGGCCAATCTTGTCGAACGTGTCCAGAAGCCGACGTTGGTACTCGTGCACAACAAAACTCTGGCCGGACAACTCTACCAGGAATTCAAACAGTTTTTCCCCCATAACGCCGTCGAGTATTTCGTGAGCTACTACGATTACTATCAGCCGGAAGCCTATATCCCGCAGAGCGATACGTACATCGCCAAGGATTCTTCCATCAATGATGCCATCGATCAGATGCGTCACTCCGCTACGACCGAGCTGTTACAACGAAATGATGTCCTGATTGTGTCCTCCGTCTCCTGTATCTATGGGCTGGGGTCGCCGGAGGTCTACCATGACATGCTGATTTATCTGGAGGTCGGCCTCGAAACGAGGCGAGACAAGCTTTTGTCGAAGTTGGTTGAAATTCAATATGAACGCAATGATGTGGATTTTCATCGCGGAACCTTTCGAGCACGTGGTGATGTGATCGAAATTTTCCCTGCCTCGTCGGAAGCGAAATCCGTGCGCATCGAACTCTTCGGAGATACGGTGGACGCCATTCATCAAATCGACCCGCTCACGGGGAAGTCCTTGGGAAAGCTGCCCAAGGTTGCGATCTACCCGAATACCCACTATCTCATTGCGCCGGATCGCTATGAGCGGGCTATTACGGGCATTGAGGAGGAGCTCGACGAGCGCGTCGCCTATTTCAGACAATCCGGACGGCTGTTGGAGGCGCAACGGATTGAGCAGCGCACGAAGTTTGACCTCGAGATGATCCGAGCCATGGGCTATTGCCACGGGATTGAAAATTACTCTCGGCATCTCAGCGGAAGAAACCCGGGCCAGGCGCCTCCCACGTTGTTGGATTACTTTCCAAAGGATTTTTTGCTCATCGTCGATGAGTCTCACGCGACCATTCCTCAAGTCGGCGGCATGTATGAAGGGGATTTTTCACGAAAGCGGACGCTTGTGGAGTATGGATTCCGACTTCCGTCGGCGGTTGATAATCGACCGTTAAAATTTGTGGAATTCGAACAGTGCCTGAATCAGGTGGTGTATGTGTCGGCCACACCCGGCACCTACGAACTCAAACATGCAGGTCATGAGGTTGTGGAGCAGATCGTCCGTCCAACAGGATTGATGGATCCGCAGATCGAAGTCGTGCCGGCCAAAGGGCAAGTTGACCACCTTCTTGGGCAGGTTCGTGTGGAGGTGGCCAAGCGGGGACGAGTGCTTGTGACGACTCTGACGAAGCGGATGGCTGAGGATTTGACGGAGTATTATCACGACTTGGGAATTAAGGTTCGCTATCTCCATTCCGATATCAAAACGCTTGAGCGGGCTGAGATCATCCGTGATCTCCGATGCGGAACGTTTGACGTGTTGGTCGGAATCAATTTACTGCGGGAGGGGCTGGATCTTCCCGAGGTGAGCCTCGTCGCGATTCTGGACGCGGATAAGGAAGGCTACCTGCGTTCTTACCGCGCGTTGATCCAAACGGCCGGTCGGGCAGCACGCAATCTCGAAGGACGAGTGATTTTTTACGGAGATGGTGTGACGGATTCGATGAAACAGGCCATTGACGAGACGAATCGTCGTCGTGGGATTCAGGCCGAGTACAACCGTGTCCATGGCATTACGCCGGTCGGTATTACGAAAGGGATCCCGTCTCTTGAGTACGCGGTGGCGGACCTTGATTACGTTCAACTGCCGCTTGCGGCGGAGCCCGATGCCGAGTATGGGAGTGCAGAGTCAACCGATCGACTTATTCAGCGACTGGAGGTCGAGATGAAAGCGGCTGCGAAGGAGCTGGCCTTCGAACGAGCAGCGGAGCTGCGGAATCGGATCAAGACGTTGCGACTTCGGACATTACAGGCAACAGATTAGACGTGCTTATAGAGATAGATCCCGACGAACATGCCGAGAATGCTCAAGATGTTAATCTTGAGGCTGAACCCTAAGACGAGTTTGATTAACACCAGATCTACGGTCAGGGGTGGATTAATGCCGGGCATAAAATGCGTTGAGAAAATACTTTGGATGGTGCCCTGAGGCGCCATCACGTGGAGAATTTCGCCGAGGATGCCACCCAGTAGACCTCCGATGAGGACAAACACGATCAAGACCCAGGGCGATTTTCGCACGTGGCTTCTCCTCGTTGACGGCTTCTCTATAGGCGAGTTGTGAGGTCGAGCTCTCTCACAGAGGCACCATATCTGAAGGGTTTCGGCATGTCAATAAAACTACTGACTTCTGGTGACCTTGACTTGCTTTCTGTGGTCCTATACACTTTCCGGTGCTCTTTCTCTAGGATTTTCGAGGTGATCGGAGGTCTGGTGCAAGGCCTCGGTGGTCTCTTTCTGTGCGGCGGTACAGTGTCATGCTTGATGCATTGAGTGAGAAGTTTGAAAAAGTTCTGAAAAAGCTCCGTGGGCAGGGTGTGCTTACCGAGCAGAATATTACTGAAGCGCTCAAGGAGGTGCGGTTTGCTCTCCTGGAAGCGGACGTCAATTTCAAGATTGTCAAAGAATTTATCGATCGTGTGCGCGAAAAGGCGATTGGCCAGGAAGTCCTGCAGAGTCTGACTCCTGGGCATCAAGTAGTCAAGGTCGTCTGGGATGAGCTCCGGGCGATGATGGGGCAAGATCGAGTTGGTCTCGGTCTCAATTCCCAACCGCCGACCATCGTCATGATGGTTGGCTTGCAGGGTGCGGGAAAGACGACAGCCAGCGGAAAGCTTGCTCGTCTTTTTAAGAATCAAGGTAAGCGCGTGCTGCTGGTGGCGGCCGACCCACGTCGCCCTGCTGCGGGAGAGCAGTTGAGTGCATTGGGAAGAGACCTTGGGGTCGAAGTGCATCGTGCCGATCAGACTCAAGCTTCACAAGCCGATGTGGTGCGGATCTGCGGTGCCGGTGTGGATCGGGGACGGGAACAGGGCTTTGATCTGGTCATTCTGGATACCGGCGGGCGTTTGCATATTGATGACGAATTGATGGGGGAATTAACGGCGGTGAAGGCTGCCGTGGCCCCTCATGAGGTGCTGCTGGTCGCCGATGCGATGACCGGCCAGGACGCGGTCACTATGGCCGGACAGTTTGATCAACGGGTCGGTCTCACGGGCATTATCCTGACCAAGGTCGAAGGGGATGCGCGTGGAGGGGCAGTCTTGTCGATTCGGGCTGCCACGGGAAAGCCGATCAAGTTTTTGGGGGTTGGGGAAAAACTCGATGCGCTTGAGCCGTTCCATCCGGACCGGATGGCCTCCCGTATTCTGGGGATGGGGGATGTGCTGTCCCTGATTGAAAAAGCACAGGAAAGCATCACACGGGAACAGGCGGAGGAAGCGCAGAAACGGCTCACCAGCAACACCTTTACGCTGGAAGATTTTCGGGCCCAGTTGGGACAGATGAATCGCATGGGTTCCTTTGAGCAGATCTTGGGCATGCTTCCTGGGGGACAAAAGCTCAAGCAGGCTATGGAGGGGAATAAGCCCGAGCGAGAGATCAGCCGGGTGGTCGCTGTGATCGATTCAATGACCGCGAAAGAGCGCCGCGATCATACGATTATTAACGGAAGCCGGAAAAAAAGGATTGCGCGGGGAAGCGGTACGACAGTGCAGGATGTGAATCGGCTGATCAAGCAATTCCTGTCTGCAAAGAAGTTGGCAAAGGCAATGACCGGTGCGGGAGGGCGTCGGCAACTCGCTCAGCTCTTGCGTGCCCGGTAATCGATTCAGAAGATTCGAACCAGTGTAAAGGAGGAATCGTTGTGGCTGTACATTTGAGGCTCGCTCGAACAGGACGACATAAACGACCGATGTATCGGGTGGTGGCGGCAGACTCGCGGAAAGCACGCGACGGCCGTTTCATCGAAATTCTTGGAATTTTCGACCCGTTGAAAGAAGCGGGTGTGCCGGAGCTCAAGCAGGAGCGGGTGCTGACGTGGCTTCACCAAGGGGCTCAGCCGACGGTGACTGTGCGGACCTTGCTGCGCCGTGCGGGGGTCTGGAAGCAATTTGAGGCGGAAAAGTCCGCAAAGGAGAAGAAGGCTCCGGCTGAAAAATCCACCCAGAAGAAGGCTTCAGCAAAAGCTTGACCGTGGGATGGTGAGTCAACCGGAAACCGTGACGGTGGGACGGATCGAACGGCCTTTTGGTGTTCGTGGGGAAGTGAGGGTCCGCTCCCTCTCCGATGTCCCAGGTCGACTGGAAGGATTGACGCGTGTCAGCCTTCTGGCGACAAACGGACGGACGCTGGAGACCGGTGTCACGCATGTGAGGCGGGCGGGAACGAGCTTTATTCTGGGGCTGTCGGCCTTCACCACACCGGAAGAAGCCGGTCTTTGGCGGGGAGGATTGATTCAGACGGTCCGCGGGGCTATTCCTGAGCTTCCGGCTGGGCAGTACTACGAGTGTGATTTGGTGGGGCTTGCCGTCCGAACGGAGGCAGGAGAGTCGCTCGGTGCCGTGGAAGCGATTTGGGAATTGCCAGGCAACTCTCTGGTCGTCATTCGCGATGGAAGCAAAGAGGTTTTGATCCCGGCGGCGAAAGAATTCGTGCTTACGGTTGATCTGATTGCTCGAATCATGACGGTCCGGTTGATCGATGGGCTTGGTGATTAACGATGGTACGGTTCGATGTCCTGACCCTGTTTCCAGGTATGTTTGCACCGGTCTTGGCGCAGAGCATGCTCAAGCGTGGCCAGGACAAGGGGCTTCTCGCGGTTCGGGTCCACAATCTGCGCGACTTTACGGTGGATCGCCACAAGGTCGTCGATGATACGCCGTATGGAGGTGGTGCGGGGATGGTCATGAAAGCTGAGCCGATTCTCCATGCAGTTGCCGCAGTGCGGAGCGAGGCTCAGTCGCAAGGAGAGGAGATTCGGTTACTGTTTCCGACTCCTCAGGGGCGTCCGTTGACACAGTCGTATGCCCAAGAGTTAGCGAACGAGTCTCGGCGAATGGTGATTCTGTGTGGGCACTATGAGGGCGTGGATGAGCGTGTCCGTCTTGCACTGGCGCCCGAAGAGATTTCACTCGGGGATTATGTGCTGACGGGAGGTGAATTGCCGGCGTTGGTTTTGATCGATGCCACGACCAGGCTCGTCCCAGGCGTGTTGGGCGATCCAAGCTCTGCCGTCGATGAGTCGTTTTCTGATTCGCTCTTGGAGTATCCACAGTACACGAGGCCAGCGGAGATCGAAGGCATCACGGTGCCGGAGGTCTTGTTGTCGGGCCATCATGAGGCCATTCGCTTGTGGCGTCGAAAACAGGCCTTGCGTAGCACGTATCTCAGACGCCCCGATCTTTTAAGGGATCGGATGTTCACGAAAGAGGATCGACAATTGTTGAATGAGTTGATGAATGAAGGCCTGTTGACGGCCCCGTTATTATGCGAGGAGGAGGGTTGAGGACATGAATCAGTTGGAGCGAATTCAGCGATCATTGACGAAAAAAACCGTTCCGCACTTTGAGATAGGAGACACCGTGCGTGTTCATGTCAAAGTTGTGGAAGGAGAGAAAGAGCGTATTCAGGTGTATGAAGGAACGGTCATCGCCAGAAAGGGCAGCTTGAACACCGAAATGTTCACGGTCAGGAAACTCTCGTACGGCGTGGGTGTCGAGCGGATTTTCCCCGTGCATTCTCCGATTGTGTCCAAGATCGATGTCGTGCGCCAGGGGCGCGTTCGACGTGCCAAGCTGTACTATCTCCGTGGCAAGAAAGGGCGGTTTGCTAAAGTTGAGGAGCGGGAGTTTGTTGGAGAGAGCAAATCTTCGGCACAGCCTGCGGCACCCGAAGAAGGAGCGGCCACGGCGTAGGTCAGTTCTGCGCAGACGTTCCATCATATGGCCGGTCGATTGGCTGGCCCCTCGGTAGAGAGCGATTGATGGGACCTACTGATGAATTTGAACGAGCAGCACGACTCCGTGGATATCGCCGTATTGCTGGGATTGATGAAGTAGGGCGCGGTCCATTGGCCGGACCTGTCGTGGCTGCGGCTGTAATCCTTCCCGTACGCAGTCGGCTCGTCGGGGTAAACGATTCGAAGCAACTGTCTGAGCGTGAACGCGAGCAGTTCTACATCGCGATCTGTGAGCAAGCGGTGGGAACGGGAATCGGATGGGCCGACGTTGCGGAAATCGACCAGTTGAATATTCTTGAAGCCACTCGTCTTGCCATGCGGCGGGCTCTCGAGCAGTTGGTCCCGCCGCCCGATTATGTGCTCATCGATGCCGTGAGTTTGCCCGGTATCAGCATTCCGATACGACCGATCATCAAGGGAGACGCCTTATCTATCTCGATTGCTGCTGCCTCTATCGTGGCCAAGGTCACGAGAGATCGGCTGATGGCAAACTATCATGACATGTTTCCGGAATACGGGTTCCTCTCGCACAAAGGGTATGGGACAGCGGAACATCTGGAACGGCTTGCTCACCACGGTCCCTGTTCCATCCATCGTCGAAGTTTCGCTCCAGTCAGACTTGCCATGAGCGCCAGGAAGATGGGGGAGGTTCACCTGAGAGGTCCCGCATTGTCCGAGGCATGATCCATGTTCCCTACAGACCCGCGTCACCGGTTCGGCCAAGCCAGCGAGATTTGGGCAGAGCAGTTCTTGATCGCGAAGGGTTATCGTATCCTTGACCGAAATGTACGGTTGTCAATCGGTGAATTGGACCTTATCGCGGATGACCGGGGTGTCATCGTCTTTGTCGAGGTCAAGGGTAGGAGCACTGAGGCGTTCGGAGGCGCGTTGTCGGCAGTGGATCGTCGCAAGCGAGCGAAACTCTCGAAGCTGGCGGCGCAGTATCTGGCGCAGCGGCACTGGTCTGACAAGCTCTGTCGATTTGATGTTGTCTTGGTCCAAGGGAAGCCATCAGCTCCGGAGCAGATTGAACACATCCCCAATGCGTTCGATGTCACCGAGTCGTGACAGGTCTCATCTCTATCGAGAGGGGTCTTCGTGGACGCAATGATTCAGCTCATCCATGTGTCGAAATGGTATGACCGGAGGCCAGCACTATCCGACGTCATGATCGAGATCGAGAAGGGGGAGTTCGTCTTGCTCATGGGCCCCAGCGGATCGGGAAAGTCGACGATCCTCCGGATGCTGATTGGAGAGGAGCAACCGGATGAAGGCCAACTGTTTGTTCAAGGCAAGAATGTCACGAAACTGAAACGGTCGGAGATTCCCTATCTGCGACGGAAGGTGGGGTCGGTCTTTCAAGACTTCCGGTTGCTGCCGAAGAAATCGGTATTCGACAATGTGGCACTTCCGTTAATCGTACAGGGTGTGTCGGAAAAAGATATTCGACGCAAAGTCACGGAAGCGTTGCGGGCGGTGGGCGTCGAGCATAAACGAGACCAGTCCCCCAGTAGTCTTTCCACGGGAGAGCAACAGCGAGCGTGCATCGCTCGGGCGATCGTGAACGGACCGGTCGTTCTGTTGGCGGACGAACCGACGGGTAATCTTGATCCGGAACTCACGGGTGAGATCATTGAACTGTTCAAACTGATCAATGCCCGGGGTACCACGGTGGTTGTGGCAACGCATAATCATCATGTCATGCATCAGGTGAATTGTCGGGTGATCAGCTTGATGCAAGGAGTCGTCCTTCCTGAACGGGCGATGCCTGAGCGGGTCGTCGTATGAGGCGGCTCTTCTATCTTGTTCGCGAGGCCTGGGCCAACATGCGGACGAACCGCATGACGACGATTGTCGCCATCTTGACCACGGCATTTACATTGACCTGTGTCGGAATCTTCCTCCTTATCTATGTGAATTTGCAGCATGCTGCAGGATGGCTTCAGGAAGACGTCAAGATTATGGTGTATTTGGAGGACCGGCTCTCTCGAGATGGGCGTCTGCAACTGGAACTGATGCTCAAGTCCGATCACATGGTAGGCAGTGTGCTCTATATATCGAAGGAGCAGGCGTTGACAGAGTTCCGCGCGCAATTCCCCGCGGATTCTCACCTGCTCGAAGGGCTTGGCGAGAATCCGCTTCCGGCCTCGTTCGTCGTGACGCTGGCCCAGAATTCTCGCTCTCCCGAGGCCATCAAAGAGTGGGTGGAACAAGTTCAAACCATGGGAGGAGTGGCAAAGGTCGACTATAATCAGCAATGGATCAGTCTGTTGGCCGAGCTCATCAGCTATATTGAGTTGGCGGCGCTCGGCGTGGGGATCCTCCTTTCTGCCGCCGCAGTGACGATCATCGGCAATACGATCAGACTGGCCTTGTTTGCCAGACGAGAAGAGATCGAAATTCTTCGCTCGATCGGAGCCACCGGGACCTTCATCCGCGTCCCGTATTTTCTGGAAGGGGCGGCGCTCGGAGCCTGCGGAAGCGCCTTATCCTTGGGAATCCTCAAGGTCGGATTTGAGTTGTTTCGGCAACAGGTTGAGTTTATCAGCCGTTTCAGCGAGATGGAGGGGCTGATTTCATTTTTTCCATTGTCCGTTTGCCTCGCGCTGGTCCTGGCTGGAACGGCACTAGGTTTTACCGGTAGTGTGGTCTCACTTCTGCGTGTTGGAGAAGGACGTGTATGAGAGGTCCTCTCCTTCTGCTGACTGGGCTTCTCGCACTCGGGGGGTGGGTCATGCCTATTGAGGCAGCTACGGATCCCCTCGCCGAAAAAATTCAGCGTGAGAGAAAGCGTCTTGAAGCCCTGAAAGACAAGATCGAAGAAAAACGGAAGCGGGAAGAGGCTGCCGAAAAAAAACGGGAATCCGTGTTGCAGGGACTCCAATCCTTGGATGAACGATTGGTCCACCATCGACAAGATCATCAGGACATCAATCGGAAATTGCGACAAAAGGATCGTGAGCTGGATGAAATTACAGAACAGTTGGTGACCACGCGGACCAGTGTTCAAGCGCGACGGGAAGCGATCTTGGCCCGGCTTCGCGTGCAGTACATGGAAGGCCGGTTCGGGTACGTGAAGGCGCTCTTGACCGCGGATTCGTACGGAGACCTTCAACGCCGCGGGCAGTATCTCTCCGCTGTCTCACAGAAAGACTACGAACTTCTGCAAGGCTTTCGGGCCGACATGGCACGAATGGAGCAGGCCGAGCGTCAGCGGGCTGACGCTCGAGATGGTCTGATGGTCTTCAAACAAAACATCGAAAAAAAGCTCGCCGACATTCGAGTGCTTCAAAAAGAGAAAACTCTCTATCTGAAAAAAATCACGCATCAAAAAGATGCCTATCATCGTGCGGTCGAAGAGCTGGAACGATCAGCCTCACGGGTGGATCACTTGCTGCAAGACTGGGAATCGCGTCGGCGGGCCGTGGCCTTGCACCCACCCACGACGGCCTCGCTTCCACGTGGTATCCGCGGGGCGTTGCCCTGGCCGGCCGAAGGACAGGTGGTGTCGTTCTTCGGACGGCAGAAACATCCTACCTTTGACACGTATGTTCAACGCAAAGGGATCGAAATTCGTACGACCGAGGGGAGTCTGATTCATGCCGTGATGCCTGGGAGCATCGTCTATGCGGACTGGTTGAAAGGGTACGGACTCGTTATAATCCTGGATCATGCCAACGGGTTCTTCTCGCTGTATGCCCATGCGTCAAAGATTCTGACCAAGGTTGGTGAGCAGGTGGTCGAAGGCCAGTCGATTGGGGAAACCGGAGATACGGGCATGACGGGAGAAAATACATTATACTTTGAGTTGCGTGAGGGAGCTGAGCCGGTCGATCCGCTCCACTGGCTGGCAAAGAGATAGGGGAAGTCGTGACCGCGCCTCCAGACCGAACCGGTCTGACGACGCAAGAAAGAAGGGATGAAACGATGATGGAACAGCAGCCGCGTCGGAAATCTTGGGTGGTCGGGCCGATGATTGCACTTGCCCTGCTCTGTGGCGTCATCATCGGGAAGGGCTGGGAGCGGACCGGACATGCCAGCGAAACCTACGAGGAACTCAAGACCTTCTCGGAAGTGCTGAACCAGGTGCAGAAGCACTATGTCGACGAGACAAAGCCAAAAGATTTGATTCAAGGTGCTATTCGGGGGATGCTGTCGACGCTCGATCCGCACTCGGCCTACATGACCCCTGAGATGTACAAAGAGATGCAGGTGGAAACCAGAGGAGAGTTCGGAGGAGTCGGGATCCAAATCGGTGTGAAGGATAATCGATTGGCGGTGATCGCCCCGATCGAGGGTACACCTGCCTATCGAGCCGGTATCAAGGCAGGGGATTTCATCATCAAGGTCAATGAGGATCCGACCAAAGATTTGACGTTGATGGATGCCGTGCAGAAGATGCGAGGGCCGAAGGGGAGTAAAGTCAATTTGACGATTCAACGAGATGGTGCGACAGACCCCTTGGTGTTTACCTTGGTTCGGGACACCATCAAAATTGAAAGTGTGAAGTCGAAGGTGATCGAGAATCTCGGCTATGTCCGGCTCACCCAGTTCCAAGAAGCCACGGGGAGGGACCTGGCCAAAGCGATCAAGCAATTCAAGGAGCAGAAGGTCCAGGGCGCAATCCTCGACCTGCGAAATAATCCAGGCGGGTTGCTGACGGCGGCGGTTGATGTATCCGAACAATTCCTGCCGACTGGGAAGCTGGTGGTCTATACCAAGAGTCGAGAAGGCAAGAAGGATGAATGGGTAGCGAAGGCAAAAGATCAGTTGGAGGACCTTCCCGTCATCATCCTGGTGAATGAGGGCTCGGCGAGCGCATCGGAAATCGTCGCCGGAGCGCTCCAAGATTGGGGCCGAGGTCTGGTGGTGGGAACGACATCGTTTGGGAAAGGATCGGTCCAGACGATCTTGGCCTTGGGTGATGGGTCAGGCCTGCGTCTCACGACTGCCAAGTACTATACGCCGAAAGGTCGATCCATCCAGTCGACGGGGATTACGCCCGATATCGTCGTGAAGCTGTCTGCGCCAGTGGCAGCTAAAGGGCCTGAAGGGAAATCTGGAGACAAGGAACCTGAGCCGAAGGCCGTCAAGCCTCCAACGGGGAAGGATGCCGTACCACAGAATGGAAAGTCTCCCGAGGAGGGAGGATCGAAGAACGGGACGCCTCCACCAGCCTTACCAGAAGCGGGCGGAGAACTTTCCCTTGAGCAGGATGTGCAGTTGCAGAAGGCTGTGGAATTGCTGAAGAGCTGGAAGATATTTAAGGAACTCAAGGCGTCGTAACAGACGCTGAAAAAGGCCGCCAGCGGCGTTCTCGCGTCGCTCAGAGGCTCAACGTACCGAAGCGTACGCCTCGCCTCTCCGCTCGCTGCGGCCTTGCTGGACAGCCTTTTTGAGCATCCTGGAGTTATGCTGGGCGGCAGTGCTGTATGGGGTATCCCGTGGCCTATTAAGGCTCGTGATTTTGCATCCGTTGTTGAACGGCTTGCAGTAGGCGGTCTTCGGATCCGGCAAAACTCGGCAGGGTCCGAAGGAGATGAGATTGGATGAGCTGCTCGAGATCCTTGAGTGTTCTGATGCCAAGGCGAAAGTATAGATAGGTCACGAGCGAGTCGGATAGTCCCGGAAGCGTTGCCCAATTCTTGACCTCCGCCGGGAGTGGAGTCTTCAGCTCTTCATAAGCACGGATCGTCCCGGTCTCAAGAAACTCTTCGATCTTTTTGGACAAATCCTCGCCGATCCCGTCAATTTCCTCAAGCCCCTGGCGCTGTGCGACCGCGGCCACATCTTCTTTCAGGGCAAGCAACGCATCCGCTGCTCGTCGATAGGCCCGCACGCGATATGGGTTCGCTCGCTGAGCCGACAAGAGATCGGCCATGGATCGAAAGAGAGCCGCGAGACGCTGGTTGTTGTCCTGCATTGGTAAACTCTTGACGCACTATTGTGCGGTTTTTCTTGATATCCGCGCAAGGCCCATTTGTTGACAAGGCGAATTCCGGTCTCATAGGATGATAGACATGCAGAATGCCATTAAAATCCATGTGAACGGCGAAGAGCGGGCTTGGCGTAGTGGTGCAACGGTCTCGGATTTATTGACAGAGTTGGACATCAAGACTGAACGAGTGGCAGTGGAACTGAATCTTGAAATTCTAGATCGCGCAGCATTCGGCCAGCGCCAGGTCAAGGACGGAGATCGGGTGGAGATTATGAGTTTCATCGGGGGCGGATCATCCTCAAGAGGGCAACATGGCTGATGATCGATTAATTATTGCGGGGCGTGAGTTCAAGTCCCGATTATGGGTCGGGACGGGTAAATACAAAGATTTCGTCGAGACCAAGAAAGCGATTGAGCTCTCCGGCGCCGATGTGGTCACGGTTGCGGTGCGTCGGGTGAATATCACCGATCGGTCGAAGGAGAATCTCCTCGATTACATCGATCCGAAGAAATATACGATACTTCCCAATACAGCGGGATGCTACACCGTGGAGGATGCGGTTCGGTATTCCCGACTGGCGCGTGCCGCCGGCGTCTCCGACTTAGTGAAGTTGGAAGTACTCGGCGACGAAAGGACACTGTTTCCGGATACGGCAGGCTTAATCGAAGCTGCCAAGATTCTTGTTAAAGAAGGGTTCATTGTCCTTCCCTACACGAATGACGATCCCATCGTTGCGCAGAAACTCGTCGATGTTGGATGTCCCGCCGTCATGCCGTTGGCGGCACCGATCGGATCAGGTCTTGGCATCCGCAATCCCTATAATTTGAAAATCATCATGGAAATGATCAAGGTGCCGATCATCGTCGATGCCGGTGTGGGGACCGCGTCCGATGCCGCATTTGCGATGGAATTAGGCGCCGATGCGGTGCTTATGAACACCGCTATCGCTGGTGCGCAAGATCCTCTTGCGATGGCGGAAGCAATGAAATATGCCGTGCAGGCCGGCCGACTGGCATACAAGGCCGGTCGTATTCCCAGGAAGCTGTACGCAACGGCGAGTAGTCCGATCGAAGGAATGCTGTGAGGCCGGTAAGGGGTGAAATGTGAGAAGTGAAAGGTAGGTGGAGAGGGGAAAAGCAAGAAATTCTTATCGTACCCCTCACGGGTGACTCTTCACCTTTTACGCGCGTTCGACATGTCTTCCGTTAACTTCCGCCTTCTGCTAGTCACCGATCGTCACCACACTCAAGGCCGTTCGCTTGTCCCGTTGCTCGATCGTGCGATCGAAGCTGGCCTCCAGGCCATTCAGCTCAGAGAACGAGACCTGCCCACGAGAGAACTTCTGTTGCTGGCACAGGAAATTTATGCCGTGAGCAGTCCGCGCTCGGTACCATTGCTGATCAACGATCGTGTAGATCTTATGATGGCGCTCAATCTGGATGGGGTGCATCTTCGATCCGACAGTCTGCCGACACGGCCTATTCGTCAATTGATCGGGTCGCGACGATTGATCGGGATCTCCACACACTCTGCCGAAGATGTCCAGCGGGCGAATCAGAGCGGTGCCGATTATGTCGTGTTTGGCCCTATCTTTGATACGCCGTCCAAACGATCATTCGGGGCCCCGTTAGGACTCGCATTGCTTGCCGAGGTGTGCCGTCGATCATCCATCCCGGTATTTGCCATCGGAGGCATCACGTGCGACCGGGTGGCAGTCGTCCGCCGAGCCGGTGCTCATGGAGTGGGGGTGATCGGCGCATTGTTGACTCGTGATGACATCGGTGAAGCGGTTCGAGAGTTCACGGACGCGTTGTAGATACGATGTGACGTGACGGCGCGTGAGTCCATGACGCGTCAGAACGCCCGTTGCAGTTGACCACCCCTAGGTCGGGTGTTAGAATCCCTCACACCAAACGTACTCTCGCTTAGGCTCGATATTTCGAGCTGGTCGTATCGTCTCACTATGGCGGATAGCAAGAGTCAGCCAAACCGGCTCCGGTCCCTCCGAGATTCTGTCAAGAAGATTACAAAGCGGTTGTCCGAGGGGGAGGGGGAGATGATTCACAAGAACAGTGAACAGGCTCGGGAGCTTGACAAACTTCGCGTGCAAATTCAGTCGATGGAAGAAGAGATCCGTCGGCTGTATCAATCTCGCTACCAACTCGACCAGGCGACCAAACAGAACGAGAAACTCGTCGCGACGCTGCAAGACGCCAAAGCTCAGATCGAGGCCCTTCGGGCTGAGGTGGAAAAGCTGACGGCGCCTCCGTCGAGCTACGCCATCTTTTCCAGTCTGAACGAAGACGGAACGGGCAATGTGTATGTGTCAGGGCGGAAAATGAAAGTGAGCCTTCATCCCTCGATCAACCGAACCGAGTTGCGGAAGGGGCGAGAAGTTGTCTTGAATGAAGCCCTCAATGTGGTGGAGGTCAAGGGATTTGACAGCCAAGGCGAAGTTGTTCGACTCAAGGATGTGTTAGAAGGGGGCCGGGCCTTGGTCACTCTCCATTTCGACGAGGAGAAGGTGGCTGATCTGGGCGATCCCTTGTTGGCTGAACGGCTGAGTGTGGGAGATCATCTGCTCTACGATGTACGTTCCGGCTACGTGATCGAAAAGCTCCCGAAGTCCGAAGCGGAAGAGCTGGTCTTGGAAGAAGTTCCGGATGTCGATTATGCGCACATCGGTGGTCTTCAGAAAGAGTTAGAGCAGGTCCGTGATGCCGTCGAACTCCCGTTTTTACATCCACAGGTCTTCGCAGAATACAAACTTAGTGCGCCCAAAGGGGTGTTGCTCTATGGGCCGCCTGGTTGCGGAAAGACCCTGATCGCCAAAGCGGTGGCCAACTCGATCGCCAAGAAGCTGGGAGATCGATCCGGGAAAGAGATTCGGAGCTATTTCCTGCATGTCAAAGGTCCGGAATTACTCAATAAGTACGTCGGTGAATCGGAGCGTCAAGTTCGTGAGGTGTTCAAGAAGGCCAAGGAGCGGGCCGAGGATGGACATCCAGTGATTGTCTTTTTTGATGAAATGGACGCGCTCTTTCGCACCCGTGGGACAGGCGTATCCTCGGATATTGAGTCAACGATCGTTCCCCAATTTCTCTCCGAGATCGACGGCGTCGAGCGATTGCGGAATGTCATCGTCATCGGAGCGAGCAATCGGCAGGATCTGATCGATCCGGCCGTGCTGCGTGCCGGGCGATTGGACGTCAAAGTGAAGGTGGGGCGACCGGATGCCGACGCAGCACGGGACATTTTCTCGAAGTATATCTCCACGGACCTTCCGTTCGCCGAGGAGGATGTCGCGCGGCATGGGGGGGATCGGCATGCGCTTGTCGAACGCTTGACCGCGATGACCGTCGAAGCCATGTATGCGGCCAGCGAAGAAAACAAGTTCATCGAAGTGACCTATGCCAACGGCGAAAAGGAAGTGTTGTACTTCAAGGACTTTGCCAGTGGGGCGTTGATCGAAGGGATTGTGTCGCGGGCGAAAAAGTTTGCCGTGAAGCGGGTGATCGCCAATGAGGGGACCGGTTTGCGTTCGGACGACCTGATCCGTGCCATCCGCGAAGAGTTCAAAGAACACGAAGATCTTCCCAATACGACCAATCCGGACGATTGGGCTAAGGTCGCCGGCAAGAAGGGTGAGAAGATCATCCACCTTCGGACCATCAGCGGTGGACCGACGGAACATCGTCAGATTGAAACCATGAGTACCGGCCACTATCTCTAGCCGCATGATGAAAGAACAAACTCCTACGAACTCGGTCCGGGTGCTTGGTACGGAAACTGAGTTCGGGATTGCATCGAGGGACGCGTCTGCGATGGACCCGGTGTCAGGGTCCTTCGCCGTGATCGGGCACTATCAAAACCTGGCGGCTCCAACCGCAATTTGGGACTACGAAAATGAGAACCCTCTGGTCGATGCACGCGGCTTTGAAGTCGAGGGGGAGCGTGAGCGTCCGAACCCGGACTATAATCGGCAGCTGAACAAGGTGTTGGCGAACGGCGGACGGCTGTATGTGGATGGAGCTCATCCAGAGTACTCGACGCCGGAGTGTTCACACGCTCGAGAGATCGTGGCATTTGAACGGGTGGGAGAGCGCATTCTGGCCTCATGCCTGCAGACGATGGCCCGCGCACGAGGCTTCGAAGTCTATACCCTCTATAAGAATAACTCCGACGGGAAAGGCAACAGCTACGGGTACCATGAGAACTACCTGATCTCAAGGACCGTCCCATTCGATCGGATTGCGCGCACATTGACGCCGTTTCTCGTCACCAGGCCGATCTTTGCCGGGGCGGGAAAAGTCGGGTCAGAAAATCAGACCACTCCAACGGAATATCAGATCTCTCAGCGCGCGGACTTTTTTGAATGTCTGTTGGACCTCAATACGATGGTCAAGCGGCCGATCATCAACACGCGCGACGAACCGCATGCGGATGCAGTGAGGTTCCGTCGACTCCATGTGATTACGGGCGACGCCAACATGGCGGAGCTGTCGACCTATCTCAAGGTGGGGACTTTGGACATCGTACTGCATCTGCTGGAAGCCGGTGCCGACTTGCCGCAGATCGAACTTGAGGAGCCGGTTCGGGTGTTCAAACAAGTGTCGCGAGATCTGGAAGCCAAGCAGACGGTGAAGTTGGCAGGAGGAAGGCCCACGACGGCGCTGGCGATCCAACGCGCCTACCTGAATGCGGCCAAGGTGTTCTATGCTTCGCAGGTTCACGGTCCCACGGTTCAGGATGTGCTGCTCCGTTGGGAAGATGTGCTGAATAAACTGGAGCGTGATCCGCGGTTGTTGGTCCATTCATTGGATTGGGTAGCGAAACGACATCTGATTGAGTCCTATATGGAACGAAAAGGCTGTGGCTGGGACGATCCACGCGTGAAATTGATGGATCTTCAATACCATGACGTCCGTCCTGAAAAAGGGCTTTTCTATACGCTGGAACGTAGCCAGCGCATTGAGCGGATCGTCGACGAAGCAGAAATCCAGCGAGCCGAGTTCCATCCTCCGACGGGCACGCGAGCCTATTTCCGAGGACGCTGTGTAAGTAAGTTTGCGAAGTCGTTATACGGTGCCAGTTGGACTTCGGTCTTGTTCGATGGCGGTGATACCACGATCAAGAAAGTCCCCTTGATGGATCCTCATCGTGGGACACAAGCCTTGACCGGGGCGCTGCTGGATGCTTCCGATTCGGTTGATGTGCTTCTTGAAAAGCTCAAGGTGTGACGAACGGTAATTGCAGCAAGCTAGTGGGAACTACTTCGACATCGCTGCGATACACAAGACCATGGAAGGTCTCAAATCAATGAACATCGCTCACAGGATGGTCAAAAAGACCGTCCAGCAAGGCCGCAGCGAGCGAAGAGGCGAGGCATACTGTGTCCCGTATGTTGAGCCTCTGAACGAGGCGAGAACGAAGCTGGCGGACTTTTTCAACATCCTACTAGGGACACGATGAAGCTGCCCCATCTCCCCGATCACGACGGTTCGAGTTTCGTGGAATTCCTTTCCAAACATTATCCTGGCTTGACGCTTGGAGCGAACGGGCTCGCGCCCAACGCCGATCCTACACGCACAGCCGGGGCAGTGTCGGTGCCCTCTGCTACGACCGTGTTGGCGATCAAGTATCAGCAGGGAGTGATCATTGCCGGGGACCGCCGCGCTACTGAGGGATTTCAGATCGCGGATCGGCGGATTGAGAAGGTATTCAAGATCGATGAGTGGTCGGCGATGGCGATTGCGGGGGCAGCCGGTCCCTGTATTGAGATGGCCAAGCTGTTCCAGACCGAGTTGGAGCACTACGAAAAATTAGAGGGTATGCCGCTTTCGTGCGAGGGGAAGGCCAATAAGCTGGGACAGATGGTAAAAGCGAATTTGCCCATGGTGTTCCAGGGGTTGGTCGTGATGCCGCTCTATGTCGGGTATGACCTGAAACGCGGCGAGGGCCGCATTTTTAAGTACGACATTACCGGCGGGAGATACGAAGAATCGGATTACCATGCCATCGGATCCGGCGGCAAAGATGCTCGCAATACCATGCGAGAACACTTTCAGCGGAATCTCTCCGAAGCGGACGTGATCAAGCTGGCGGTGTTGGCACTCTACAATGCCGCGGATGACGATGTTGGGACCGGTGGCCCCGACCTTGTGCGGGGGATTTATCCCACCGCCAAGATCGTAACGGATCAAGGCATCACGGATGTCGCGGAAGACACACTTCGGTCAGTGTGTGACATAGTCATGGCGGCTCGTCGTTCACGGGAGACCTAGTTCATGCCGATGCCCTACTACGTGTCCCCTGAACAGATGATGCAGGACAAGGCGGAGTACGCCAAGAAGGGGATCGCCAAGGGCCGATCGATCATCGCGATGGAGTATGTCGACGGGATTCTCTT
Organism: Nitrospira sp. BLG_1; assembly: GCF_047338595.1. Classification (NCBI taxonomy): domain Bacteria; kingdom Pseudomonadati; phylum Nitrospirota; class Nitrospiria; order Nitrospirales; family Nitrospiraceae; genus Nitrospira; species Nitrospira sp. BLG_1. The sequence goes on from NZ_JBLFBO010000004.1 coordinate 217,540, forward strand.
GGCGGCCGACAATCCGAGCGCCTCGCTTCATAAAGTCTCTGAGATCTATGACAATATCGCATTCGCCGGGGCCGGCAAATATAGCGAGTTCGAGAATCTTCGGAAGGCCGGGATTCGCCACGCCGATCTCAAAGGATTCATGTATAGCCGAGAAGACGTCACCGGCCGATCGTTGGCGAATGGTTATTCGCAAAGTCTTGGGACGGTCTTCAGTCAGGAAATGAAGCCGTTGGAGGTGGAAATTCTCGTCGTACAGACCGGCATCAACAGCCATCCGAATGAAATCTATCGCATTTCCTTTGACGGGAGCATCATCGACGAAAAGAACGTTGCCGTGATTGGGGGGCGGGCGGACGTCGTGCAGAATTTCCTGAAGGACAAAAGCCCTAACCATGCCCCGAGCCTCGACGAGGCTTTACGGCTCTGTGTGGCGGCTCTCGATCAGACGGCCAATCAAAAGCTCCAGCCGGAGGGGTTGGAGGTTGCGGTGCTGGACCGCAGTCGGACCGGCCGGAAGTTCCGTCGCCTCGCGGTTGGCGATATTCGACGCGCACTCTCTTCCTAACCGCTACCGTTCACAATAGTGTCCTTTGTTGAAGATCCCGACCTGGGCGTATAATCTGAGTGTGGCTCGCGCATGATGACGGTGGGTCCCATGAAACAACGGATTTACGGCCTCGAGAACGAATACGGCCTCATTTTTTCCCCCAACGGCCGGATCTATCTGCCCATGGAAAAAGTCTTGGGCTACATCTTTGAAGGACTCATTCCGAACAGCTGGCCGTCGAACGCTTTTTTAGTCAACGGAGCGCGGTTCTATCAAGACACCGGCTGTCACCCCGAGTACTCGACCCCGGAGTGTGACAACATCCTGGATCTTGTCGTGCACGATAAGGCGGGAGAGCGACTGCTGGAAGCCTGTCTGCCTGCCGCAGAAGAGCGGCTTCGGGAGGAAGGCTTGTCCGGAGAGATCTATATTTTCAAGAACAATACGGACTCATTGGGCAATACGTACGGCTGCCATGAAAATTTCCTGATGCGCCGGGATGTCGATTTTTGGAAAGTCACCGAGCAGTTGATCCCATTTTTCGTCACCAGGCAGATCTTCAGCGGAGCCGGGAAAGTCTTGAAGGTCTCGGGGAAGCCCCAGTATTTCATCTCCCAACGTGCGCAACATATTCATGAGAAGACGTCGTCATCGACGACATCTTCTCGGAGCATCATTAATACCCGTGATGAGCCGCATTCCGACGCCGAACGGTATCGGCGTCTGCATATCATCGTCGGTGATTCGAACATGTCTGAGTATGCGACCTATCTCAAGGTGGGAACCGCCACGCTGGTCCTGTCGATGATTGAAGAAGGGTATGCGGTCCATGGGATGGAGCTGGAAGACTCGGTGAAGGCGATCCGCGAGGTGTCCCGCGATCCAACCTTGAAAAAGAAGGTCCGGCTCGATGACGGTCGCCAGATGACCGCCATAGAGATTCAACGGGTCTATCTGAGCCGTGCAAGAGACTATCTGGCACAAGAAGCGCATGACCCAACCCTTGATGATGTCTGCAACAAGTGGGAAGCGGTATTGCAGCAGTTGGAGGACGATCCGATGCAGCTGACGCATCAGATCGATTGGGTCACGAAGAAGCACCTGATCCAATCCTATGTCGACAAGAAGAATTGTGGATGGGACGATCCGAGGGTGTTGTTACTCGATCTGCAATACCATGATGTGAAACGGACGAGAGGGCTGTACTATCTGATGGAGGCTCGCGGGTTGGTCGAACGAGTTGTGGAGGAAGATGTCGTTCAGCGGGCCATGTCCACCCCACCGCAAACAACGAGGGCGAAGGTGCGGGGGGACTTCATTCGTTTCGCGCGGGCCAAGAACCGATCCTACACGGTTGATTGGACCTATTTGAAACTGAACGGGTACTGGGAGGAAACGATCCTTTGCATGGATCCCTTTAGTGCCCAGAATCGACGGGTCGAAGAACTGATCTCGCAAGTCTCAGGAGGGCGATTTTACCGATGAAACCATTGTTCAATCTCTCTCATACGCGGCCTATCGGGCTGGTACAGCTTGCGGTTGTTGTGCTGCTCACGCATCTTGCTCTGGCTCTCGTACCAGGCTCTCTACTAGCTGTTCAGGGTGCAGAGGGTCGTTATAGCGGCAAGCAGGGGCAGGTGCTTGTCGTGAAGGTGCCGTTGGAAGATGAATCGGCCACGGTGCAGGGAACGTTTCTTGGCCGCTCCATCCGGTTCTTCCCTGATCCGCGACTCGAGGAGCCAAAAGGGTTTGTGGGGTTGCTTGGGATTGACCTACAAGATGAGCCGGGAACGCATGATCTGCTCGTCGAGCTGAAGCAAGGGGAGCAGAGTCGCACTTTCAATTACAGCGTGTCGGTCGTTAAAGAGAAATTTCACATCGAGCATTTGACGCTGCCGAAAGACAAAGTTGATTTAGACGAGAAGACTGTAGCTCGGTGGAAGGCGGAACAGGAACAGATCAAAACGGGACTGGCGGTCGATTCACAGGCGAGATTATGGCAGCCCGGCTTCGTGGAGCCGGTGAGCGGCAGACGAACGGGGATCTTCGGCAGTGTCCGAATCATGAATGGCCAACCACGGAACCCGCATAATGGAGAAGATATCAGTGCGCCGCTCGGTACGCCCGTTGCGGCGACGAATGATGGGGTGGTGCGGCTTACTGTCGACCATTTTTTCTCAGGAAAGGGCCTCTTCCTTGACCATGGGCTGGGATTCTACTCGATGTATTTCCACTTGTCCGAAGTCCTCGTCAAAGACGGTGACGTGGTGAAAGCCGGACAAATCGTCGGGAAAGTCGGCGCCACCGGTCGGGCGACCGGTCCGCATCTCCATTGGGGTGTCAAACTCAACGGCGCGCGTGTGAATCCATACTCGTTGCTCGATCTTCCCTTCAAAGGTGCCATACAGTCCGCAACTCCAGCATCAGTCTCGCTCACCGAACCGGCTTCCGGGATGGGTTCGCCAACTCCGTAACCCCCACCACGTTCCAGCTCCTTCTTCCCTGATGATTTCCAGTTGACCGGAGTCTCACCGCAGGCATACCCTTTAGAGCATTCTTAACGATGGGTCATCCGACATGCGAACCTTCTTATTCCTATGCGCGGCAGTCTCCCTCCTGATCTCCGCGCATAAGTTTTCACTGGCTGAGCCGAGTGGCCAGTACAAGAGCGCGTTATTCTTTCTCCTCATCGGCATCCAAATGCTGATCACTGGGGCCCTCATCGGTGACCACCAAGACGAGCGCGATCTGAAGTCACAGAAGGAGATCGAAAAGGAAGACCGGAAAGAAGTGGGGCTGACTGGCGTGAATGCGTCGGCGGAAGAAGGGAAGAAATCGTGAGGGAGTGTGCGGTGAAATTCCCAAAGAGGCTTGCTGATACTAAGGTCTCCTGGTGCCAGGTTACGAACAAACCAATGTGAATCGTAGGAGAATATACCGGCTAACCCTCATGTCTTGGTATTGTGTTCGATCCCGATTCCAAGGGGCTAGGATCAGAAGAGATCCTTTCCAGTCTCGAGTCTCCAGTCTAGATTCTTAATCAATACTCAATTGTTGTTTGGCCACAGGGTGTGGGGCCTGATCGATGGTCCGTAAACCGTTCTATACCGAGAGATTAGAACGGCAACCTCGAATCGTTTTGGATTACAACTGATGTCAAATCCCTCGTTTAGGTTAAGATGGGTAGCAGTTGGACTGCCTCTGCGAGATTCTACAGACTGTCTAAGCATTGTTAGCTCTCTCCAGAGCCCACGACGTGACACTCGGTGAGAGGTGACCGTGACTGTAAACTGAATCGACATTGCGGCGCTGCGTATGCTCTGCGCCGATTGGCTCATGCAGTTGGGGCGCGATGCAGGACTCCCGTTCAGCCAATACGGCTCACGCGGTGACTCGTTCACGATAGTGTCGCCCAACGAGTTGAATGTCATTGGTCATTTCACCGATGCTGAGCCGTACCTCCGCTTCGTCAGTAGCGATCCTTCGCAACAACCGCTGATTGATTCGCTGGCGATTGAGACCGCATCACGAGTCAAGCAGGGCAACGTTGGCTCGACTGTCTGGCACTCCGCCACATGCCCCGCGCCCGGCTATCAGATTGCTGCGCCCTTCTCCATGGGCTCATTCATGGAGCGGTTGAGCAATCAGACTCGCATAGTCGGCTGGTGGCGTCTGGGATCAAATGTTCTTATCGAGTTTGCGGAGGAGTTGCCGAACGACTGGGATCCGAAGAACGCGCTCTTGCCACCCCAAGCTCTCGCTCACGTGCACATAGCAGTACCTGCTCCTTGTGTCGGCAACTTCTCTTCACACATCGCCCACGCTGTACTCGAAACCACCGCAGTCATTTGCAGCTTCGCACTTGGCCGAGCTGTTTCGTTGCCACCCAGCGCTTTTCCGACTCGCCCCGAAATGGCACCGGGAGTGCAGGCTCGCCAGTTCGATCAAAGTGTCCTCACGCTCGCTCGCAAGCACGTCGCCCTAGATATTTTCACTCTTGTTGGTGTCCCAGGCGGCTTCGAGTGCTTTCAACGACTTCGATCCGCATTTCTGACCTTTGACGCGGCGAAGCACTAGGAGCACGACGCAGTCGCCTGCATCTTCTAGGTGGTCGTGGCCGAGTGTCTAACGACGTTACGCACGCCTTGGCGCGACTCCAAGCTCACTAAGCGCTTTGTTGAGTTCTTCGATGCTCTTATGCCAGACGAGCTAGACCAGATGGTCGCGCATGGGAACTTTGAGACTGTCTTTGGAATACGACGCGGCACACGAACCGCCCGCGCGCTACGGCGGGAGATGCTGAAACAGATTTACGAGTATCGGTCCGGCAACCTTCACGCTGGGCTGCGACCAAGTTACCGCGGCTTCGCTTCGGGCTTTGACACGGGCGAGAACATACGTTGCGCTCTCTTCGCCGACTTCGCGGAAGGTGCCATCCTTCGGTATCTGAGTTCCCCGCGATCCAGCCTCGTTGGTCACCCAAACTATTCGTAGTTCATATTCGGTTGTGGAAGAGGCGCGTAACCATTTCCTCGAGTGGACTGTCACCGGGTAGGGGGGGATTAGGGGACGGATCCTTTGCGTTGCAGTCTGTCCTGCCAGGGGCAGCTTGCTCGGGCCAACTTTTCGCAATGGACTAAGCCTCATGCGGCAGGACAAAGGCATGGAAGGGCGCATTAATGACGAGTAGGACGGGCAGGTCTAGCTGAGGAGCCAATTCCAGAATGTGGTGAGCCAGCTGAGAATCATGCTAATCCAGGAGTTGTCTGTCTCCGCAGGGTCTGTGTTTGTGGGCGTCGATGGTGCTGATGATGACAGGTTTGGCGTAGGAGCGACTGGCTCTGATCGCTGAGCCACGATGGGGACTTGCGACGGTGGTTGTGCAGGCACGGCTGGCTCAGTGGCAATAGCTTGAGCAACGTGTGGCGTTTCTTCATCCGCGGCTACCGGCCCAGCAGCCGGGGATTCTTCCATCTCCTGCTTATACTGTGCGGCTGTACTCTGCAAGGAGGCGCTTTCATGCCGAAGGTCTGCAATCTTGCGAGCGAGGTTCCAACTTTGGTTCATCAATGCGGTAACCTGTCCTTTGAGCAAGGTGAGACTCGCCTCCGCCCGCTCTCTCATGATCGGTAACTGCTCTTCCTCATGTTGTAGAGCCATACGTAGCTCAGCCGTCGTCGCATCGTCTTGCCGATTAGCGGCCTGCAGCCAGACGATTTGCTGATCAAGTTCCTTCACCTCGTTTCGAACCACCTCAAGTGCGTGCGTGTCTTCTTGGGCCTGGGTTTTGAGCCGTTCATAGGCACTCTGGCTGACACAGCCAACCTCTATCGAGAGCATTCCTGCGAGCACGCACACTGTGATCCGTTGAAGGGTTCTTAGGACTATGGTGGTAGGATGTGTCATGGATCTTGCCTCATTGGTTAGGTGCCAAGAAAGCATGTGTGTCTTGAAGTGCCGTTGGGTCGATGAGGACCTGAGCGTAGTGTCTCAAGAACTCGTGAATTGCTCAACATACTTACGAAAGTTTACCTGGCTCGATATCGTTCGAAGGACAAGCCGCGTTGCTGTGTGGACCGTGATCGTCGTTCCGGCAGGCTGACGAAATGTTCCGGTCACCTGTCCCAACGCGCACTAGGCAGGTGTTTGCGTGGGACGATCAAGGGTAGCCGTTTGAATTGGAACAGCGTATCGGGATCGCATGGGTGGCGGGTGCAAGTTAAAGATCTTCGTGGCGTCTTCCTGGTCCTGTGCAGAGGCTGGAACAGCCAACAACAGTGAGAGCCCCCAAACAACCATGATGCGTGTCCAAGAAATCACCGGATCTGTCCTTACTTTTACTCGTATACATCCCCGTTAAGTGAGCAATTACGCATGTTCTATGCCTTTGTCCATCAAAGACCAAGAGGTTGGTTTAGGCGAGTGAAAGGGGATTAAGTGTGCCGGTGAAGTGACCGATACAGTCTTGTATGTGTAGAGGAAGCGAGAGATTTCGAAAGAACTCCACATCGGACAATCCTGGTTGGGGCTGATCTTAAACAACGAAGTGGGAGCGCGCTGATGTTTGACGGGTTTGAGTTTCCGGACGTGACGGGTTATGCGGTGGCCATTCTTGGTCTACTGGTCCTCTGGCAGTATTACCAACTGCAAATCCTGTCGGGGCGCATTCTGGCCGTGGATATTTTTGATCGCTCCGGCACCCGAATGTATATCTATGTTGTGCCTGATGATGATCATGTGTGCGATGTCTGTGAGGCCGCGCATGGTCGTGTGTTTTTGCCGTCTCACGTTGCAAAGAAACACTTTTCTCCTCTCACCGGAGACTGTACTCGTCCGACTCCCTGCAACGGAGTCCTGCTTGGTTTGTACGGCGCGTGGCTGGAGGCCAGAGGCGTGTTGGAAAACCTTCGTGAGAACGTCAAGAAAGGCGGGATCCAACTCTCAGCCGAAGAAGTCCGCGCATTGGTGAACGGGCAGTGGGAGCGTTGCATCAGCGCAGAAACCGATCGAGTGTCGGTCTATTTGATCGAGGCCATGGTGTCCGAACGAGGCAGCCCGGAGGTCTCGATTGAGGGCTATCGCTACGTGGTCAATGAAGCGAAGGAAGTCCGGCACCTCATGCTTCTTGTTCCCGCGTATCTCCGGCTCGTACAACTGTTGCTTCAGGCAGGAGAGGAGGCAGAGGCGCTTGAGATCATTGAACAGTTTGAGCGTCGGTTCCCACGGTCGAAGCGCGGTTCGCATTTTCCATTAGAGCCTCAACGGGACTTCATGACAAGCAAGAAATCCCAATTGATGAAGAGTCTTCCGCTCAAGATGGCGGCGTAGAGACGGGTGTGCTATGCCACATGCGTTCTTGATCGCCCCTGCCTCTCACCACTTCCTAAGAGTCAAAGGACGGTGTTCAGTAGTGTGATTCTAGACTGGTCGGTGTTTTGTTCAGCACAGTTGCGGCGGCTTGCGAGAGCGCGGCGTCGTGGGCATGGTCTGGCGCGTAAATCCGAAACTGGACCAGTCTCGTGGGCAGCAGATCCAGGCACTCTTCCAATAGTTCAGTCGAAACCTGGCCTGTACCGGGATCATAGACGTAGAGGGGGTTGCCCCGTGAATCCTTCGGGTCTGGCCGCGGATCCAACAGGGCCATGTCTACTCGAAACGGATACCGCTTCAGCCGAGTCGGTAGCTCCTTCATAATTTGCTGCTCAAAGTGGCGATGGCTGGGGAAGGCCATCCCGCGTTCCTGCCCCTTTTCTTTCAAGGTCGTACTGTAGGCCATTTTCCATTTGATATCGCGGTCCAGAATTCTGGTCCATTCCTGTCCCAAATGACGGCGCGATTTGCTGCGGCTCTGCACCCATCCCCGGACCTCTTCCAGGAGCGACCAATCGGTCAGAGTTTGGTAGCCGCCCATATTCTTTCGCGGATCGCGAGGGCAGATGAGCTTCATCGTGTCTCCGAAGATATCGCGAAGGTGAATATCGATGGATCTGGTTGTGCGATGGAAATACACATTTGAATAGAGATACATCCGGGTGTTGAGGAACATCTGGAGCGCGGGGAGCCCGGTCTTATGAATGGTGAATCCCTTCTCCGTCACGATGGTGTAATGAATCAACCGTGTGAGATCGACCGGTCCCACCGCGACGCCGCACATATACGAGTCCCGCAAGACGTAGTCCAAGTTGTCCCCGGTGTAGCTTCCGGAGATGATAGGTTGGAGCATATTCAGCCAGCGAGGGAGTCGGGAGTTGTCCTTGCCTTTTTCTTTGAGGATCAGATGAGCGACCTGGTCCGGGTTCAACTCTTCACCTTTGGCGAAGGGGCCGGAAGGACTCCGGCGGATCTTTTTAATCAAAGGGGCGAGATGGTCTCGGATGATAATTTGTCCCAATCGTTCATGGGTCAGGCCGAATCCATGGAGAAAATTGTCGTCGAAGAAATGGCAGAAAGGCCCGTGTCCGATGTCGTGCACTAAGGCCGTGATGCGCAAGAGCTCCTCAACATAATTGGCCGAGGGCACGTCTTTGACGGTCTTTTTCAGAAAGGGGTACAAGTGTCGAGCGAATCGTCCGGCCACATGCATGGTCCCTAAGGAGTGGACGAATCTGGTGTGTTCGGCGGACGGATAGACCCAACGGGCGCTTTGCAACTGATAGATGTACCGCAGTCGCTGCACCCAGGGGGAATCGATCAGGTCCTTCTCTGTATGTTCGTGCGGGTCGGGGTTTGCAAATGGAACGGTAAAGGTGACGTACTTGTGAATCGGATCGGCGATGAGTGCAGAGCCATCGTAGGGGGCATCAGGACGGTCTACGGGTTCCATAGATAGTGGGTATCTTAGCCCACCTGGTCAGAGGGCGGCAATGGTTTGGCCAGATCGGATGCTGACTCTGGCCGGTATTTCGTAATAAAGAAATACGCGGCGGGGTATGAGATCATGGTGCCGAGTATACTGAGAATGAACCCTCCCAGCACAAACGGGCCGGCATAGGGGAGGACTTGCTCATAGATGCCGTTGAAGCTCAAGTCGTGCCAATCGAAGGTCGGGGTATCGGTGCGTCCGAGCAGGAACGCCCCGGTCCAATAGGTTGCGCCTAAGATCGGAATAATGGTCCAGGGGTTGTTGATCAGCGCTCCGGCCAACAATGCCACAAAGTTGAGACCGAACAGCCAGGTGCACAGCGCCACCATGGCCGTATGCAGGCCATACGCCGGTGAAAACGCAATAAAGACGCCTAAGGCGAAGGCCAAAGCTGTGCGGCGAGGAGACTCCCGTAGATGAAGCACTTGGCGTAAGAGTGCACGAAAGGATCGGCTGCGTTTCACCGGCTGGTTGCTGAGTTCGGACATCAGTGAAAATGCTCGTAGCTGGTGACCGGCAGCAGTTGCCTTTTCCCGCCGGATGACATCCGTATTCCAAATCGCTTCGAGCGGATCGTCCCGATGCAGGTCACGCGATAGCCGCGGGCGCGGGCTTGCTGTTCAATCGTACTTCGAGAGCCTGGAGCGGCGGTGAAGAGGAGTTCATAGTCCTCGCCCCCGCTCAGCGCGAGCTGAACCGGTGAGCGGCCAGCTGCTTTGCCGTAGGCCTGGCAGGCTGCCGAGATCGGAAGTTTCTCGAGTTCCACCTCTGCGCCTACCTGACTCGCTTCACAGAGATGACGAAGATCTCCCGATAGACCATCGGAGAGATCGATGGCGGAAGTGGCCAGTCGTTTCTGATTCAGCCACTGTCCTTCTGACACTCTCGCCGTTGGGTGCAGGTGGCGGTCGATCAGAAATCGTTGATGTGAGGCAAGGAGGGCTAGCCTGTTCTTGCTTGAGCGGTGAGCCCTGTGGAGCGGCATCAATAGGCGAAGCCCTGCGAGAGAATCTCCGAGCGTACCGGTGACGTAGATCAGGTCATCGACTTGAGCTCCGTGACGAAAGAGAGCCCTTCGTGTGGGAGTGGTACCGATGAGCGTGATGTTGAGAAAGAGCCCGGCTTTGGAGGCTGAAGTGTCTCCACCGATGAGCGCCACGCCATCGCGTCCGCATGCGTTCATCAGGCCGCTGTAGACCTTGAAGATGTCCGATGATTTCAGTGTCTTCGGGATGGCTAGTGAAACAAGTAGATAGCGAGGGGTGGCCCCCATGGCAGCAAGATCGCTGAGGTTAGCCATGGCGGCGCGATATCCGACCGACTCCGGGGCCGCAGACTTGAAGTTGAAATGGATGCCTTCCGCGAGCAAGTCTGTCGTGACATGCCACCAAGTCCGTGAGGTGGGTTCAACGACCGCGGCATCGTCACCGATGCCCCGGACAAGCCCGGGCACGGCGTGAGCAAACCGGCCTGCGAGGCCTCGGATCAGAGGGAATTCCTGAATGGCTGGCTTGGCCTTACGATTGGCCACAAGGCGATCCTATGCACGTGCCGGGATTCGGTCGGCCATCACTGTTGCTGGGAGCTCGTGAGACCGCCGCCCTTTACCTGACCGCAGAGGGCGGATGCGGGCTGGTGCCGGAGGGGCTGGCTGTGCTTTTGAAGCCGGGGGCGTCTTTCCACGTCGGCGGAGGGCGATCTTTATGACGTCGTCCATAGTATCGACAAATGCCAGCTGAATGCCTTTCAAAAGGTGTTTGGGAATTTCTTCGAGATCCTTCTTGTTCCGGCGAGGCAAGATTACGGTTGTCAGCTTGGCCCGTTTGGCCGCCAGGATCTTTTCCTTCAACCCTCCGATTGGAAGGACACGGCCGCGCAAGGTAATTTCTCCCGTCATGGCCAGATCCCGCCTTGTGGGGATACCGGAGAACGCAGAGGCAATCGCCGTAGCCATTGTGATACCGGCGGAAGGCCCATCCTTGGGAATCGCACCTGCGGGGACATGAATATGCAGATCTTGTCTGCTGAACATGCTGGGATCAATATTCAGGCTTTTCTCCCTCGAACGGACATAGCTGAGGGCCGCTTGGGCGGACTCCTTCATCACATCTCCGAGGTGTCCGGTAAGGGTCAACTGGCCCTTGCCTTTCATGACGGTCGCCTCGATGTACAACACATCGCCACCCGCCTCGGTCCAGGCCAGGCCAGTGGCGACGCCGGTCTCGTCTTGTTCGAGCTCAGCTTCCGGAACGTACTTTGAGACGCCGAGATATTTATTCAGATTTGATGGATCGATGGAGAATCCCTGCCCCTTGCCTTCGGCCACTTTCTTGGCGACCTTGCGCATGACGTTGGCGATCTCGCGCTCGAGATTTCTGACTCCGGCTTCCCTGGTGTAGTGTGAGATGATTTGTCTGATGGCGGGTTCCGTGAGCTGTACGTGTTTGTTGGTGATGCCGTGTTCGTCGAGTTGGCGCGGAATTAAGTAGCGCTGGGCGATGCCGAGTTTCTCCTCCTCCGTGTATCCTGGGATTTCAATGACCTCCATCCGATCGCGCAGTGCAGGCAGAATCGGATCGATCAAATTGGCCGTGGTGATGAACATTACTTCGGTCAGGTCGAAGGGGACTCCGAGGTAGTGGTCGGTGAAGGCCGTGTTTTGTTCAGGGTCGAGCACTTCCAGTAAGGCGGCAGAAGGATCGCCTCGGAAATCCATTCCCACCTTATCTACCTCGTCCAGCATGAACACGGGATTGCTGGTTCCCGCCTGTTTCATGCCTTGGATCATACGGCCCGGCAATGCTCCGACGTAGGTCCGGCGATGGCCGCGGATTTCCGCCTCATCCCGCACACCGCCCAAGCTGATCCGCACAAATTCTCGACCCAGGGCTTTGGCAATCGATTTGCCCAACGAGGTTTTGCCGACTCCGGGCGGACCGACGAAGCACAAGATCGGTCCCTTCATTTTCTCTTTCAGCTTTCGCACCGCCAGATATTCCAGGATCCGTTCTTTGACCTTTTCAAGATCGTAGTGATCTTCGTTCAGCACCTTGGCTGCGGCTTTCAGCTCAAGGTTGTCCTTCGACCGTTTCGACCAGGGTAACTCGACCATCCATTCCAGATAGGTACGGACAGTGGCGGACTCAGCGGTATCGGGATGCATTTTTTCGAGGCGCTTGAGCTGTTTCTCTGCTTCTTTCAGCACCTTCTCTGGCATCTTGGCGTCTTTGATACGTTTGCGGAATTCTGTGATCTCTTCCGCTCGTTCGTCCAGTTCACCCAACTCCTTCTGAATCGCCTTCAGCTGTTCCCGGAGAAAGTATTCGCGCTGTGTTTTGTCCATCTCGCCTTTGGCTTGCGCCTGGATCTTCTGCTGCATGGAGAGGACTTCAATTTCTTTCCCCAGAATGTCGCTGACCTGTCGAAGTCGTTGAATTGGGTCGGCAATTTCCAAGGCGGCTTGGGTTATGTCGACTTTGAGGCCAAGATTGGAGGCGACCATGTCGGCCAAGCGTCCCGGTTCCTCGAGATTTTCGATGACGACCATGACATCGGGGATCAGGACTTTGCCTAGACTGACGATCCGCTCGATCTGTTCCTTCACGGTCCGCATCACGGCTTCGGCTTCCAGTGGTGTGGCCGCTGGTTTCGTGTCGGGAACTTTGTCGATTCGAACGGAGTAGTAGGGATCGGTTTGGATGTATTTATTGATCTTGGCTTTCGCGATGCCTTGGACCAAGATCTTGATGCGCTCATCCGGCAGTTTCAGCATCCGCATGATGATGCCGACGGTCCCAACGGTGTGGATGTCCTTGGGGGTTGGGTTCTCGACATCCAGCGCTTTTTGGGTGGCAAGGAAAATCATCCGGTTACCGGCTAAGGCTGCTTCGATCGCTTTAATCGACATGTCGCGTCCAACGAACAGCGGAAGGACCATGTAGGGAAAGACGACAATGTCTCGGACCGGCAACAGCGGGAGCTGGCTGGGGACCTCAATGTTTTGGGGGGGCTGGATATCCTGCTCGTTTAGGTCGGTCATGTCTATGGGCCTGTTCTGTTTATCGACACATGAAACTTCGGTTCAATGGACCAGAAGGCGGTTATTGCTCGCGCATGTCTCAACGATCTGCTCCTTCATAATTGTCGTACGGTACTTTCAGAAAGAAGGGCCAATTGAGATTGCGCAATGCGCTGATTGAACACTTCGTTTACCGTACGGTCTCGTGTAGAATCGGTGGTGCCGAGATCCTTGGGACAGCCTTCCCATCAGGGCCGATAGGATCATCCGCGACGATTATTCGATGTGGTGTGCGTTCTGGTCGAGAGGTAGTCGCGGAACTCTGCTCCCAATGCCGGGTTCTTTAAGGCAAACTCCACGGTGGCGATCAAAAAGCCCAGCTTGTCTCCAGCGTCGTGGCGCTGGCCCTCGACCTCGAGTGCATACATCGGAGATTTTTTTGCCAGTGTCTTGAGCGCATCGGTCAACTGAATTTCTCCGTTCTTTCCCGGGGCTGTTTTTCTCAGGATGGGAAAAATTTCCGGAGGAAGGATATAGCGACCGATCACAGCAAGCGTGGACGGTGCATCGGCGGGAGACGGTTTTTCAACCAAATCCTCAACTCGGTGCAACCCGTGAGAGAGGCGTTTCGGCGTGATGATACCGTATCGACTGACATCCGCTTTCGGAACATCCTGCACTCCCAGGACTGCCCCGTGTCGTTTCTTATAGACGTGGATGAGTTGAGCGAGCCCCGGCACGTCGGCGTCGATGATTTCGTCCCCCAGAATCACGGCGAATGGCTCATCTCCGATCAGGTGTTGGGCACACAAGACGGCATGTCCCAAACCCAATGCCTCTGACTGGCGGACATAGCAGAAATTCGCGAGATTAGAAATCTGTCGAATCTGATGGAGGACTTGGCTTTTCCCTGTTCCCTTTAAATTCTCTTCCAACTCGACGGAACGATCAAAGTGATCTTCGATGGCACGTTTGCCGCGCCCTGTGATTACGATAATATCTTCGATGCCTGAGGCGACCGCTTCTTCAACCGTATACTGAATGAGCGGCTTGTCGACCAGCGGCAACATCTCCTTGGGAGAGGCCTTGGTCGCAGGAAGGAAACGTGTGCCCAAACCAGCTGCAGGGATCACGGCTTTTCTGACTGTAAGGCGAGACATGCGAGGATAGTATGTGATGGATTGAGCGAAGTCAAGAAACAGACGAACTGATTGCAAGGCGTGTCAATTGAGTGGATGGACGATACGGCTGCTTCTTGAAGTCTGTGTCTGAATGCTGTGACAGCCCAATTCCTAACCCATATGATCCATGGGCGTTGTCCCAGTCATTGCCGAGAGGTTCCCGTAAGACTATTTTCTCGCTCGTCATTCGCTCTTCGATGGAACTCAAGGTCGTGAGTCTGCCGAACAGTGAAACATAAAGCGGCTCTCGTTTTCGAATGCGCACGCTTCACGGGAGAGGCTGCTCCGGATCGTTCGGTCATGGGTTGCCTGGTTCTAGCCGGTAGATTCAATCAGCTGCTTGTGCGCTGGTGGTTTGGTCGTCGAGCAACCGAGCGAGCTCAAGCCGTATGGGTCGGCAATTTGATGCGCGGGGTTCGTATAGACAAGGAGTGCGGGACACTGGTGAATTTCAAAATGAAGGTCGGATCGCTGCTTTACAATGTGTGGCGACCTCAATATAATCCTGAAGTTTTGCGAGCCTGTGTCTCGTCAAGAGGCGTACACGAGAGTTGTTCCGAGTGATGGATCTGCTGGAAGTACGCTGCCAGCTGAGGGTCGGCTTGTTATCCGTGCGCGCTCGCAAGCAGCTGGGTTTGTTACGTATCGCGTGAGATCTCGTATGATGATATCGCCTCTACCGTCCACCTCCACCTTGCGCCAGAGGAATCCTCATTGGTGACCGGGCATGCCGTCTACAGATCCCGATCATTGATGGTTGTGGCACTGGTGGCTTCAGTCTTCTGGGGTGGGCTCGACAGTTATGGGCAGGGCGTCGAGCCGAAGGTGACCTCGATCGACATCCGGGGGGCCAAGCGGATTGAGGCAGCGGCGATTATTGGTCGTCTCACGCTCAAGCCAGATGACCCGTATACATCGGAACATGTACGTGGCCAGATTCGGATTCTGTACGACACCGGATTTTTCGAGGATGTGCAGGTGGAAACCGAGTCGGTTCCTGCCGGTATGGCGGTGACGTTTGTTGTGCGGGAAAAGCCCTTCATCAGTGAGGTCGTCTTTGACGGAAACGAGCACCTGAGCGACGAGAAGTTGAAAGAGAAAACAACCATCAAGAGCCAGACGTTTCTCGATCAGCAACAGGTGAAAGAGAGTGCCGAGCGGCTGCGTCTTGCCTATCAGCAGGACGGATATTTTAGTGCACAAGTCACCCCGGTGATTCAGGCGATTGATGACGATCGGATGCGCCTGATCTTTCACGTGACAGAAGGAGAGAAAGCACGGGTTAAAACGGTGGTGTTTGATGGACTTACTGGGACCAGCAAGACAGAGTTGCTCAATGTGATGGCGACCAGAGAGTGGATCCCGTGGTACGGCCTTTTCACGAAATTGAAACTCCCCTCTTTTTTCTCCGATGCCGGTCTGTTGAAACGGGAGGAGATGGACAACGATGTGGAGCGGATCAGGGAGGTGTTGCTCAATAAAGGATACTTTAATGCGCGAGTCGGTCAGCCATCGGTTGAACTGACCGAAGATAAAAAATGGTTCATCGTCAGCTATCCCGTCTCCGAGGGAGAGCCGTTTACAGTCAGTGAAGTCGGGTTTCGAGGGTATACGGTGTTCGAGGACCCTGAGCTTCGTCAAGGGTTGAAAATTAAGGATGGGGAGATCTTTCAACGAGCTAAAATCCGGGATGAGATCACACGGCTGACGGATCTCTACGGCAGCAAGGGATATTCCTTTGCCGAGGTGGTTCCCAGCGTCAATCCGAACAATGAGGAACGAACAGTCGCGATCATCTTCAGTCTGAAAGAAGGCGAGATGATGCGGATCCGACAAATTAATATCAACGGAAACGATAAAACGCGCGATAACGTCATCCGACGAGAAATACGAGTCGATGAGCAAGATGTGATCGACACCGCCTCTCTGAAACGCAGTTTTCAGCGTTTGAATAATCTGAACTTTTTCGAAACGGTCGAGATTCTGCCGAATCAGGTTGCGCCGGACAAGGTGGATTTGAATGTGCGAGTGAAGGAAAAGCCGACTGGCATGTTCAGTCTTGGCGGAGGCTTCAGCACCCTCGATCGGCTCGTGGCAATCGCCGACATTACGCAGGGGAATTTGGGCGGGTATGGGTATCTCGGTCGTATCCGGGGCCAGCTGGGGCAGCGCCGAAGTCTCGGGTCCATCACCTTCCGTAACCCCTATCTCTATGATTCGTTGACGTCGCTCCAGGTAGACGGGTATCGAAGTATGACCAATTATCTTTCCTATTTCGAAGAGCGAACCGGTGGAAATGTCACACTGGGGCGATGGCTATCCGAGTATGTGACGGGGAGCGTCAGTATCTTCGGGGAACAAATCACGTTCAGGGACCCACAAGCAGGTATCTGTACGCCAGGGAAGGAGCTGGTGCCAATTGTCTGTCAGCAGTTGGGCACACAGTCGTCGACGGGATTTCGGTTTGCGATGTTTCGGGATACCAGAGACTACTACCTTGATCCCAGGACCGGTTGGCGGATCGGCGGCGGATTTGATATCGGGACGCCTCTGATGGGCGGGACCAATAATTTCATCAAGTACCACGTCGATGTCATCAAGGTTACTCCGCTGCCGTTCGACATGAGAGTGTCGCTACGGGCTCGCTTCGGAGAGATTCAGGCACTTAACGGCACAAGAATTCCGCTCAGTGAACGATTCTTCGTGGGTGGAATCAATACCATGCGCGGGTTTGCGTTCGGACGAGCCGGTCCCGTCGTTCCGACAACTCGCGCTCCGTTCGGTGCCGCCAAACAGTTGATCTTCAGCAGCGAGTTGATTTTTACAATCTCAGCGGAAGCCAAATTGAACGGTGTGCTCTTCTTCGATTATGGCAAAGGGTTTGATGAGGATGAGCCGTTGTCGATCAATTTGCGACCCGCTGCGGGTCTTGAGGGTCGGTGGATCTCTCCCTTCGGCCCCTTGCGCGTGGCCTATGGGATCAATCTCGACGCACGAACCGGTGAGCGAGCCGGTGTGTTTGAGTTTACGATCGGAACCTTGTTCTAAAGGGAGTGTTGTTGTGACGGAGTTGAGTGTGCATGGGATGTGGTTGCGGTGCTTGGTCTGGCGGCTTGGTTGGCTGTCGGGAGTATTGGGCGTTGTGTTGTTTGTAGGGGGATGTGCCAGTCAGGGAGCCAAGCTTGAAAGCAAGGTAGGGGTGATCAACGCCCAGCGCCTCTTGAACGAAACGAATGCGGGGAAGCGGGCGAAGGATATTCTGGCCTCGTTCTCCAAGAATCGACAGGCGTTGATGGAGTCGGAGGAGCGGGAGTTGCGGCGGATGGAGGAGGATTTTGCACGACAAGCGTCCATCCTGAGTCCCTCTGCAAAACGGGAGCGGGAGGAACAATTTCGTCGACGCATGCAGGAGTATCAACAAAAGGCTGCGGAGTTGAATCGCGAAGTTCAAGAAAAACAGAAGGATGTCCTGGAAGGGTTTCGTGACAAGGTCGAAGCGGTGGTCGCCAAGGTGGCGAAGGGGTTGGGGGTGCAGGTGGTTGTTGATAAGAGCAAGGGGGGGGCAACCATCTATCATGAAGACGGGTTGGATATTTCAAACCAAGTGATCGAAGCGTTCAACCGCGAATATCCATAGTGTCTGCGGGAGGTAGGTCATGATGATGAATCGTACCAAAATGATCGTGCTGGCTGTTCTGTGGTCTGTGGCTCAATGGGCCGCGCCTCTTTATGCGGGAGATCCGCTTAAGGTGGGGGTGATGGATCAACAACTCGTTTTTGAGCGAAGCAAGGCGGGGAAGGCGGCGTTGGAAGATATGGCAGGCTATGCCCAGACCAGACAGAAGATTATCAATTCCGACGAGCAGGAACTCAAGGAATTGCAGCAATCGCTGGAAGACCCGAATACCAAGCTCACCGATGCTGTCCGGCAAGAGAAGGAAGAACAGTTGAGGGGCAAGGTGGAGGCCTATCAGCATCGGGTGCAAGAGTTCAATCGTGAGGTTCAGCAGAAGCGAGGTGAAATGGTCGCGGAATATTCAAAAAAGATCGCGGCAGCCGCGCAAGCCGTCGCTCAAAAAGAAGGCTATGCGGCCATTCTCGACAAGGGTAATGATTCGGTGCTCCGCGTCGTGCTCTATCACCAGGCTGCGTTGGATGTGACGGAGTTGGTCGTCAAAGAATTTGATCGGCAAAACCCTTAGGTCAAGGACAGAGAGGAGGCAGGTCAATGGCATCGGTCGAGCAGGTTGAAATTCAAGCATTACTTCCCCACCGGTACCCCTTCCTGTTGGTGGATCGGGTCAAAGAGTTTGAGCCACATAAGCGAATCGTCGGGATCAAGAATGTCACGATCAATGAGCCGTTTTTTCAAGGCCATTTCCCGGGGCGCCCCGTCATGCCTGGGGTATTGATCATCGAGGCTATGGCACAGGCGGGAGGCGTGCTGGTGTTCAAGTCGGGAGGGACGGTCGGCAAAACGATCATGTATTTGACGGGAATTGAGGAAGCGAAATTCAGAAAGCCGGTCGTGCCGGGTGATCAACTTCGGTTTGAGATCGACGTCCTCAAGAAACGTCCGCCGTTCTGGAAGATGCAGGGGAAGGCATTCGTCGACAATGAGGTGGTGTGTGAGGCTGTGGTCACGGCGATGGTGATGGAAGAAAAGACCGAAGCGCAGTAATCAATCATCGTTACGTGTCAACGTCCACGCCGCAGGGTCGGATGCGCACATGGTCGAGAGAGCGCGGTTGAAGGCTGACCAATTTTAAAGGGGGCAGGTGTGAAGATACATCCATCAGCGATTGTCCATCCCAAGGCCACGCTCGATACTGATGTCGAGGTGGGGCCCTTCTGTGTCGTTGGAGAACACGTGGTCATTGGAAAGGGGAGCCGCCTCCACTCTCATGTGAATGTTGAGGGGTGGACGGAGATTGGAGAGCGAAACGAAGTACACCCCTTTGCGTCCATCGGAGGGCCTCCTCAGCACCTCGCCTATAAAGGGGAGCCGACCAAGGTGATGATCGGCCATGACAACATCATCCGGGAATACGTCACGATCAACAGGGGGACCGTCCAAGGGGGCGGTGTGACTTCTCTAGGTTCCAAGGGCATTCTCATGGCCTATGTGCATGTGGCGCACGATTGCCGGCTCGGCAACCACATTATTATGGCCAACGCCGCGAGCTTGGCCGGACATATCACGATCGGAGATCATTCCGTCATCGGGGGGTTGACCGGTGTGCTTCAGTTTGTGCGCATCGGAGACTATGTCATGGTCGGAGGGTGTTGTGCGATCGGTCAGGATATCCCGCCGTTTGCGTTCGCGGCCGGCGGATATCGTGCGCATCTGTATGGCCTCAATACGGTTGGTTTGCAACGACATGGCTTCTCCGTAGACCGCATTGCCTTGTTAAGGAAGGCGTTTGATCTGCTCTTTCGAACAGGTCATCGAACGGCCGAGGCGATCAAGTTGGCGAAAAAGGAGTTCAAGGGACAGGAGGATGTGGCCAAGATTCTTGCGTTTATGGAGGGGACTAAACGAGGAATCTCGAGGGCCGTCAGCTCCGACCTTGAACGTGAATTCGATCAACCGGTGTGACACCGAGCACGATGGGTCTCACCATGCCGATAGTGGACGGTCGAATCGGGGTGATCGCCGGGAATGGGCGATTCCCGATCATCTTCTCCGATAACGCTCGCAAGATGGGTCTTCAAGTCGTTGCTGTGGCTCATGAAGGTGAAACAGAACCGGAGCTCGAGCAGCATGTCGACCGGATTCACTGGGTCAAGATCGGCCAACTGAATAAATTGATCAATGCCTTCAAGGCCGACGGGGTACGCCATGTCGTGATGCTGGGAGGCGTTAAGAAGACCCACATCTACAGCAAGGCCCGTCCTGATTTTCGCGTGTTGGCTTTAGCCACGAAATTGGTTCTCTGGAAGGATGATGATATTCTCCGTGCATTGGCGGCAGAACTCGAGAAGGATGGCATCACGATTTGTGAATCGACGTTCGGTCTTGACGGTATTTTGGTCACGGAAGGCACGTTGACTTCTCGCCAGCCTACAAAAAAGGAATGGGGCGATATCCGATATGGGTGGGAGGTTGCCAGAGAGACAGGACGTCTCGATATCGGTCAATGCGTGGTCGTCAAGGATCGTACGATTGTAGCAGTTGAGGCGGTTGAAGGAACCGATGAGGCGATCAAGCGTGGAGGCGCACTCGCCAAGGATGGAGTGGTCGTCGTGAAGCGGTGTAAGCCGCAACAGGACCTCCGATTTGATTTGCCGGCTGTCGGGCCGAGAACCATTGAGGTCATGCGCTCCGTCAAGGCGTCCGTGCTGGCCGTCGAGGCAGGTCGGTCGGTGATGCTGGATCGAGAGGTGCTCCTTCGCCATGCAGAGGATGCAGGAATCGCCGTTGTCGGCGTGGCTCGTGAGGAAGAGTCGAGCCTGGGGACCTGAGTCAACGGAGCAGTTTCAGAGTCCGAAGATCTGTTGATCTATTGATTGCTGAAACTCACCGATTCGATCGCTCAAGAGATTCACCCATTCAGTCCAAGAGGTGTATGGCCAAACTTCGTGCGGGTGTGATTGGAGTCGGACATCTCGGGCGACATCATGCGCGTCTTTATGCCTCATCACCGGATACGACGCTGGTTGGTGTCATGGATCAAGATGGCGCACGAGCTTCCGCCATCGCTGAGAAGTTCGGAGCACAGGCATTCCGTGGTCTGGCGGAGTTTTTGAAACAGGTTGAGGTCGTCAGTATTGCCGTGCCTACCTCCGGCCATTATGTTGTTGCACGGGCCTGCCTCGAAGCAAAAAAGCATGTTCTTGTAGAAAAGCCGATCACGGTGTCGCCGAATGAGGCGCAGGACCTCGTCGGATTGGCCGGCCGTCACGGATGCACGTTGCAAGTGGGGCATAGTGAGCGGTTCAATCCCATCATGCCGCTCATGCGACCTCACATTCACACTCCGATGTTGTTCGAATGTCAGCGATTGGGTACATATAGTGAGCGGGGTACCGACGTCGACGTCGTGCTTGATCTCATGATTCATGACATTGATCTCCTGCTTTCCTGCAGCCCTGGCCCTGTCGAGGCGGTTTTGGCTACCGGTGGGGCTCTGCTTTCTCCAACCAATGATGTCGCCAATGCGCGCATCCAGTTTAAGGAAGGCTGTGTCGCACAGCTGACCGCCAGTCGGATCTCCCCCAAGGCTATGCGTCAATGGCGAGTATTCCAACCCGATGGGTGTGTCACAATTGATTTTCAGTCTCGGCAAGGAGTAGTCGGGCGCCGATCGGTTGCGTCTGGTGGGAAACCGACCATGGCGGCGGAAGAGATTCAAGCCGGCGATGCAGAGCCGCTCAAATTACAACTGGAGTCGTTTCTCCATGCTGTTCGTGTGCGTTCTCGTCCCGTCGTGTCTGGCGCAGATGGAGCGGCGGCAGTGGAGCTAGCGCATCGCGTGCTCGCTGCGATGAAGATGACTGGGTAACAGAAGCGGCTCGAGCATCTTTAGCCGAACGAGTAGAGTCAGAGACTGTCCGCTGGATTCAACAAGACACCTGGATCGTATCGACCATGCTTGATAGACCATCATGGCACGCATTCTGATTGTCACGGGCGAAGCCTCAGGCGATCTCCATGGGGCGAATCTTGCCAAGGCCCTCAGAGCCAAAGATCCCCAGGTCTTGCTCGCTGGGATCGGCGGGGCAGCGATGGAGGCGGCCGGCGTACGGTTAATCTCCAAGATGGGGCAGTTCGACGTGATGGGCATGGTCGGACCCCTGGCATTATTGGCCATCTTTCGACGGTTTTTTTTCATGCGGCGGTTGTTCAGGTCGGAACCATGGGATGCGGTCATCTTTGTGGATAACCCCGGGCTCAATCTACGGTACGCCTATTTCGCCAAGGGCGCTGGGTTGCGCGTATTTTATTATATTGCGCCGCAGATCTGGGCCTGGGGACCATGGCGAGTTTACTGGGCCAAAAGACGGGTTGATCACATGCTGGTCATTCTCCCTTTTGAGAAACCGCTTTGGGACAAGGCGGGGGTGCCCTGTACGTTTGTCGGCCATCCCATCTTGGATGCGGTCGCAGGCCTCCACGACCGAAGTGAGCTCCGCAGTAAATTGGGCCTGTCCGTTGACGAGCAGGTCGTGGCTCTGTTGCCGGGGAGCCGGTCGCATGAAGTGCAAGTGCTGTTGCCAATCCTGCTATCCGCCGCAGAGAAATTGGCACAACATAAGCCGGGAACGAAGTTTCTCCTGGCACAAGCCTCCACAATCCAGGATAATCTGTTGCAGGCGTTTCTCGAAGGGAACCGAGTGCCGATCACCGTGATGAAAGAGCAGACCAGTGAAGTGCTGGCGGTCTCGGATTTTGCATTGGTCAAGTCCGGTACGGCAATATTACAAGCAGCCGTGGTAGGGACGCCCATGGTGCTGCTGTATCAAATCAGTGCACTGGAATGGTGGATCGCGAGCTTCTTCAAACGAGTCAAATGGATTGGGCTCGTGAATTTGGTCGCAGGTCGATCCGTCGTACCGGAGTTGGTGCAGCATGAGGCCACCGGTCAGCGGCTGTACGAAGAGGCGTTGCGGATCTTGGAAGATCCAATAGCCTATGCTGACATGAAGCGGAGCTTGGCAGAAGTGCGAGACACATTAGGTGCACCCGGAGCGTCAGCCAGAGCAGCGGAGAAGGTGTTGGCGGTATGTCGAGCCTAGAGCGGTTTAAACGGCTGATGCAGTATGTCCGCCCGTATCGGGTGAGATTTGCGGGCGGGTTTGTCTGTTCCGGCCTCGTGGCACTCTCCACCGGGGTGTATGCATGGCTGGCTCGCCCGGTCCTTGACGGCATCTTTATTGAAAAAAATGAACGATTGCTGTTGGTATTGCCCCTAGCGCTGTTAGGGGTTGCGGCCGTGAAGGCGGTATTCAGTTATGGGGTGAACTATCTCATGGCCTATGTCGGCAATCAGGTGGTAGCCGATATTCGCCAAGAGTTGTTTCAGCGGCTCATGCGGTTGCCGGTGGGGTTTCATGATTCGAATACTTCCGGTCGCTTGGTCTCCCGAGTCGTCAATGATGTGGGATTGATGGCGAACGCGGCATCAAATGTCGTCAAAGACATCTTTCAAAACGGGCTCACGTTTCTCGCCATGGTGGGTGTCATTCTCTATCAGGATTGGAGACTGGCCGGCATTTCCCTCATCGTGCTTCCGCTGGCTGGCCTGACGATGGTGCGCGTGGGCAAGCGGTTGAAGAAACTCGCCGTCAGTGGACAAGAGCAAATGGGTGACATGTCGTCGACGCTGCAAGAAATCTTTGCAGGTATCCGAGTCGTGAAGGCCTTTGGCCGTGAGGATGCGGAAGGGGAGCGATTCCGAGCACGAAACCGGGCCTATCTCTCTACGACGTTAAAAACGAATCAAGTGTGGGCGATCGGCCATTCCCACATGGAAATCATCGGCGTGATCAGCGTCGCCACACTGATCTGGTATGGCGGGTATCTCGTGATCAGCGGAACGATGACTCCCGGTGCGTTCTTTTCGTTCATGGCGGCTATGATATTAGCCTATACGCCGATTCGAAAGTTATCCGGATCCAATAATTTGATCCAGCAGGCGCTGGCGGCAGCGGAACGCGTGTTTGATGTGTTGGACATGAACACGGAGCAGGCTCACGATCATGGCACCGCCCCATTGATGGGTATTAAGCAAGCCATTGAGTTTCAGGGCGTGTCATTACGCTATGAGAACCACACGGTCTCTGCCCTCACCGATATTGATCTGGTCATCAAGCCGGGTGAAGTGATTGCACTTGTGGGAAGCAGTGGCAGTGGGAAGACCTCGTTGGTGAGTTTGCTGCCTCGCTTTTATGAGCCCACCGCTGGGCGTGTCCTCATCGATGGCCTTCCGTTGGCCTCATATGAGCTGCACTCGCTGCGCGCACACATTGGTATCGTCTCGCAAGAGGTCGTCTTATTCGATGATACCATCCAACGGAATATTGCGTTCGGGCGGGCTGGTGCGAGCCAGGCCGATGTGGAGCAGGCTGCCAAACTGGCCTATGCCCAGGATTTCATTCTTCGTCTCCCGGAGGGCTATCAATCCATCATTGGAGAGCGTGGGCTCAAGTTATCCGGAGGCGAGCGCCAACGTCTGGCTATTGCGCGGGCCATTCTTCGGGACCCGCCGCTGTTGATTTTGGATGAGGCCACCTCCGCATTGGATACGGAGTCCGAACGGATCGTGCAGTTGGCGCTTGCGAATTTGATGAAGAATCGGACGACCTTGGTGATTGCGCATCGACTTTCCACGATTCAAAATGCCGATCGCATTGTGGTGTTGGAACGAGGCGCCATTGTTGAGATAGGGACGCATGAGGAACTACTCAGGCAAGGTGGGACGTATCACCGGCTTCATGCCTTACAGTTTCAGTCCGAAGAAGTGACGCACTGACTCGATGAAACATTCACCCCTCGTCAAATGGTTGAAGCTTTCTGTGCTGCCTCCAGTAGGGGCGGCCCTTATTCGAGGAGTGGCTCGTACGATACGGTGCGAAACTCGCGGCCACGAAGCGGTCGATGCGTTGTATCGTGAAGGACGCCACGCGATTTTAGCGTTCTGGCATGCGCAGCAGCTGATGATGCTGCACGGGTATCGTGGTGCTGGTACCCAGATGTTGATCAGTCGGCATGGCGACGGTGAGATTATTGCACGGATCATTGCGCGATTTGGGCATCAGACTGTGCGTGGGTCCAGTACGAGGGGCGGGGCGACCGCCTTGCGGGCGTTGATTAAGTTGGGACGGTCGGGTTGGGATCTTGGCGTAACGCCGGATGGTCCAAAGGGGCCGCGCCAGGTAGCCAAGCTTGGGGTGGTGCAGTTGGCCAAGGCAACCGGGCTTCCCATCGTGCCCATGGTGTTTGCCTGCTCAAAAAAAAACTCTTTGCGAGCTGGGATCGCTACATGGTCCCGTATCCGTTCTGCAGGGGCCTCTTCCTCTTTGGCACCCCGCTCTGGGTCTCCCGTGAAGCCGATGATGGGATGCTTGAAGCCATCCGCCTGGAGCTCGAGACGGTGCTCAATCGTTTGACCGATCAGGCAGAAGAAGAAGTGAAACGTGAAAAGTGAGACGTGAAGCGTAGGAGGCTCGGATAACTTTGCGGCACGTTTCACCTTTTACCTCTTACGTCAAACTTCGTTCCCATGTGGAAGCTGCTCTATAACATTGGCCTGCTGATCGCCGCCCCCGTGGTCATTGGGGTGCTGTGGGCCAAGCCTCGTTGCCGCCCGGGTTTTTCCCAAAGAATGGGGTGGCGCCTTCCTGCAGCTGAAAACGGCCAGACAGCTAGACCAGTCATATGGGTGCATGCGGTGTCGCTGGGGGAAGTGGTGGCAGTGACGCCTTTGGTGAAGGCCTTGCATCAGCGGCATCCCGAATTCCGGTATCTCGTCTCGACCGTGACTGAAACCGGCCGTGAGGCGGTCGAGCAGCGGCTCGGCGGCATGACCGAACATTGCTATGCTCCGCTTGATTTCCCATGGGCGGTGGCTCGGATGGTCGGCCGTGTGAAGCCAGCTCTCTATCTCTTCGTTGAAACGGAACTGTGGCCCAATCTCTTGTGGACCTTGCGTGAGCATGGGGTGCCGTCGGTGCTCGTGAATGGAAGGTTATCGTCTCGATCATTTGGCAGGCAAAACATTCTTGGCATTCGTTCCTTCTGGCGTTCGGTGCTCGCCACGTTAGCACTCTGCCTGATGCAATCTGATCGGGATCGACAGCGGATTGTCACGTTAGGGGCGGAACCAGAACGTGTGCAAGTGACCGGCAATATCAAGTTTGATCAGCCGTTGCCTTCTGTTCAGCCTGACGAGTCGCAGCGCCGGAGCCTTGGGCTCAACGAGCACGAGCAGTTGATTCTCGCCGGCAGCACTCATGCCGGAGAAGAAGAACTCTTGGTCTCAGCCTATGAAATAATCGCGAAGTCATTTCCTTCGATGGTGCTCATGCTCGCTCCTCGCCATATCGAGCGAGCCGATCAAGTTGAGAGAATGCTTCAAGCGGCTGGATTTGTGGTGCAGCGTAAGAGCCGCCTCCAAGAAACACTCACCGGCCCGCGCGTCATCATCTTGGATACGCGAGGAGAATTGTCCCGTGCGTATCGGGAAGCCGTTGTGGCGTATGTGGGTGGGACGCTGGTTCCCGTCGGAGGGCACAATTTGCTCGAACCCGCCGTGTGGGGGACCCCGGTGATGTTTGGACCCTATACAGACCATTGTGCCGAGATTGCGACACTCTTGTCAGAGTCTGGAGGAGGTCGTCGGGTGATGGGCGTGGAGGACCTTGTCGTCTCGATTGATGAATGGATACGTCAGCCTGACAGACGGAATCGAGATGGGCAGGTGGCGAGACAGGTGGTGTGTGACAACCAAGGCGCCCTCATGCGTAGTGTGGAACAAATAGAACGCTGTCTCCGTCCTGCCCCCTTGCGCCCCACCCACTCTGTGAAAAAAGAGGCAGGGCCTCTGGTGGCCAAACCCTGATATGTCATTTCTGTCACCAGGACAACCGGTCCGTGCAGGGCTGTACTGGGCGGCTGGCTTGTACGGTCTCATCGCCCACATTCGGCGATGGTGTTATCGGCACGGGTGGTTGCTCACCACACGGTTGCCTTGTCTGGTCATTAGCGTGGGAAACCTGACGGTCGGAGGAACAGGAAAGACTCCGTTCGTTATTTTTCTCGCTCAACGATTAATGGCGAAGGGACGGCGAGTCGCGATCCTGAGCCGAGGCTATAAGCGGACGAGTCACGCACCGCATGTTCTGGTATCGGACGGAGTGCGTCTCTTGTCAGACTCATCGGAGTCGGGGGACGAACCGTTCTTAATGGCTCAGCGCTGTCCCCACACCGTCGTGGCAGTGGGTGCAAACCGTGTGGCACTCGGTCGCTGGGTCTTAGAGCGACATCCAGTCGATTGTATGATTTTGGATGACGGGTTTCAGCATCTCGCGCTTCATCGAGACGTGGATTTAGTACTGCTGGATGCCACTGATGCGGTCGGACTCGACGCACTGCTTCCGGCGGGAAGATTGAGAGAGCCGTTGCATGGGTTGGATCGGGCGAGCGCGGTTGTGATCACGCGAGCCGATTTTCGCCACGACGTTGATGCCGTTCGGAGCCGATTACGCAGGATACCGTGTCTCACCGACGATGCCATTGAAGTGGTGTTTCGGCCGGAATCTTTCATCGCGATCAGTTCGGGAGCGTCACAGTCAATTGAATGGGGGGAGGGGAAAAAGGCTTGGTTGGTGAGCGGAATCGGCAATAGTCTCTCCTTTCGACGATCGGCTGAATCTGTCGGAATCGAGATCGTGGGTGAAACCATGTTTGAAGATCATCATCGCTACAGTCTTCGTGAGATTGAGGCGGTTCGCACCAAGGTACAGGGGAGCGGGAGTGACATCGTCTTGACGACTGAAAAGGATGGCGGGAAACTGGCGTCCCTGCTCAGCGTCAATGATGCGTGGTGGATGCTTCGTCTTGAAACCGACGTGGTTCGAGGAGAAGATCGGTTGTCCCGCTTGATAGATGGGGCGCTATCGCGAAGCAGCCCATCGGAGTGTCATGTTTAAGGAGCAGCCTCGAAACATCTTGCTGCGGGCGCCGAATTGGATCGGCGATGCCGTGATGTGCGAGCCTGCCCTTCGAGGTCTCAGGTCGCTTTTTCCGGAAGCGGGCATCACGATGTTGGCCAAATCAACGGTTGCCGAGCTGTTCCGTTCCGCTCCAGAACTGAATCGGGTACTGGTTTATGAGGATAGGGGGGGGCATGCCGGGCTTTCTGGGAAATGGGCGCTCGCTGGCTTGTTGCGACGGCATGGCTTCGATCTCGCGGTACTGTTTCAGAACGCCTTTGAGGCTGCGTTTATTGCGTGGCTTGCCGGCATTCCGCAGCGGTATGGGTATGCAACTGATGGACGTGTGTTCTTCCTGACCACGCCTGTTGCTGTGCCTGAACGTAGCCAGTCCGTTCATCAAGTTGAGTACTACTGGAATTTGTTGAAGCCATTGGGTTTGTCCGGCAGCGTTCCCCTCCCGACACTCTCGGTAACCTCAGAAGAGAGTCAGGCCATGGATACGAGGCTCGCGGCTCTGGGAAGTGGTTCATCGGACATCGTGATCGGTATTAATCCTGGGTCGACCTATGGCAGCGCGAAGCGATGGTTGCCTGAGCGGTTTGCTGAAGTCGCGCGCAGGCTTGCAGAGCAGGTAGAGCGTGATGAGGGCAGAGCGGTAGTCGTGGCTATTCTTGGGGCGAAGGGCGAAGAGTCCTTGGGGGAGGACATCGCCTCTCGAATCAATAGACCATCGGTGGTGTTATCCGGCGCAACAACAATTCGTGAATTGATGGCAGCGGTGAAGCGATGTCGCATCCTCATCACGAATGATACAGGGCCGATGCATGTGGCGGCTGCGTGCGGAGTGCCGGTCGTTGCCGTGTTCGGTCCGACAGATTCGCGTACGACGGCTCCCTATGGTCAGGAGCAGTCGGTTGTTCGAGAGGTGATTGAGTGCGCTCCCTGCCTGCTTCGGGAATGCCCCATTGATCACCGGTGCATGACTCGCATCTCAACCGATCGAGTGTACGAGGTGGCGGTGCAACAAGTGAGCGGGTTACGTGTTAAGGGTGAGGGGCAAGAGGAGAAAAACTCACCTGCGCCTCACGCCTTACGCCTCACACCTGACAGGGTTTTGGAAGGCTACACCATCTTTCTGGACCGCGATGGTACCCTCAATCCGGACCCTGGGTACATCAAGTCTCCCGATCAGTTTGAATTGTTTCCTGGGGTGGCGGAGGCGCTCGCACGATTGAAACTGGCCGGTGCCCGATTGATCCTGATAACAAATCAATCGGGGATCGCGCGGGGACTCCTCTCTCGCCACAATCTTGAGGCCATCCACAAGAAGCTCAGGCATTTGCTTGGTCAAACCGGCGCGACGTTGGACGGGATCTATTTCTGCCCCCATCATCCGGATGACGGGTGTGGGTGTCGAAAGCCGAACCGTGGGATGATTGACCAGGCGATCCAAGAGCTGGGGGTGGATCTGGAGCGGTCGTATGTGATCGGCGATCACCCGCGTGATATCGAGTTGGCCAAACGGGTGGGAGCACGAAGTGTTCTAGTGACCACCGGGGTAACCCGGTGGCAAGAGTTGGAAGCTTTGACGGACACTCATCTGATTCCGGACAGAGTTGAAGCCTCCCTGCCCGGGGCTGTGGACTGGCTGTTGTCCGACGTGAACCGGGGAGCCTTATCACGGCATGAATAGTACGGGGCAGGGTGAACGTTTCATCCGCCGAACGTACGGCACGCCGGCCGAGGCTGGGCTTGTGTTGGCTACACAGCGAGAGTAAGTTGTCTAAGGCTACGATGCCCATGACTCGGAGGAAAATGGCGATGCAGGGTACGAAGGATTGTTCCATCCCTTGTAATCTCTGTGGCGGGATCGAGGTTTCGATTCTTTCAACCAGAAGTCGAAGCGGGAACCCGTTACGGACTGTCATCTGCCGAGCCTGTGGGCTCGTATGGTCGGATCCGCGTCCACATGACGCCAGGCAGTTTTATGAGGAACAGTATCGTCTCGCGTATAAACATACCTACAGCCCGAAACCCAAGCATGTTGTGCGTGCGGGCAAGGTCGCGCTGTCACGGTTGGGGAAGATCGAGCAGCTGTTGCCGAGTCGGAAAACGGTGCTCGATGTCGGCACCGGGGGCGGAGAGTTTGCCTATTTGCTCCAATCGTTGGGTCATGTTGTCAACGGGATAGAGCCGAATCGAGGGTATGCCGACCATTCGATCCAGCAATATGGGCTGACGGTTCAAGTCGGATTCGTGCAGGACGCGACGTTTGCTCCGGCCTCCTTCGATATCGTGACGATTTGGCATGTCCTTGAACACACGGAAGACCCGGGTTTCATTCTGGCACGCCTCCGCTCTTGGTTAAAGCCGGACGGGGTGCTCGTTGTAGAGGTCCCGAATGTGGAAGCGACCTGTCAGGCCCCTCACAGTACATTCCACGAAGCTCACCTCTACAATTTCAATGTTGTGTCATTGCGCCGGTTGGCCAAAAAGCAGGGGTTGCATGAAACCTCTCATCTGATCTCCCAGGATGGTGGGAATATCACGATGTTTTTCACCCCAAAGGAGCCTCTGCTTGCCGATCCATTCTCCGCCGTGATTCCAGGAAATTGCGAGTGGATCTCAAGAATCGTGCGCCAACATAGTGCTTTGCGGCATCACCTCAGCCCAGCTCCGTATGTGCGCGTATGGCAACGTCTCTGCCGATCCCTCGAAGAGCGACGCGAAACGTCAGCTCTGGGCAGCGGTAAGGCGATACTTGATGGTCTCTATGCTCCCCATGTGCGGACCCATGTCCTTACGTGCGTATAAAGAGAGAGAGGCTAGGCACGGATGAGGGACCTGCATCGTGATTCAGTATTCCCATGCTACGCCAGCGGCGTAGGCAGAAAGGTTATTTGGTGTCACCTATTACATCTTTCGGTTCCTCTTCTTTCGTCCTCAGGGATACTGCCCGTCTTCTTCTGATCAAGCCGAGTTCTCTGGGGGATATCGTCCATACGTTTCCGGTGGTGGCAGCGATCAAGGAGCAGTGGCCCGGGGTGCACCTGACATGGGTGGTGAAGCGCCAGTGGGCTGAGCTCGTTGAGCGAGCGGAGGGAGTTGATCGTGTCTGGCCGGTCGACATGACGGTCAGCAATTGGGTGCGGGAGGGTGTGGCGCTTAGAGCTCAACGGTTTGACCTTGCGCTTGATTTGCAAGGGTTGTTTCGAAGCGGTATCTTGGCTTGGCTGAGTGGTGCGCCGACACGACTTGGT
Organism: Nitrospira sp. BLG_1; assembly: GCF_047338595.1. NCBI lineage: Bacteria > Pseudomonadati > Nitrospirota > Nitrospiria > Nitrospirales > Nitrospiraceae > Nitrospira > Nitrospira sp. BLG_1. The sequence goes on from NZ_JBLFBO010000004.1 coordinate 248,567, forward strand.
TTTGCGAACGCACGGGAGGGAAGTCCTTGGTTCTATACCAACCGTGTTCCGGTCACACATCTGAATGTTCACGCAGTCGATCGATATCTTTCCCTATTGGGTGCCTTGGGGGTGAAACCCCCTGAGAGACCGCAGTTTCGGTTCAAGCTCCTGGAAGAGGATAGCGCCGCTGTTCGAACGATCTGCCACCGTCAAGGTTTTGCAGTCGATCGACCATGGATTGCGATGAATATTGGGGCGCGGTGGCCGACAAAACGATGGCCGCTGACGGCGTTTGCTGCGGTCCTGGATCAACTGCATGCTTCGCAGCTTGGGCCGGTTGCAGTCATAGGAAGTTCGGACGAGCGTCGTTCCACGAATCAGCTCAGGACTCTGACTTCAAGTCCGTTTGTCGATTTGTGTGGGGAGCTTCCGTTGAAATATCTCCCGGTACTGCTTTCATCCGCATCCACCATGGTGACAAACGACTCAGGCCCGATGCATATCGCGTCGGCACTGGGGGTTCCTGTCGTTGCGTTGTTTGGACCGACCAGTGCGATTCGGACCGGACCCTATGGCGATGGCCATCAGATCCTGAGTGGGCCGGTTCCATGTAGCCCCTGTTTCAGCCGTGTCTGCCGACATACTCCAGAATTGGAATGTCTTCACGTAATTACGCCGGCTCACGTGGTTGATGCCATTCGTTTGCGGTTGACGGCTCACGCCCCATGTCAATGAACGTCTTGATCGCTTGTCCTAAAGAGTATCGGCGATGTGCTCCGTTCAGCCGGGTCTGTCGATACGTTCACGAATTGGAAGGTCTTCACCTCGATAGGCTGACCCCCGTGGGTGATATTATTCGGCCAAAGTTGACGGCTCACGCCCCATGTCAATGAACGTCTTGATCGCTTGTCCTAAAGAGT
>NZ_JBLFBO010000084.1:0-4950 GCF_047338595.1 Nitrospira sp. BLG_1
TTTTACCGTCACAGCTCGACTCCTTCCGTTTGATGGCCAGTGCGCTCTGTCCTTCAACAAACACTTACTCATTGCACGCTTGTATCTACTTACTTCTATTGCGCAAAATTAGAAATAGAATGGCGGCGAAATATAGCTCAGCCCCATCCGGGTGTCAAGAAATTTTCATGCGTCGCGATCGGAGAACGTCGCAGATTTCTTCATCAAAACCATAAGGATTCCACTTCGGTCACGGACGCTCCCGATCGATGACGACCGTAATGTTTTCAGCTCCCGGCTTGATCGGCTGGCTCATTCCTTCCAAGTCTCCACTTTCCGCCATTGCCCTTCCGGATTTCGAAAGGCGCGCGACGATAACAACGGTGTCGATATCCGACAATTTTCTCGACGGCATCGGGCTCGTAGAGTCATCAAGCCGGAAGGTAAACGGGAGATCCTTTCTTGAGGCCCTCACAATAGACACCGGCATCGGTGGACCCGCCACGTCCTTGGCAAAGACGAACAGCGTGTCGGGCAAAGAACCCTTGTTCGCTAGATTCGGCCCTAATACCACCTTGCCTGTAATCGCGCGAGACTGGCCGGATGCCGCGGCCGCCTTGGCTGGCTTCGCCTGCTCCATCGGCGGATTCGCCACCAGCATATTCATACTCGGCCCACCACCCATTCGCCGTTTCGCTTCGGCGATGCTGGCCTTGAGCTGATCAGACGATTCTTGTTCGTCAGCTGGGAGATAGGCGTGGGCATCTTCCCACTCCTTGACCGCGCGGGCAAAATCTTTCCGGTTATATGCAATCGTCCCTGATAACATGAGGGCCTTGACGTTGTGCGGATCAAGCTTCAACGCCTTTTGGATCAAGGTTTCCGGCCGCCCCTCAAGCTTACGCCCCTGATGCACCGCGAGGGCATCCGCATAGTCGGCGAGAAGACTCGCATTGTCAGAATCAAGCTTCGTCGCCCGTTCAAAGATGGGCACTGCATCCGCGTACCGCTCCATTGCCATGTAGGATCGCGCGAGCAACCCCCAGCCGATCGCATCGTTGGGATTCTGCTCCAACTTCTTTCGCAATTGTTCGATCAGCTGGTTCAACCCCTCCGCCATCTGCCTATCGCCGCCGGGTCCGCCTTGAGAGGCGGCGGACACTGCCGGATGGGTCATGGCCGCAGGATTCCCCAAGGTCCAATAGAGCACACCGCTGGACGCGGGAATAATCATTGCTAACGACAGCGCGACAAATCGAAGATTCACAAGTCCTCCCGTAGTCGTCGTTGAAGTATCAGTAGAACCGGTCTCTTCGAGTACGCGGCGCTCCAGTTCACTTCGTGCGGCCTGGTACTGCTCATCGGTCAGCAACCCACCGGCAAGATCTTGCTCCAACTCCGAAAACTGCTGCCGATACACCGGCAATTTCTTCTCTTGTTCATTGGTCACGGTTGACTGGCGCATCAACAGCGGGCGTAGGACAAGCCCTAGAATAGCAAGAGTCATGGCGGACACGATAGACCAGAATGTTACCGTCATGGACGCTTCCCTCCTTCGGCCAACAACTGTTCGACTCGTCGATGCTCGTCTTCCGTGACCGGCACATCGACCACCTTACCGGCCCGACGTCGCAACGTGATAATCAGCGCAGTCGCGCCGACAATCACCAGCACAAACGGCCCGACCCACAGAAGGGTCGTCGTGGCCTTGAGTGGCGGTCGGTACAAAACAAAGTCGCCATACCGCGCCGTCAGAAACTCGATGATCTCCTGATCACTCATGTTCTTCGCAATCATTTCCCTGACCTCCCGACGCAGGTCTTCGGCGAGCGGAGCGTTGGAATCGGCCAAGGTCTGGTTCTGGCACACCAAACAGCGCAGTTCAACGGCAAGATGTTTGAGCCGTGCTTCGCTCGCCGGGTCATCAGCCAACGGCCTGGCTTCACCAGCCCAGACGGGCCCGGACAGGAACAGAGCGACGATGAGTGCGATCCATTGTATGTTCATTGTGCTTCAAGCTGCTTGACGAGGGGAATGATCTTTTTCTCAACGGTCTCAGGATCCAACGGACCAATTTGCTTGTACTGGATGACCCCTTGCTTATCGATCACGTAGGTCTCGGGCACTCCGTACACTCCATAGTTGATCCCGACCCGGCCTGCGTCATCCACGCCCACAATCGGATAGGGATTACCCCACCGGCTCAACCAGGTCATCGCTTCGTCGCGTTGATCCTTATAATCCATGCCGTAGATCGGCACCTCCCCGGACTTCGCCAGATCCATCAGGACCGGATGTTCCGTCTTACACCCACTGCACCACGAAGCCCAAAAATTGAGCAACCACACTTTCCCCTTCATATCCGCCGGCGAAAATACTTTTGATGGCTCGAACAACTGCGGCTGAGAGAAATCCGGTGCGGCCTTCCCGACGAGAGGAGATGGAATTTCCCGAGGATTGAGCTTCAGGCCGATCCCGAGAAACACCACGACAACAATAAAAATCGACAGCGGCAGGAGAAAGCGATTCATGCCACTTTTCGCCTTGCTGCGCGAGTAGCCGCAGGCACAGCCGGCTCTTGCCGACGCCAGGCAATGCGATACCGGCGATCGCTGATGGCGAGCACACCACCCAGCGCCATGATAAAACATCCGCCCCAAATCCAATCGACAAACGGCTTATGATAGAGCCGCACGCTCCAGGCTCCATCATCGAGCGGCTCTCCCAACGATACATACAGATCCCGCAACAATCCGGCATCGATCGCCGCTTCGGTCATGATTTGGTTCTGAGCCGTATACCGCCGCTTCTCGGGATTGAGAACCGTCGTCTCTCGACCATCACGACTTACCGAGAAGTTCCCACGGGCCGCCGTGTAATTCGGGCCAACCACATCCTGTGCACCATCGAATCGGAACGTGTAGTCACCGATCGTCGCTGTTTCTCCCACATTCATCTTCACATCTTTTTCCGTTTCAAAGCCCTTCACCATGGTCACACCGACGATAAACACCGCGATGCCGCAATGCGCGACAAGCATCCCCCAATAGGATCTAGGCACAGAGGCCAACCGCTCTGTAAGGCTATTGCCGGCGACATGCGTCAACCGTTCTCGTAACGACACCACGGCCGTGGTGATGATCCAGATCGCCAGTAAGAGGCCAAGGCTGAGCAAGGGCGTCCAATTGCCCATGGCAATCGGTAATGTGATCGCCGTGACCACACTCACCCCGAACGCCCACCGCAAGCGCTTGGTCAGGTCTGGCACACTCGCCTTTTTCCACTGAGCAAGGGGACCGATTCCCATCAAGAAAATTGCTGGAGCCATCAACGGGACAAACACCGAGTCAAAATACGGAGGCCCAACGGAGATTTTTCCGAGGTCCAGCGCGTCCAAAAATAAGGGGTACAGCGTTCCTAACAGTACTGAGCCCATCGCCGCCACCAGCAACACGTTGTTCGCGAGCAACATTCCCTCACGCGACACCGACTCAAAACTGCCGCCCAACCCGACGCGCGGTGCTCGCCATGCATACAGGGCCAGCGACCCACCGATCACGATCGCTAAAAAAGCCAGAATGAACATCCCGCGCTTTGGGTCGGTCGCAAAGGCATGCACGGAAGTCAGCACACCTGACCGCACGAGGAATGTCCCAAGAAGACTCAACGAAAAGGCCATGATGGCCAGGAGAACCGTCCAGACTTTGAACCCACCTCGCTTGTCAGTGACGGCCAACGAATGAACCAACGCCGTCCCTGCCAGCCACGGCATGAAGGAGGCGTTCTCAACCGGGTCCCAGAACCACCAGCCGCCCCAACCTAACTCGTAATAGGCCCAGCCACTGCCCATCGCAATACCAACAGTCAAAAAGCACCACGCCACAGTCGTCCAGGGGCGAGACCAGCGGGCCCAGGCTGCATCGAGATTCCCCCCCAATAGCGCGGCAATGGCAAAGGCAAAGGCCACTGAGAACCCGACATACCCCATGTACAGCATCGGCGGATGGATCACCATGCCCGGATCCTGCAAGAGCGGATTGAGGTCACGCCCCTCAGCAGCAGCCGGAATCAGCCGCTCGAATGGGTTGGACACTGTCAGCATGAACAAAAGAAATCCGATACTGACGAGGCCCATCACACCGAGAATACGAGATCGTGTGGACTCGGGAAGATGAGCGGAGAACAGCGTGACCGCAAACATCCAGAGGGTCAGGATCAGAGTCCATAGAAGCAGCGATCCTTCATGCGCGCCCCAGATAGCCGCCAGGCGATAATGAAGCGGAAGTTGCGAATTGCTTGTGGCCGCGACATACAGAACGGAGAAATCCTTCTCAGCAAACGCGTACGCGAGACAGCCGAACGCGGTGAGCACCAAGAGAAACTGTCCGCGCGCCGCCGGCTTGGCCACGGCCATCAACGCCGAGTTCCCCACCGCCGCACCGTAGATAGGAAGAATGCCCTGCACCACGGCAACGCACAGTGCAAGAATCAACGCAAAATGACCGATCTCTGGAATCATAGTGAATCTTTCCTACCTTCAGGAACCACGAGCGATTTGCTTTGCTGGGCCCCGGAAGCCTTCGCCTTGGCCATCGCCGCAGCTGCTTCAGGCGGCATATAGTTTTCATCATGCTTCGCCAGCACCTCACTGGCGACGAAGGTGCCGTCGGGCGCCAACTGACCCTGTGCGACGGCACCTTTCCCTTCTTTGAACAGGTCCGGCAATATTCCCTTGTAGGTCACGGGCACGCGTTTCGCCGTATCCGTCACCACAAAGTGGACAGTGAGACCATCGCCCTCACGCTTGAGGCTGCCGTCTTCGACCATCCCTCCGATCCGGAAGGGTCGGCCTTTCGGCACGTCGCCGTTTGCCACCTCGGTGGGCGTGTGAAAGAGCGAAAGATTACTCTTCAATGCATTCATCACCAGCCAAGTGGCCACAACCACTACCACTAGACCCAACCCGATAAA
>NZ_JBLFBO010000045.1:0-20405 GCF_047338595.1 Nitrospira sp. BLG_1
TCCAGTCATGCCTGTTCAGTTGTATCCATGAAGGCGGCCATGGATTGTACGACCAGGGATTAGATCAGCGCTATTTCGGCACACCGTTGGGCGACTCGGTCTCCCTCGGAATCCATGAGAGCCAATCCCGTCTCTGGGAGAACTGTGTCGGGCGCTCCTGGCCTTTCTGGCGCTTCTTTTATCCGATCTTGCAACAGACCTTCTCTGACCAACTGCACGGCATGGGTATCGAGCAATTCTATGCCGCGATCAATCGTGTCAAACCCTCGCTGATTCGTGTGGAGGCCGACGAACTGACCTACAATCTCCATATCATGTTGCGGTTTGAGATTGAGCAAGGCCTGGTGGAAGGCAAGACTCAGCCGGAAGATTTACCCGCTATCTGGAACCAGAAAATGGAGGAATATCTCGGGATCAGACCACCGTCCGACACCGAAGGTGTGTTGCAGGACGTGCACTGGTCGTTCGGCGCCTTCGGGTATTTCCCGACCTATACGTTAGGCAACCTGTATTCCGTCCAATTCTTTGAACAGGCCAAGTTGGAGCTTCCGCAGCTGGAGGCTGACATCGCTGCCGGGCAACTGCTCCCCCTGCGCCGGTGGCTGGAGCAGAAGATCCACCGCTGGGGCCGCATGTTTACTCCAGCCCACCTGGCCGAACGGATCACGGGCTCCTCACTCTGCCCCGAGCCCTTCCTCAACTATGTGGAACGGAAGTACGGCGAGCTCTACCAACTCTGAGCGTCCCACGAGGGTCGGGACTCATACCCCATCACCGCATTGAGCTTTCCCGCGATAGCGGGTGGGATGGTGAATTCAGCCTGCACTTCGATCCGATGCGGCACGAGCAGGGTGGTGTGGAACACGATATCTCGAATGGGAATTTTGAGTTCAGGATCCTGGGGCGTACTCAGCTGCACCGCCTCAACCGAGTTCGTAATCGTCCCGCTGTCTTGTGGCGCATAGGCCGCCACGACGGCCTCGATGATCTCTTGTACCTGTTCATGGGCCTCCACCCCTTCAATCGCCGTGAGCAGCAATGGGATCGCCTCCTCCTTGGCCTGATCTGAAACAGTAAAGTTTTCTATCCGGCCTTTCCGACGAAGCGATGTCAGATCATTATCCAGTTCTTTACTGAAGGCCCCGTACGCAAATCGGAAGAATTCGAAATGAAGCGCCTTGAACCCCTTGGCAAAGGTTTGGAGCTCACACAAGAAACAGAGCTGCTGCAGCTTCACGTCGCTCAACAATCCGTGGGGTTCAGCGAGCTGTAGAATGTGGAGCAGGAGCACACGGTCAACAAGAATTTGGCTGGGTGTTCTCACGTAATCCTCATCAGACGACCGAGGGCTTCACTATAGCCAGCCACAGGAGCGGCCGTCAAAGACGAACCCGTCCACGTTCATGGTCCAGAGAAATACTCTTGACCCACTGCTTCATTTCGTCTTTAATCCCCTTCCAAGGGAGGAGCGATCTGCCACGATGTCCAAACATGCCAAGGAAATGGGAATTCTGAAAGAGCATCTTGAGAACCACCAGCTCAAATTTACGCGCCAGCGCGAGTTGATTCTCGATGCATTTTTGAAGCAAGAACACATCACGGCTGAGGAAATGTACCATCAGTTGGCACGCAAAGATCCCCATCTTGGGCTCGCAACCATCTATCGGACCCTCAACCTGTTCTGCGAAGCAGGACTGGCTCAAGCCCGACACTTTGGGACACAAACCCAGTATGACAACGTGTCTCATAAGGGCCATCACGACCATCTCATCTGCACAGGCTGTGGCAAAATCGTGGAGTTTGAAAACTGCGATATCGAACGCCTTCAAGAGGAAGTCGCGACCAAGAACGGCTTTACGATTACCACCCACCGGCTTGAACTCTACGGACTCTGCTCCCGCTGCCGTCATTGACCCACAGAAATGTTTCTGGTATCCTTTTTGAGATAGCTTATCAATTTCAAATCATATCGCTCCCTATTGCAAAAAGGTCCGCCATGTCGAGATCCCTTCACAAGGCTCATCGCACCACTCCGTGCACCAATTACCATCCGCTCATCGGCATCATCACGACCTGTATTGTTTTGCTCTTCTCCGTGATTCTCCCGAGCATCGCCGCCGCTGCCGACCAACTGACCGTCTATTCCGGACGAGCCGAACGATTGATCAAGCCGGCTCTGGACGAATTCACCGCAAAGACCGGCATTCAGATCGCGTTATTGTCCTCCGGTACGACCGAACTGGTGAACCGGATGAAAGCGGAGGGCGACCGTAGTCCAGCCGATGTCTTTATCACGAATGACGCCGGGAGTTTGGAGCTCGCCCGCACGGCCGGACTGTTTCGACCGCTGAGTATGCGCGAAATTGAGCGGGCCATTCCTCCCCAATTTCGAGCCACGGACAACAGCTGGATCGGCTTGTCCGGGCGATTTTGGATCATTACCTACAACACCAGGATGGTGAAACCCGACCAGATCAAGTCGTTGCTGGACTTGGCCGATCCGATCTGGAAAGGGAAACTCGCCATTCCGAACGCCGGCAGCGAATATCTGCACGCAGGCGTCTCCGTGATCCGGGCCAGTATCGGTGATGATCGCACCAAGAAGTTCCTTGAAGGGCTTCGAGACAACGCCGGGACTCAGGTCTACCAGAAGAGTTCCCAGATCGTCGAGGCAGTGGCCAAAGGTCAGGTCGCGCTGGGAATCGTCAATCACTATTACGTCTATCGCCATCTCGCCACACAACCGGCTTCTCCCATAGCGGTCGTCATGCCTGATCAACAAGAAGGCGGGATGGGGGCCATTATGAACGTGGCCGGTATCGGTGTGCTGAAACATACGCCTCGTGTGGAGCAGGCCAAACTGCTCGTCGAATTCCTCGTCGCACAGGCAGGTCAGAAGATCTTCGCCGATCTTGACAAGGAATATCCGCTCCATCCTGAGGTCCAAGCCGACCCGGCCCTCGTCGAGCGAAAGAGTTTTCGCGCCGCCATGGTGCCCTTGGCGAAACTGGCCGAGCTCCGCGCACCCACTCTTCGCCTCATCGAACAAGTGGGCATGCGGTAACACCGAGTGACCTGTGATTGCCGTACGCCCATCATCGCTCTCTTCCCTCCAATTGGCTGCCCTGACCAGTGCGGCACTGGTGCTGCTCCCGTTGATCTACATTGTGGCCTTGGCCCTCTCGGCCGATCCGGGAGTCTGGTCTCGACTGTGGACCACTCGTGTCCCCGAACTCCTCTGGAATACGATTTCCTTGGCCGGGGCGGTGGTACTCCTCGCGCTTGTATTGGGGGTCTCGACCGCATGGATCGTGACCCGTTGTGAATTTCCTGGACGCCGGCTCTGGGAAGTCGCCCTTGTGCTTCCACTTGGCATGCCGACATTCGTGTTGGCCTATGTCTTCAACTATCTGTTGGGATTCGGCGGCCCGGTTGAAGCACTCTGGCAGATGCTGGCCGGCCCTCAGGCCAAAATCTTTTCCCCTCAAAGTTTTCTGGGTGTCACCGTAGTCATGGGGCTCGCGACATTCCCGTTCATTTATTTGCTCACGCGAAGCGCGCTCCTGAATTTCAACGTGTCGTTTGAAGAAGTCGCCCGTACTTGTGGCGCCTCTCCCCTGAGACGGATCGTCTCCGTCACCCTACCACTGTTGCGGCCGTCCATCGTTGCCGGTATCGCGCTGGTCATCCTGTACGTGGTCTCCGATTTCGGAGCCGTGTCGCTCTTGCGCTATCAAACATTGACGTATGCCGTGTTTCAACAAATGACCGGCCAGTTGGACAACCAGGCCGCGAGTATTTTGAGCGTCTTGCTGGTCATCCTGGCACTCTTATTCTTGGTAACCGAGCGATGGTTTCGCCGCAAAAGCCGCTTCTACCAAACCGCCGGTCGCTACCGCGCTCCGCAGCGCATCCGATGCAACTGGCTCCAGACTGTCGGCCTAACGGCATCTCTCGCCATGATCCTGGGAGCATCCTTCGGTGTCCCCGTGTGCCTCCTGATCCTGTGGAGCCTCTCTCCTGAGGCCCTTGCCGTTCTCGATGCACGATTCTTCGGCTTTGTCTGGAATAGTGCCGTGCTCGCAACCCTGGCAGCGACAGCCGGCGTACTGATCGGACTACCGTTGGCCTATCTGGCAAGTCGCAAACCCACATGGCTCAATACCGGCTGCCTACAGGCCGCCTATGCCGGGTATGTGTTACCGGGACCGGTCGCAGCACTTGCCGTATTGGTCCTCTGTCTCAACCTGATACCGGTTGTTTATGGAACGGTACTCGTGTTGATCATCGCCTATGTTTTGCACTTTCTTCCGGCCGGCCTTCAATCGCTCGAACCGGCGATCCAGCAGATCACACCCAATCTCGAGGAAGTCGCCCGCACCCTTGGACTGAGCGCCCGTGAAACCGTGCGACAGGTCACGCTGCCGCTCATCCGTAACGGCATCATCGTGGCCTGGGTCCTGATCTTTCTTCAAACGATGAAAGAGCTGCCCGCCACACTCTTACTCCGCCCGGTGGGGTTTGACACCTTAGCCATCCGAGTCTGGCTTGAAGCGAGTGAAGAGTATTATCAGCTGGCGGCCCCCTCCGCTCTCTTGATCGTGCTGGTCGGTCTGCCCGCCCTTGGCTTATTACTCTCCCGCGATTGGCGTGCCGCGTAAGGACCGAACATGAATACACCGGCACAGACCAGACCGATCAGTACCGACCAATGCCATGCACGCGCCCATCTCTTCTCTCCGGCGGCTCCGATCCTGGAACTTCGCTCTATCTCCTGTGCCTATGACTCAAGCCGACCTGCCGTTCGCGACATGTCATTCTCCGTCAGGGAAGGGGAGATCCTCTGCCTGCTTGGCCCATCCGGCTGTGGAAAAACCACCGTTCTACGCGCCATTGCGGGATTTGAGCCGGTACGTTCCGGAGAAGTTCTCCTGTCGGGACGGGTGGTCTCATCCCCCTTGGAAACGGTTCCAACGGAACATCGCCGCATCGGCATGGTCTTTCAGGAATACGCCCTCTTTCCGCACCTGCGTGTCACCGACAACATCGCCTTTGGACTCAGCCATCTGCCGCAGGCAGAGCGAAGGCGTCGAGTTGATGAGATGCTGTGCCTGACCGGCTTGGAGGGGTTTGAGCGCCGATTCCCGCATGAATTATCGGGAGGGCAGCAGCAACGCGTGGCTCTTTCACGGGCGCTGGTACAAAATCCGGTCTTGCTCCTGCTGGATGAACCGTTCAGCAACCTGGACCCCGACATGGCCAGTCGCATGCGCCAAGAGGTCCACGCCCTGTTACGTCAGATGAAAACTACAAGCATCATGGTCACGCATGACCATGATGAAGCCTTTGCCATGGCCGATCGCATCGCCGTGTTGAATCAAGGAGTGCTCGAGCAGATGGACTCTCCTGAACTCATTTACCATCTCCCAGCCACGCGGTTTGTGGCCGACTTTGTCGGCCAAGCCGACTTCATTGCCGGCCAGATTCATCAGGGATTGGTTCACACCGAGATAGGAACGTTCCCCAATACAATCAATGCGTCGGAAGGAGACCATGTTGCGGTCATGATTCGTCCGGACGACGTGCACCTCCTGCCCAACAAATCCGCCGACCCGAGAATCGTGGCCAGGCAGTTCCGTGGATCTGAAAACTTGTACAGAGTTCAACTGCCTTCCGGTCAAATCGTCCATAGTAGTGAAAGTTCGACCAGCGTCTACCAAGAGGGCACCTCTGTCGAACTCCGCGTTTCGGCAACCCATACCGTGCTGTTTCAGGCCGAAACACCCCCTCATCCCTAGCGACACAGGAATAGACTGGCTGCAGGTGAAGATTGACAGCCTCCCCAGAAATCTGGCATGGATGAACAAGCGCTGAGGTCTCCAACCCCACCCGGCTTGAGCCCCCTTCCACAATCTAAGGAGTCGCGATGGACGCATTGAAAGACGTCATTGATTACGGGGTGATTGGTCTCTTACTGGTGCTCAGTGTGTGGTCCGTGGCGGTGGCCATCGAACGGTGGCTCTTCTACAAGCGTATCAACCTCTCTCAGTTTTCCAATGCGCAGCTGCTGGAAATCACGCTGACCAAGCGCCTCGTCGTGATCGGAACCGTAGCGGCCAACGCCCCCTACATTGGCCTCCTCGGAACCGTCCTCGGAATTATGTTAACCTTTCATACGATGGGGACGTCCGGCACCATGGCCGTGAATACCATCATGATCGGGTTAAGCCTGGCATTGAAGGCGACGGCCGTTGGCCTGCTGGTCGCGATTCCTTGTGTCGTCATGAATAACCTGCTGCGTCGACGCGTGACCGAACTCCTCACAGACTATAAGGCACGACATGGATCGGAACATTGATCAGATCAACGTCATTCCCCTTGTGGATGTGATGTTGGTCCTGCTGGTCATCGTGTTGACCACGGCCACCTTCATCAGCACGGGCCAGATTCCCGTCAACCTCGCCAAAGCGAAAGAGGTCAGCGATCGGCAAGACGTACCGATCGTGATTGCTTTGACGGCGGAGGGGAACTTGTTTGTCAACGATACCCCGGTCCCCGAGGGAGGGCTTCCCACGGCCCTGAGCTCTCGGCCTCGCGAATCTGCGGTGATCGTCCGTGCAGACAAGGTCACACTGCTCGAAAAGTTCGTGGCACTCGTCGATGAGATTCGCGGTCTTGGATTTCAGCAGGTAAGCTTGGAAGTCATTCGGCTCTAAATGCAAGACTCGCCGCGACCGCCTCTTGATGATTCCGGCTCCACAGCCACTGGATGGCTTCTCTCTTGTCTCTTGCATGGCGGTTTGGCCTTCGCCACTATCCTGTTCGTACAACGTATTCACCTGGCCCCACAAGGGGACCTGTTTCAATGGAATGTGGCGATGGTGACAACTCTTTCGCCTTCAACAAAGGCGCCAACTGCAGTTACACCAGCGACTTCACCAACCAGGCACACTTCTGCGTCGGCACGTCCGGTTCAACGCATCGGATCGACCGCAGTTGCTCCAGCTCCACCAGCACCAACGGCTGATCTCGCTCCACCGTCTCAAGAGGTGGACCCACTTCCGAGCGAATCACGGGCATCACAAGAGATGCCAGCGGTACCGACTGGTCCATCGTCTCAGCTCGTGCCATTGCCTGAACTGGAGTCGACTCCCTCTACCGACATCAGTCAGCTACCCGCATCACCGTCGGATATGAATCCCGCTTCTGACCCTGTACTCGCCAGGAACACTCCATCGGCATCAGCCAGTTCACAGCGATCGGTCAACGTTGACTATGGATGGCTCACCACGCTCATGGCGCAGTGGATCGAGGGGCTCGACAAGCGTTACCCTGCGGCATTGCGTGCCGAGGGGATTGAGGGAAGGGTGACACTGATTGCGCTCTTGCACGAAGATGGCTCGCTGAGCAACGTGCGCATCGCCAAGGGTTCAGGGAACGCAGCATTGGACCAGGTTGCATTGGAAGACGTCAGAAACGGCCCGCCAGTAAAATTCGCGCATCTACTTGAACGTCCCTCGATCTCGGTGAAGTTCTCGATCAGTTACGACCTGAAAACCGCTCGATAAACGGCGAAACCGATTCTCATGGCACGCCTAACCGATCACGAAGTCCCGAGGACACCATCAGGGCACCGTCCGCATCGACGATGATTGCTTCAACATCCGGCAAGCTCTCTACCAGCGCCATTCCGTTTTCTGGCCCGAGCACAAAAATACCTGTGTCCAACCCGTCGGCAATCGTACCGTCCTTGGCGATGACCGTCACACTCTGACATCCACGTGCCGGCTGCAACGTGTGTGGGTCTAGGATATGATGATACCGAACACCATCCCGTTCGAAGAACCGTTCGTAGTCCCCGGCCGTTGAAACCGCTTCATCATGTAAATCGATGAGGCCGATCAGCGTTCCCTCCTCACGCGGGTGCCTGATCCCGACAGGAAACCCGCTTCGTTCAGGGAGCACACCGAAGGCTTTAATGTCCCCGGATAAGGCGACAACTCCCCCTTTGGCACCTGCTCGTTTCATGACCTCGACCGCCCGATCGGCGGCATAGCCCTTTCCCACCCCACCGACATCAATGCGCATTCCCTGATGCGGCAGATAAATCGTCCGTAATTTCTTGTCGATTTGAATGCTTGTCCAATCAACAAGCGGCTTCAATCGTTCCAAGACTTGCTCATCAGGAACCTGCTGCTGTTCGGTGACACTCCAAGCTTCGATCGCAGGGCCCAGAGCAATATTGAACCCTCCACGAGTAAGTTGCGCCATTTCCAGAGATCGAACGACCAGCTCAAACGTCTCTCGACTGACCGAGACAGATTGGCGACCAGCTTCGGCATTCACCTGAGAAAGCTCACTGTCAGATCGCCAGGTACTCAATAACCCTTCAAGTCGCTTAATCTCATCAAAAGCAGCCTGGACGGCTCGGTCACTCACCTGCGTATCGAACGAGACAGCGGTCACCGTCACAAGCGTCCCCATGTGCATCTGGGCACGTTTCGCGATCATGGGCTGAGAGGATGGCTGTAGTTCCGCACAACCTCCCAGCATGACCAGGAGAAGAAGAACAACGATCGCCAGAGAACTGATCGAGGACTGAGAGGTCTTCATTGTGCGATCCCCCTACCACCAGTGCCGGCGAAAGTATCTCGGATACCGTGGGTACGGCATAATCTCATAGAGCCGTGCTTCTATCTGTGTCGGCTGAGGAAGCGTTTCAGCCATTGAGCTGCCCTTGAACATCGGATATTGGCCATCGAGAAAATCCTGTACCTGGACAGTCTCGGCTTGGTCGGCGACCACCGAGACCACAATCATCCGTCCATAACGCGGCGAATCGATTCCGAATCTCCAAGTCCCCACATAGGTAATGACGGTGGCATCGACTGGAAACGTCATCGCGACATCCGCCATGGACATGAAGGGTCCTTCAGTAATCTGCACCCGAGTCAACCGATACTGTCCGGACGGCAGATGAGCAGCAAAATATCGATCGGGAGAGTTGATCTCAACTTGGAATCGTTTGTGCGAGGCCTGGTCCTCAACTTCAACAAACCGCACCGCGGGTGAAAACCGACGAGATCTGTCCCCGGTCAAGACCGTGACAACTCTTCCGATGACCAGCCCCTCAGTCACTTCCTGCGGATCAATCAACGCGGGCAACTGAGTCACACATCCCCACAAACCCGCAACGAGAGTTACCAGGAACACGAATTGGACCATAGCGGGTTTCATGGTTACTGGGAAATTATACGAAATCTTGTGAGCCTCTATCAGCTCTGCCTGACTGAAATTATGTCTTGACAGCAAAAGGCTGATCAGGATATTAATAATCGTTCTCAATTTCATCAGAAGAGATAGGCGCTATGGCAGTTGCAAAAACTTCTTCTCTGGAACCTTGCTCGACCCTCGAAACACGCTGTGCATGCGGACAGTTGATTGCCAAGGTGTGCGGGCAAGGCTTGGAACTGAAGTGCAAGCGATGCAAGCGTATTGTGGTGATCCCCTTTTCTTCGATCGAAGGCTGGGGAACTGTTCAGACTTAGGATTATTTTAATTAAAAAGGAGGTCCCCTTACTAGTTCTATAGTTCCCATGTGACAAAACGACCAGAGACCATCGAGTCCCGAGTCAGGCCATAACATTCCGTTCTATAGGGAGGATACCGATGAAGATACGGTCAATCCTCGGGGCTCTTGTCATTGCTAGCTTACCGGTGATGCCGGTGTTTGCAGAAAACTTGACCCCGGAGGAAATTAAGAAATTGGTCGATGAAGCAGTAGAAAAGCGCCTGCAGGAGCATGAGCGACGGGAAGGCACCATGGAACGCAGGGAAGGGACAGCTACACCGTCTGCCGAGCCTGGTATTGGGACCCTCTCGGATGTCGGTAAGGAGCGGCGCGCTGACCAGCAACAACCCCTGTCGTTCGGAACAAGCGGATCGGGACGGCTCGTGTATGCAAAACCATTCGTTTCATTCCCAAAAGCGATTGTTGGCGGATATTTCGATCTTCAATATCGCACACACCGTAAGCCAGTTCTTGAGACTGGCTACGGCGATCTGAGTCCTGGGACAACAAATGGATTCGACCAGCAACGATTTGTCCCATTCATCTATGCGGACATCACCGAACATGTGAAGTTCGCGTCGGAGCTTGAAATCGAACATGGGATCAGAGCCATCAGCGACAACGAAATCAGCCTGGAGTTTGCTCATATCGACTACCTGATTGATGAAAAAGTCAACCTGAGAGGTGGTATCGTCCTCATCCCTCTAGGCAAGTTTAACCTCTTGCACGACTCTCCGTTGAACGACTTGACGGATCGCCCCATTGTCAGCCGGTTGATTATCCCATCAACCATGGCGGAAACAGGAGCCGGCTTGTACGGAACATTCTACCCAGGCCGGACTGGGAAACTGGACTACGAGGTCTATGTCACAACAGGCCCCTGTGGCTATCGTGACACCGGTGCACCTCGTGTTACAGAGACCGACGGCACCAAGAATTCTCGTCAGCGGAAATGCCTCTCCGACGACGGCCTTGACATTAATAACGGCAAAGCCGTCTCGGGACGTGTGGCGTTCAGCCCGATGCTGGGTATAGAAGTGGCCGGATCCGGATATTTTGGAAATCAGTCACCTTCCAGTTATAACCCACTCAGTATCTTCGCCGTTGACTGGACTCTCCAAAAGGGACCGTTCGAACTCATCGGGGAAGCCGCCTGGGCGCATGCACGAAACAACGCTCGCGCGATTCCCGGCAACACCCTCGGCGCTGGAGGCTCACAACTCACACCGGGATCCTTACTGACCGGTGTCGGTACGCTTAATCCTCTTGGCTTGCCGCCTGAAAGAATGCAGGGTTTTTACATCCAAGGCAATTATCACTTCATGCCGTCTTTCCTAACCAAGCTCTCTCCAAAACGATTCGGTGAAGGCTCAACCTTCACGGCGGTCATTCGGTATGACCGAGTCAATTTGAACTTGGGGAATAAGGGAGAGAATGGGGGTGAACTTGAACAAATCTCATTCGGCTTAAACTATCGCCCCGTCGAGGATGCGGTCATCAAAATGAGTTATCAGTATATGCCGAAATCGCTCAATCCAAACAACGACCAGCGCATTCATGACAGTGCGTTCGTCGTTTCAGTTGCATCGTATTTTTAGCAGTACAGGGAGACCGGCCATACGCCGGTCTCCCTCAGCATAAACATGATAGGAATTGACTCATGCGCGCGCTTTTTCTTCTTCCCCTACTAACAGTGACAGCCTGTGCCTCATTGAGTGGCAGTCGGGATCATACCTTTTCCTGCTCATATGACACGGTGTGGGATGCAACGGTAGAAACAATAAAAGACTACTCCATCACCTCGGAAAACAAGAGTAACGGCACGATTGAAACAGCATGGATTGAAATGGAAGGCAAAAGACGTCCCTATGGCCTCTTTGGCCGCGAAGGATTTGGGAACCGTGAGCGAGCCAGGTTGACGATCACCGTGAAGAACGACAACAACCTGTCTTCGGTCAATGTCCTCGAGACACGACAGCGCTGGCACGCCAGAGGTGGCGTGACACAACAATCCACAAAATGGTGGCCGGTTGAGCCATCAGAAGAAGTCATGGAAGAGATCACGGACAAACTTAATACCCAAATCAAAGAGAAAGGGTGCAGGGTCCACCCATGACCATACGGCTCATTTGCACCTCCATTGTCCTGTCCCTGGTGCCTGCTCTGTCGTTCGGTGCTGATCGCATTTGGGATAACGATCTCAAGCGCTTCCTCACCGATCAAGAGATGAGTATGGCCGAGGTTTATCTCAAGGAAGACGATGGCCTCAAGATCATGTTCCCAAAATCCGAACGTGTCCGGAAAGAGCTCATCAAGCTAACCCCCGAGAAAAAAACTCAGATTGAGGAGCGTATCGGCTGGAAATTTCCTGAAGAATCCTTTGAGGTATATATCGGAGAGACCGGATCACAGATCGACGGCTATGCACTCGTCCAGAATACGATCGGCAAACACAAAGCGATGACCTACATGGTCGGCGTGGATAAGAAAGGCTTGGTCTCCGATGTCGAACTGCTTGTGTTTCGTGAGGCGCGCGGCAGTGAAGTTCGGCAGAAGCGGTTTAACGCACAATATGAAGGCAAGTCAGTCCTCGACCCAGTCCGGATCAATAAGGACATCATCAACATCTCGGGTGCCACGATGTCTGTCCGTTCCATGAGCGCCGGAATTAAACGGGTGCTGGTATTGGTCGACGAATTTTATCTGAAGCCGGCGGGAATCGGCAGTGATACAGTAGCTTCCCAAAAGGATAAGGGATTCCTCCCGTCGATATTCGGCAATTAGTCACAGCGGACCCAGCGTCCCGAACATGCGAAACTTTAACCAGAAATTCAGGCTACGTGACTCAGATCGCCATATTCGCTTGCTGTACACATTGTTCTTGTTACTGATGTTCGTCGGGTTCTGCTTCTCCTTTTTTTGGGCGCATAGCATGACTGGATTATCCCCACAAGGCATTGCCGAACACTATCGAGGATCCGATGCAACATTCGGCGAGCCGATGTCGTTTCGGGAGCTGGCTGAAATCACCCATTTTCATCTTTTCACCATGCCGGTCGTGTTCATGATTTTGATCCATGTGATGTATCTGACCAATACCAGCCATACCCTTAAGGCCATCGTCACCTGGGCCGGTTTTGGCGGAGTCATGCTCGATCTGCTGTCGCCCTGGCTCATCAGCTATGTTTCTCCCATTTTCGTCCTATCCATGCTCACGGGCGACATGCTGATGACCCTCAGCTTTCTGGTCATGATGGTCGTTCCTCTATATGAAATGTGGGTGCTCGGACAGCCGCTCATGGGAGGGAAACGACCACAAGAGTCGTAGATAAGTGCCACCAGAGTTCTTTCTGAGCGGCCAGCGGTTGTTCACCCAGAGCCCGAAATCACGCGAGTGGTTTCGGGCTCTTTGTTTTTCAAGGAGGTAGCGCCATGCAGGTCCACCGTCTCGATCAGGTCCAGCCGGCCGTCTTGGCGATTCAAGGCATGCTCAAGAAAATCGACCGCCTCGCCCTTTCTCCTGCGTCACAACGCGATCTGGAAAGCATTTTGGTCCGGCAAGTGACAAGAGAGTTGGATCGGCTTCTACCCTGGCAAGCAGGCCATGGCGAAGCCACTGCGGTCAGCGCCGTTCGTATTGGACAGGCAATGGGGCTGCATGACGAGCAACTGCACCTGCTCGAGCTAGCCGCCCTACTTCACGATATCGGCCTCCTGATGCTCCCTCCTCATCTGCAAACAGGGCAAGAACCGCCGGACACAGAGTCCTACACCACCATTCAGAATCATCCTCGCCTTGGATCAATTTTCCTTGAGCCCTTTCCGTTCCTCCGTGAAGTGACCGTCATGATCGCGCATCACCATGAACGATGGGATGGATCAGGTTACCCCTACGGGCTTAGAGGAGAATTCATCCCTTTAGGAGCAAGAATTCTAGCCGTCGCCGATGCTTTTTCAGCGATTCACGTCCCACACACTCATGATCGATTCGGACGTGATCGCGTCGCGCTCCGCATCCTACAGATATCCGCAGGCACTCAGTTTGATCCGCTTGTCGTCAAGACGTTGGTCGAGTGCTGTTCTGAAATGCAACGCGCGCCTCTAAGAGAACAACACCACGAGTAACCCCGCCGGCGTAGCACCGACGCCGGCTTCAAAGTGGGAGGCCCCACCCCTCCCACTTGACCAGGCAAGGGTCCTCGCCTCCCGAGGACCCTTGCCGCCCATATAGGGAAATACGATGAATATGAGATGGCTCAAGCGAGTCAGCTTGGCACAGTTGAAAGGGTGTTGATCATACAAAGGAAACGCGCCATGAAGCATGCTCGAACCTCACGTCAGCCACAGACCGGAATAGCGCTCCTCCTCACAATTATGTGCTCTATTGGAATTGTCTCCTGCTCAAGTAGCAATGAACCAGCACCGACACCTCCCCCCACAGGAACAGCGGGGGCAGAGGAATCCGTCGGTGAACGCCTGTTTCTCGAAACTCGATTCGCGCAAGCGTTTAAAGCGTCATTGGACCACGGCGGTGATATCAATGATCCGAATAGTGGTGACCGCGCCCTCGATATGGTTGAAACGCTTGGTTCACCGATCGGCCCAGGGCCGTTCAAAGGTCTCTCCATGAATTGCCGGGCTTGTCACTTGGTCGACGATGTGCTGGATGCGCCGGGAGGCGGCATGCGTACCTATGCTGATTTTGCTCGACGCAGCCCCCTCCCGGCCCGAGCGGACGGCAAAACTGTTGCCGTCCGCAATTCCCCGCCGCTCGTCAACTCTGCGCTCGACCGACCAGACGGCGTCCTGTTCCACTTTGACGCCGAGTTCAACTCAATGGAAGAGCTGGTGGCCGCCACGTTCACCGGTAGAAACTTCGGATGGCTACCAGGCGAACGTGCACAGGCCATCGCACACATCGCCCGCGTGGTCCGGTCCGATGACGGCACGGGAGATCTAGCCAAGGAATTCGATGGAACGCCCTTTCAAGTGCTCTTCGGAGGAACCGATGCCTCCATACCTGAAGAGTTCAGGCTCACGGCAAAGTTTCGGGTGGCAGTTGATTCGGCCTCGGACCAGCAAGTGTTCGATGCGGTCGTGAAGGTCGTTGCCGCCTATGTCAACGGCCTGCTCTTTTCACAGACCGAAGATGGTGGTGTGCCGATCCGCTCCCCATTTGATGTGTTTCTGGAGGTCAACGGATTCCCTCAAGCGCCGGATTCCAACGAATCTCCACTCGGCTATAGCAGGCGCCTGCTGGAACTGGTCAAAGCCCGTGAATCGGCAGGGACTCTTCAATTTGTCACCTCAAACCCCAATCGAACGGACGGACAGTTCCAATTTCATACGCAGCCGTTCTCGTTTGGGAGACAAGAATTGGCCGGGTTAAAAATGTTCCTGACCGAACCGGCAGCGCTACCTGCTTCGCCGACTGAATTGGCGACCGGAACAATCGGCAACTGCATTGCCTGCCATGCCGCGCCGAACTTCACCGATTTCAAAGCTCACAATACGGGAACGACTCAGAAGGAATATGATGCGATTTCCGGCCATGGGAGCGGCGCCTTCATGAACTTGGCCATTCCCAGCCTTGACTCACGAACGGCCGACGATTTACCGGCAACCGAACAACATCCGACAGCCAGCGAACGATTCCGAGCCGTTCCCTCATCCGGAACAACCTTGACTGACCTGGGTTTGTGGAATGTCTTCGCCAATCCTGACATGCCAACGCCTCAGTCCAAGATCCGAACCATTCTCTGCGACGAAGAGCAACCCTGTTCAACTTCTCAACGCGAGCTTTTAGATCGAGCACTCGCTCGATTTAAGACTCCCGGTCTTCGCGACCTGGGCCACTCAGCTCCGTTTATGCATAACGGACAATTCGATACGCTCGATGAGATTCTGGAATTTTATCGCGAGATGTCAGACCTCACACGTAAAGGAACGCTCCGCAATGGGGCCGCACAACTTCGAGGGATTGCGTTGCGAGAGCACGATATCGCTCCGCTGGCTGCCTTCCTGAAGGCCCTGAATGAGGATTATCAATAGACACAGGAACTCACTCTTGTACGAATTTCCGCCATGGAGACAGGTGAATTGATGACACCTTTTCCCCCGCGACAAGCAACGCTCTTGATCTGCTTGCACTGTCACAAGCCGCTCGCCCATCGAAACCCTCAGCTTTGGTGCATCAAGTGTCGATGCGCCAAGCGCCGACGGGGACAGACACGAGGTCTCGCGCAGTCGATGCAGACACGACGACTGAAAGCCTGGTTGAGGCAGTTCCTCGGCTCATGATTGGTTCTGTCCGCGTCAAACAGATGGAGGGTTCGGAATTGGCGTCTCTCCTCCTTCTGATTCCGTACTGGCGGACGCTCGCTGTAGAAATTTAGCGCAAGAAGGAGGAAATAGTGAAATACAGATAATCAATCCAGTGCCTAATCGACACAGACGCGGCCAAAGGACTGAGCGTCCAGAGCCCATGGTTGTCCACCAGCCATGGGCTCTGTCTTTTGTTGAGCATGTGTCCACCGATGTGTATGCCAAGGGCCCCGCAATTGCGACACACGGATCACTCAAGAAAGGAGCGTGCAGCCATGACAGACTGACAACTAGATCGACAAGCTCTCCGACACAGTCGAACAACGCAAGAATTGAACCCGCTTTTTATTTTTACCGTCATGGGTTCATCAGAACAGTTATTCATTAGAAGAGGAACGTCATGAAATCAAAACCTGAACAACCATGCTTGTATCGTTATCTCCGCTCCATTCTTGGACTACTGTTAGTCAGCTTTTCTTTTTCCTTCACGGGATGCAGCGGCGACGAAGTATCTCCAACCTCCAACACATCTGTGCCTGCCACTCTGAATAGCGACATCCTGTCTGTGCCACTCTCAGCGACGGAAACGGACCGCTTCCTCGCAGTCACCGGGACGACAGGGAATCAGTATTACGCAGCAGGCTTTACCACGATCGCCGATGATAGTCAGATGGCTGTTGCACGCTTTGGTGTGACCGGCGGCCTGGATACCTCCTTCGGATCAAACGGTATTGCGACCGTTAATGTGGCCGTCGGTACTGGTAAAACAGCCGAGCTAGCGCGGTCCATTATCGTCCAGTCTGATGGAAAAATCGTGATTGCCGGTCCGATCGAGCATGACACAGCAGCCACCGGGGACGGGGCGCGAGATACGGACATCGCCGTGGTTCGCCTTGAAGCTACGGGGCAATTGGATCAGACATTCGGCAACAAGGGGATCACCCGCCTCGACCTGAGTATAGGAAAGGTCACCGGTACGGCTTTTCGAGGGGATACCGCCTGGGGACTAACATTATTGCCGGGAGACGAGCTTTTGCTCATCGGAGGAAAAGTAGCTGACGGAGCAGACCGGTCCGACTCCGATTACGCCGTCATGAAATTGACTGCGAACGGCACGAGGGACAACACATTCGGCACGAACGGACTTGTCACTCTAGATATCGGTAAGGGAAACGATAACCCCCGCACCGCACTCGTGCAGCCTGATGGGAAAATCGTGGTCAGTGGTCATACCTCTGACGCCGGTGTGGTAACCACAGTCCTCTTCCGGCTACTTTCCGACGGCCAATTCGACACCGGCTTCGGTCGAGATGGAGTGGTGAATGTTGCCCTGCTCCCATTTGTTGCAGAAGCCTACGATGTGGCCTTACAGGGGACAAACTTGGTAATCGCCGGCTATGGACGAGATACGTCAGGAGGAACGGTCGATATCATCAGCGCAAGATTTTTGTCTGACGGCACATGGGATAAATCGTACGGGGACGGAGGTCTAACCACAATCGATGTTGCCGGCCAAGACGACCGAAGCCGAACCGTGAGAGTTTTGCCGGACCAGCGCGTATTAATTGTGGGACAAGGAAAGCAAACTGCCACCACTCAAGACGGGGTGGTGGTCTTGCTCACACCTAGCGGCCAGCGGGAGACAAAACTCAATGGCAACGGTCTAGCGCTCATTGATTTTGGCGGTTCGAATGATGCCCTCTTCGGACTCGCTTTGTCCCCAGATCTAATAAATGCAGTTGCAGTCGGCTGGGAAGGGGTTAATGCCACAGACAGCAACCCCACGAACAATGACGATGCCCGAGTCGTCCGCTTCACCCTCTCATTCCCATCATGATAGTGCCTGCTGTCCATTGATTTGATCCCCGCCTCCTGGTCCTTCATATCTATGAAGGACCAGGAGGCATCGCTCACGCGAGTAGCAGACGCTTCTCCTCCCATACTGAACGTCTTAAGCCTCACACCATCGCCTTAATACAGGGTCTGCATTCCTGCCTACCACTGACCTGATTTTTTCACTGAACACTGAAGTTCAGTCTTGAGAATGGATACAAACCAGCTACAGTCAAGCTGCCTGGCAGCAACAATTAATGGTGGTATCAGCTAAATACTGAGTGAGGAACAAGAAACACAATGCCGAAAAAACATCGGCCCGTCACACCTTACGATGCGACGGGCCGATATTCGACTTATCCAGTTGTCAGCTCGTTAGGCTCCCAATCTCGTGAAGACTGGAAGAACTGGAGCCCAGACCGGATTGATGAGCCTTTCACCGCCTTCGGTGTAAGACATAAACAACCCTGCGAAGCGCTGATCCGGATCGTGGAGAATGTCCACTAACCGCTGCACTTCCCAGAGAACGTCTTTCGACTCGATCTTAATATCTACCGTCTGACCTGGCATAATAGCGCCTTCTTTGTCCATGGTCAGTCCAGCACTGGCCACCAGCTCCGGTGGATAGTTCGGATCCACCTTAGCCGCACCAACCTTGTTGGTGAACCGAATACCGGCCGTGGTGAATTCTCCGATGCTGATCGGCTGAGTGCCGTTGTTGGTCACATGAAGATTCATGCGCAATGCACGACCAGGAACATCGTATTCGGCATGAGTGACTTCAATGGCCAACGGGTTCGGCTTCACAGGCAACGGCTTCACCTTGGTTTCACCGGCCTGCAGAGGAACACTGATCGGATGTTTGGACTCGGCTGCCAAGTACCCAACAACCACAACGACCAACACGAACACGAGCATTGCTGCACCGACCTTACGGTCGATCGGGTCCAACAGAATCTCGTCTCCGTAAGCCGCAAGGACGCGGGCACGAACCAAGTACATCGGACGAATCATGAACCAACCTACCCAGAAACATGCGACGACCACCCAGAAAAGGTGCCACATGATTCCGGTCATGCCACCCATGGTCTCTGAATCAAACGTCTCACCAGTGAGGGTCTTAATTGGGTTCGTAAAGTCTTCGTAACGACCCGTGATATCCATCCATCCACCTGGACCAGCGACCGGACCGGCCTCCTTGATCGCAAGCATGGGGTGAATGTGGTGGTGGCCCGGGAGTCTCGCCTTAAGCTTGACGACGTATTCATAGTCGCCGCCGATATCGAGCGGGCCCGAGTTGAACATCGGAACGCCGTTCATCTTCGAGCTCAGACGAACAAACACCGAGCTCGGAGACCCTACGTTCAAGAACGTACGATGCGGCTTCACGACGGCGCGAGGCCAGTCTTCCGACAGATGGAATCTGCCACGCAACTCTGTTACGTCATTGACCTTGGTCGACTTACCGACCCATTCCGTATCATACCAGTTCACAGTGCGCATCCGCAGGAATGGTTCCTGCGAGCGCTCTCCATGAGCAAATGCGGGAGTCACATCAACCACAGGCGTGAACGCCAGTGTTGCAACTCCGCAGAAGCCCAAAACCCAGCGTTTAAAGGCTTGTTTGGCGTTCATGCTTTCCCCCCGATTTTTGCCTTATCGCCATGTGCTAACGTGGCGTAGGCGAATACGTCGTAAACCTTCACTGTTCTCTGCCTGTCATCCGTGAAGTAGAAGTACGAAGTGCAGAAGAACTTCCCAAACTGCCACCACAGAACGTACACGAGTGACGATGCAAACGCAGAGAAGAAGGCCGAGATCATGGTGCTGTGACCACCGAAGGTGCGCAGCGAACCGACCTCGATCATTCGGATGTACTCAGGCGTCCCGGTACGGACATACATGAAGCCCATGTAGTCTGCCCATGAGAGCAGCGAGCCGTCCACCACAATCGGGGTGTGGCTATAACCAAAGATTGGCCAGTTGCTCGGGTAAAATAAAATGGCGTACATCCAGGCTCCGATCACAGCCGTCAACGTCCAGTTCCTGGTCAGCAAGAGCGTGATGTCCAGGACCAGTGCGCTAGGAAGCAGTGTCGCAGGCATGACGAAGTTCGGCGGATAATTGGACCACCACCACCAAGAGGTATAGACGGCAATCCACTTTCCGAAACCGAGAGCCAGAATGGTGATCGTCGCGCCGAATGGCTGACGATAGTTCACCCAATTGTAATACTGAAGTGCGGCACAAAAGGTAATGGTCGTAATCGGAGTGACGATGGGCCACCATTGCCGATCCTTCCAGTCTAGCCAGAAGTCCCAGTCTCCACACAGCAATGCGGTGTGCATGTGAAAGGTCCCGACGATGGTGATGAACAAAATCGGGATAAAATAGATGTGATCAATGTGCCGGGACATTGCCACACCTTCCGGCGGCAATTTCGAGGCCTTGATAATTTCATCGGTTCTAAACATAACTGACATCCTCCGTCATTCTAGCCGACCAGAAATGGCCCGGACACTCGTGAGTATCGAAACTGCCCGGACCAGCTTCTGATATCGACCAATGATACAAGTGAACTACTAAACCATTGCTGCTTAGTACACGCTCTTGGCGCCCTGTACCTGGGCCGGGAACGGATCCAGGATGCTCTTCGGCGCGTTGTTCCAGATCACGT
>NZ_JBLFBO010000046.1:0-20282 GCF_047338595.1 Nitrospira sp. BLG_1
CTTGAGTCTCTTGGCCAACGTGGCTGAGTCCCATTGGAGCGGATCAAAGTGAACGGTGACCGATCGATAGGTGGGGACGATGTCGTGGATACCTTGCCAATGTTGGTCGAAGACCGTTGTTGCGAATGCCACGACTCGGGAGTTGATTTCCGAGTTAATCTTGTTTCCGAACTCAATGGTGAGAGCTGCGTCGCCGAGCGGCAGGATGCGAAATATTGCGTTCGAAGCTCGATGCGTCCGTGTTGGAGGATTGGCTGAAGGCATGGGAGAACGAATCTACGTCAACGAGTGTTGGCCCTGGCCAGAATGGATTGTGCTGCCGCAATGCCTGAGAGTGCGGCGCCTTCCATGAAGCCCTGCCATTCATAGAACGAGTTGGTGTGTTCTCCGGCAAACAAGAGATTGCCGACTGGAAGGCCTTCCAAACCTGCCATCGTTGTGAATTGGCCCGGACGGTAACAGGTATAGCTGCCTTTCATCAGAGGGTTCGACGGCCAATGTTCGAGATGCGCGCGGTACTGTCCCTCTCTATCCTTGGACGCAGCTCCAAGTGTCCCGGGGTAGATTCGATTCAAATCCTGTAAGAACTGCGCGACTTCTGTTTGGACTGCACCGGGGTCCAGTCCGGCCCCGCGGGGTCCGCTTGAATAATCGGTGAGAATTCCGCGGTTGTCTGATCCCAAGGTTGGGTTGGTTTCCCATGTTGTTTGGATGTGTGAGTACTCGGCTGAGTGATTTGCATAGGCATAGGTGGTTCCGTTTCCTCCTAATATCCGCCAGGGTCGGCTTAAAAAACCGATCATCATCTTGGCGTTGGTGCCGTATCCGAGTTCGCGAACCGCCTTTAGTTGATCGGCGGGGATTGCAAGATTGGGATGAAGCTCAACCTCACGGAGGGTTGTGAAGGGGACGGCCAGTACCACGGCGTCATGCCTGACAACGGGAGCCTGCTGGAATGCCAGTTCGATTCGCCCATCGCTTAATTTGCCGACCGCCGTGAGTCTCCGGTTATACGTAATTTGTCCGGAAAGATCACCGGCCAGCCCGTCAATAATGCGCTCGTTGCCGTCTACAAGATGGTACCGTTCGTCGCTGAAGACGCCGAAGGGGGTGAATTTGGAACGGCGATCAGCATGAATAAATAAGAGGAAATTCAGACAGCTCTGTTCCGCAGCCCCTAATCCATATTCTGCCTCATAGGCGGCGATGATGGCGGCCTTAGCGACTCGTCCGGCCGGGACGCCTACCCCGTTGTATCCTTCCAGATACGCCAGCAGACTTCTGTGGTCGAAGATCACATCCTCCGGGGTATGGGAGGTCGCCGTGACTTCTTGTGACAGCCGGTTCAAGTCGATCCGCATCACTGAGATGAAATCTCGAAATTCCGCCACAACCGCCGCTTCTGAGTACCGCTCTCCATTGTAGTAGTAAAAGACCTCTCCAAATCCTTTGTTCACGTCTTCGAGGTCCAGACGAAATCGTTTAGCGTAGCCCAGCATCGTCTTATGGAGATTGTCGATGAGCTCGCCGCCGCGTTCGGCCACTTGGCCCGGAAAGTAACCGTGCAATGACCAGCAGCGGCCACCTGCGCGATTTGCCGCTTCGTAGACGGTGGCTCGAATACCACGGTTCTTGAGCATATCGGCGCAAGCCAATCCGGCGAGTCCCGCGCCGACGATTCCCACGGAGAGTGAGGACGGGGATGGCTTGGCGGCCGTCGCACGTGGAGGAAGTCCCGTCATCGTTGCCATAGCTAGTGTGGCGCCCGTTGCTCCGGCTCCGAGTAGAAACTGGCGACGCGAGATCGACTGTGATGTGCTTCGTGACCTCAATTCTTGGATCGCTCCAAGCGCATCACGAGCAGAGCACTGCCGGCGTTCAGCCAGGAATGCGGCGGTCATCAAGCGAACCAATGAACGGAACGATGCAGTTCGAGCCATTGGGCCATCTCCGGGTCGGACAACGACGAGGGTTGTTATTTTACAGAAATGAGATGCGATGCGGAAGGAGGAGAGCAAAGGGAACAGGACATCAGCCGTCCGCTTGCACAGCACAGGGCTGCAACTGACATCAACAGAACGAGATAGGCGGTACAACAAGGAGGCAGTGGTGGGAAGGAGCTTACCAGGCGGGACCTGTTGGTGCGATCATGGAGGAACTCGCAGTTGGTTCTGCGATCCTCACGGCAACAGGTGTCAGCTCTCTCGCTCGCTCTCGATCAATACCGGGCGGGAGAGAGTCAGCCTTTGAGGCGGTTCGGTCAGGACCAGAGGCGTCTGTTGGAGCTCATCTGCTACCGGGTGAGAGCCCATGTCGATCGATCCTTTAAAAAAGGCACCCTCTTCCATTGAGAACGACGGCGCAGAAATGTCACCAAGGACAACGGCTGGCTTGAGCAGTTGGATTTTGCTGGTCGCGGTCACGTTGCCATGGATCTTTCCTCTGGTCACGATGGTTTCGGCGACAATGGTCCCTCGGATCGTGGCATTCTCACCGATCACCAACATCCCTTTTGCATGGATTTCACCCTCGATCGAGCTGTCGAGCTGAACCGTACTGTGAAAGTGGACGATGCCCTTGAACGTGACGTCCTTTCCCAGCACGGTGAAATGTCCGTTGTCGGAATCGCCTTCTCTTTTTTTGTCCCACATGATGAGCACTCTTTCGCAGTGAGTTCAAAAACTAGGTAGTAACCATACAGGAGTCAGCAGCAAGAATCAAAGGCTGATTTGAGGGGCGTACGGCTTAAGAATGAGAGGAAGCCTACCTTTTACCGGATGGTGGATCTTGAGGTTTGGCCTTTTCTGAATTACTTCCTGTAACGGATTTAATCGTCTTGCCAATTGCCGGTCCGATTTTGGGGATCTCTTTTTCGATGTTCTGTGCGGCGCTCCGTAGTCCTCGTGTGAGATCGTCGACGGTGAGACCTTTTCGTTGCTCAACCTGTTGTGAGTCGGCTGCTTCGGCCAAGGTTGCAGTCGAGAGGCCCATGCTGAGCCACAGAAGCCATCCGGTGATCCATCGGCGCTGCATAGCCTAATTCTATCAGATGAAAACACGGCGTCTCGGTTTTACGTCGATGGCGTATTCTCCTGGGATCGCGTATGATCGCGCATGAGAGTCATGGGCATATATCTGAGGAGTAATCTACGATGGATGTCGATGTCGCAGCTCGCCGGTTGGTGGCAATCGGTGCTCTTAGTGCAGGACTGGGCGTCGCAGCCGGCGCCTTTGGGGCGCATACCTTAAAAGATATATTGGATCAGCATCTGCTGGACGTCTATGAGAAAGCAACCCGCTATCAGATGTATCATGCATTCGGCATGGTCTTGAGCGGACTCGCCGTACAGCTCTGGCGCGATGCCGGAGCGGCCAAAGCTGGGTGGTTGTTCTTGGGCGGGACCCTGCTGTTTTCCGGCAGTTTGTATGGGGTTTCGCTCTTAGGGGTTCGATGGTTGGGAGCCGTGACGCCGATTGGAGGCGTCCTCTTTATCATCGGATGGGGCATCCTGGGATGGCGAGCCTGGCATGTGACCTCCTAACCCGCAGGATTCATGAATGCGTCTCCTGCAATCAGGTAATTGCCGATACACTACGGCGACAATATTCGTTGCTCGTCGTTCGTGAAGCGTGAAGCGCCTTAGTCCGGGACGAGATACCCCTCACGTGCGACGTTTCACGAGAGTGTGATCCACGTGGTTGCGCCACAACCAGCCCGGGGTCGTGCAGGCTACGGTTTACAGGGAGCGAGACGTTTCCCGCTGATGGGACCCCATCCGCCGGTATTGTCCACAAAAGACCCTTCGATCTTCTGATCGTCTTTGATAAACAGCAGACTGTCTTCTTGAATGTGCCCGTTCTGTTCCCAGCGCAAGTAAATGGTATCGCCGAGAATGATGCTTTCGGCCGGCGTAGCTGCATTGGCTGAAGCGCGTCCCGGTGGGGAGAAGATGATGGTGGATTTCTGCTCTCCATGGATTTGGTGATTAT
This sequence comes from Nitrospira sp. BLG_1, assembly GCF_047338595.1. NCBI lineage: Bacteria > Pseudomonadati > Nitrospirota > Nitrospiria > Nitrospirales > Nitrospiraceae > Nitrospira > Nitrospira sp. BLG_1. Next base: position 3,991 of record NZ_JBLFBO010000046.1, read on the forward strand.
GAATGATCCACTGCCAGGTTCCGCAGAGGCGTGAGTGGCCTTTGGTTTGTCTAATCCGATCCTTCCAGCCATGGATCTTCCACCAGGCTGTGATGGCCAGGTGACTCGCCTCAAATGCCGTCCGTTCCGCCGCCAAGCGCAAGCCGACGTGTGGTGGTTGCGTTGTTCCCTGGGCCGTCTGAGCGTCTCGCGCTTCCTTGGTCAGCCGGAGCAGGTCGGAGAGTGATGTCGTCTGGTTTCCGGCCCGCAACCAGTCTTGTCGTGTTGCAGAAAGTGAAAGGATGGAAGTAGACGGTCCTGTCTCCTGACGAAGGGCGTTGGCCATCTGCCAGGTCCCCAGGGCTTTCATCAGTTCAGCGACAGACTGGGACAATTCTGGCACATCGAGTTCCTTGACCATTTTGCCGGGGAGTCTGGCCCCCAAGGCTCCGGCCGCATCTTTCAGCCCAAGGGCAGGTCCGACCGATGTCGTAAATAACCGCAATGCGCCCTCGTCTGATTCGAGGAGCGTGAGCTGGTCGGCTTGCTGCATGACCGCGTCGGCCAACAACTGCGGAGGTGCTTGTTCCCCTGCCATGGTTACCGAAGGGAGAAGGAGCAGACCCAACAGGATGAGGAGGACGTCGGTCTTGTTTCGGCGGTGTTCGCGATCATATTGACGCGGATTCAGCTCGTTTGCCATATCGATGAGTGTGTGTGGAGAATCGTCAAAGAGAGAGCGGCACTGACTCATGTTCCTTGGAAACAGGACTTCAGAAAGCTTGCCGTACGTTCCCAGGCGAGGGATGCACTGTCGGCGTCGTAGGCACTTGGTTTCATCTCGTTGCAGAATGCCTGTGAGGCGTTGGGGTAGCACTGGATGTCAATCCGCTTGGCATACGCTGCAGAGGCGCTCCGTAGTTGTTCGATCTCGTCCTGTGTGGCCCAGGTGTCTTTTCCCGCCTGATGATAGAGAACCGGGGAAAAGAGATTTTTCATCATCTCGTTTGGCGTCACCATCTTGCCATAATATGAGACGGCGGCGCGCAAGCGTTTCCGGTGGCAGGCGAACCGCAACGCATAGGTCCCGCCCATTCCGTATCCGACGACCCCATGAATGTTCTTCTTGGCCGTTGTGCGGGTATTGAGGTATTCACAACAGGAATTGATGTCTGTGATGACCTGGTCGTCGTTCTGCCGTTCCAGCAGTGCGGCCGCCACCTCATCGTTGGCGGTCACCATGCCGCCCAATCGACCGTAGAGATTCGGGATAATCACCATGTAGCCTTCACAGGCCAGGCGAGCTCCCAGGTCCTTCATCTGGCCGGTCAGTCCCCACCAATCATGTAAGAGGACAAGCCCCGGATACGTTCCTGCTTGTTGCGGCCAAAAGAGCAGGCAATCGACTTGGTGCTCCTTCGGCATTCTGCTCTTGAAATAAGGGTCCACCATCTGGTCGCTATGAGTGGGGATCGGCACGCCACTGGGGAACCGGGCCGTTCCTGTTCCGATCTGTTCGAGTGAAAAGGGAGTGACTGGTGCTGTAGGCATGGTTGAGGTTCTGCTACCGGAGCGCGGTTGTGCCGGACATGACGTTACTATATGAAGCCGGTTGCGGGAATGTCAATTGACTGCCTGATGACGTGGCTCTACAGTAACCATGGTGCGACGTATCATGAACAGAGACCGCATTGGAGTGGGATTGATCGGGGTCGGCCGGCACGGAGCTCGGTATGCCCAACATCTTGTTCATGACCTCCCGCTGGCTTCTCTCCAGGCCGTGTGCCGACGACATCCGGAACAGGGGTTTCAGCTCCCTGGTGCCGAGTCAGTCACGGTGTACGGTGAGGCCCAGGCGCTCATCGCTGATCCGTCGGTCGACGCGATTGTGGTTGTGACTCCCCCTCTTTACTCACTGGAGATCTGCCGACTCGCGGTGCAGGCCCGCAAACCGCTGTTGGTCGAGAAGCCGCTGGCGACAACAGCCACTGATGCCCGGACAATGGTGACGCTGGCTTACGATGCCGGTATTCCGTTGATGACCGCCCAGACCCTTCGCTTCGACAAGACGATCCAGCACATGAAGTGCTTCCAATCCTCTCTGGGGCGTTCCCTGGAGCTCGACGCAGTCTTTCAGATCGAGATCCGGAAGACGGCTCCAGACCATGTTGCGGGCTATGGGAAGCGAGGGGCTTTGCTGGAGATCGGTGTGCACATGCTTGATCTGGTTCGGTTCCTGACTGGTGAAGAGGTCCAAGCCGTGCGCTGCACGATGGATCACATCCCGCCGATTGCGCCGGAACGAATGGCTTCAATTCATCTTACCACCACCGGGGGAACGATCTGTCGCATAGAAATCACCCGAGTTGTGGATGCGCGTGCGGGACGAGCCCTCTGGGTTGGTTCACAGGGACGGGTAGAGGCCGACTGGATGCGTCGCCGAATCTGCGTTGAAATGAGTTCCGGTGAAAAGACAGCCGATATCGACATCCCTCCATCCCTGACCGTTCTCGATACCCTCTCAGCGTTCCTTCAGGCGGTCGAAGACGGCACACCCATGCCTATCACGGGAGAAGACGGATGTCGAGCCGTGGAGATTGCTGAGGCCTGTTACCAGTCGGCCCAACTCGGTGGCGCTCTTGTCAGCGTTGATCGTGAAGCGTGAAACGTATCTCGCCTCTGAGTTCGGACACTTCACACTTCGCGCACGACGCTTCACGAGATACACTCGTGTCGTGACGTGGGTTAAGATTCTGCGACGATGTGGGTATCCGTTTCCTCGATACCATCGATCGAATGGATTTTCGTAATCACCACGTCGGAGAGTGCGCGCTCGTCCTGGACGCTGATAAAGACAAAAATATCCGGGCGGCCGAAGCAGGAGTGAGCCTGTTCAACACCCGGTATGCGCTTCAGTGCGCCGACCACGTCCTTCGTTTTTCCGGCTTTGACCTTGATGAGAATGTACGCTTTCGTTGCCATCTGATTCTCCTTTATTGAGGTTGCGATATCCATAGGCTGTCCGTGTGTGTTGCTTGGTTAGAAGGGTGTCGTGTTTCAAGTTTCAGGTTTCACGTTCTTTGATGAAGCGATAACAAGAAACCAGAAACATGGAACTAGAAACGGGGCGCTAACGTGCCGCGCCCGGCATGGTGCTCCGATGATGGGTATAGACCTCGTCAAAGACCAATCCTTGTGCCGTGAGAGCCGATCGGCCGTCGCGCACGAGTTGCATGAATTTCCGAAAATCATCCAGCGACAGGTTGAACTGTCTGAGCCCTGCGGTTAATTGTTCCCGTTCGTCGAGTTGGGCTTTCACATCGGCATCCGCGAGTGCTTCCAATATGTCTGCTGTCCACCCGTTTGTACGAAACTGTTGGAGGCCAGTTGCGGCTTGTTCACCATGTTTGTCGGCCAAGGCCCGTCGGGCGAATTCCTGAATCGAAGCATCCGTTCCCTTAGCAAAGACGGATTGCAGCTGGATGACGGTCTGGATGACGCGATCGGCTTCGCGTGTACCCTCTGGCGGTAGGACCGCAGCCTGCTGGAGGGTGGCCAGTACCGCCATGGCTGATCCAACATACGGGGATGTCTGCTTGGTGTTTTGCCGCGGAGTGCCGGTGGTTCCATCAGTGGCGAAGACAGAACCATGATGTGCCGGAAGTATGATCAGCCAGAGTGCGAAACTAAAGCCCAGGATCTGACGGGAGTATGCATAGCATGGTGGGCTGTCCACCCTAACCGATTGCTCTTGAGACGGCCAGCGGCGCATGGGCGAATTATACAGAGCCGGTCGATGCGGTGCTAGCCTACATTCTCCGCGTGAATCGTCGTACGTGAAGCGTATCTCGTTTTGGATTAACGTGCCTCAGGCTTCACGAACATCGAACGACGGGCATCGTCTGCAGCGGCGTATCGGCAGGGGTTCTATTGAAACCCTTAGAGAGACTTCCTATAATGAACACATTTTGGCTGCGGCTCAGATAGGGAAAGGCGTGGAGTTATGCTTGCCAGGGTTACGAGCGCGGCGCTGGTCGGTCTTGACGCCCATCTCGTCGATGTCGAAGTCGATATCTCCGGTGGGCTCCCCCAATTTTCTGTCGTTGGGTTGCCGGATGCCACGGTGAAGGAAAGCCGAGACCGTGTGCGATCCGCACTCAAAAATACCGGATTTCATTTCCCTGCCAAACGCATCACCGTCAATCTTGCCCCTGCCGGGGTCAAAAAAGAAGGGTCAGGGCTCGATCTCGCGATTGCACTCGGCATTCTTGTTGCGGAAGAGGTGATCCCGCAGTCGATGCTGGATCATTCGGTTGTGGTCGGTGAATTATCGTTGGACGGCCGTGTGAAGCCCATTACGGGAGCTCTGTCTTTCGCGCTGACCTGCCGAACCGGTTACGATTTGTTGCTCCCAGCTGACAATGGGGCTGAAGCGGCATTGGTCAAGGGCGTCCGTGCCTATCCCGTCCACACCCTTCCCGAAGCCGTGGAGTTTCTGAAAGGGAATCAGGCTCTTGTTCCAAGCGAGTCGCGCCAGGATGTCTTGGGGGCGGTCAGCACAATGGAAGACGAGGACTATGCCGATGTTCGTGGGCAGGACCATGCCAAGCGAGCGCTCGAGGTGGCAGCGGCAGGGGGACACAATGTGTTGATGGTTGGTCCTCCTGGATCAGGAAAAACCATGTTGGCGCGCCGCTTGCCGTCCATCCTGCCGTTGTTGGAATTGGATGAGGCGATTGAAACGACCAGAGTCCACAGTGTGGCGGGATTGCTTACTCCGGAACGGCCGTTGCTGGCCGTTCGGCCGTTTCGGTCCCCGCATCACAGTATCTCGGACGCGGGGCTGGTCGGAGGAGGGACCATCCCTAAGCCTGGGGAAGTCTCGCTCGCGCATAACGGGGTATTATTTTTGGACGAATCCCTTGAATTCAAACGAGGTGCGCTCGAAGGGTTGCGGCAACCATTGGAAGATGGGTATGTCGTTCTGACAAGAGCCAGTGGGACGCTCAAGTATCCGGCGCAGTTCATGCTGATCGCGGCGATGAATCCCTGTCCTTGTGGGTACTATGGAGATCGCACTCGGTCTTGTATCTGTTCCGGTATCCAGATCCGCCGATATCGTGCGAAACTCTCCGGGCCCTTGTTGGATCGACTGGACATCCATCTGGATGTTCCACCGGTGCCGGTTCGAGAACTGCGCACGGAACTGCCTGCATCGGAAGGCTCGGCGGTGATCCGATCGCGTGTCGTGACGGCGCGCGATCGACAGCGACGGCGGTATCGAGCGGAGGGGATCTATACAAATGCGCAGTTGAAGCCACGGCTCGTAAAACGGTATTGTGGACTAGAGCAACCCGCTCAAGAGTTGCTTGAGCAGGCGATGGCGAGGCTTCGACTTTCCGCGCGGGCCCATGGGCGTATCCTACGAGTCGCGCGGACGATCGCAGATCTGGCCGACTCCGAGAGGATCGAGACCGTGCATATCGCAGAGGCCATTCAGTATCGTTCGTTTGACCGTAACCCCGACGTGTGAGGCTTTCGTGGCATCGGTAAAAGTGTTTGTCTGGTGGTTTGTCGTGGGTGCCACGATGGCGTTGTCCGTCATCATGGTGCAAGGAGGCGTCAGAGAAGTCATGCAGGCCCAAGGGTCTGTCTGGGAGTTGAAGCTGGTGGAGCTGCTGACGACGGTGATGGGCGGAGGGTTATTGGGCGGCTGTATCGCGCTGATCCTCGATCGAATTAAGAAATCGTAAGTGCAGATGATTTGTGGCTTGCCTTCACGTTGTAGTTCTGAATGTTGGACTGCTCATCACATAGTGGAACTTCCCCCTGTTTGAAGCAGACTATCCTTAGGCTATCTGTAGAACGCTCTCTATTTGCATGGGAATAATCATCCCCTTGGGACGTTTGGTCAGCCATCTGTCCGGGGGACGGGGCTCTGGCATGAGGACGAGCGGGTAGGCAACGAATGATGTATTCAGATTTGACGTTCAACGGATCTATGAGGGATCAGCAGCACTGCTGGTAGCGACGATTGCAAAAATGTGGAACTTAGAGATAAAAGGGACATGGCTCCGAGCATGGGGGCAAGCACTTAAAACCTGGATGTATCATCCCAACTCTATCGAGGATTATGGACATCGAAATTGGTTCGAATCTCTATAAGAATTTTAACGGGACGATCGAGGTCGAGGGGATACCACAAATTCAAGTGGCTCGCCATCCCTCGACTGGCGCGTTGCTGGTCAACTTTGCGCTCTTCGACTTAAACGGCCGGATGTTGGCCAAGATGGTGGATAGCACACTGATGTTTAACGAGCGGCGCGCTTATGAGGTCACAAAGACGGACAAACGCATTCTGATGAAGGAGGCGGATTCGGGAAAAGTCGTCCTCCAGCTTGACGTGAAGGACGCTCAGGGCATCTCATTGGCTCAGGGCGAGTTTCATACGATGAAAGGCCATCTCCTGCAAGTCACGGCGACGGCCTGGAAGATCGAGAAACAGCACAAGAGCGGGCAGACACACGACAGTCAAGGAGGCGTGGTGTCTATTGGCTAGAAACTGAAGTCGCCTCCCCCTCCACAATTGGGGTCACCAGCAAGGCCCCATTCTTCATATCGACCGAAGCGGTATTTCCATCCCGCAACTCTCCCTTGACCAACAACCTGGCGATCGGCGTTTCCAGCTCCTGTTGAATGAGCCGCTTCAACGGTCGTGCTCCGTACACCGGATCGTAGCCGCGTTCGCCTAAATGTTTCAGCGCGGACGGCGTGATAGCCAGCGGGATCCGACGTTCCGTGAGTCTGTTGCGGAGCCGCTCCAGCTGGATTTCCACAATCTTGATCAAGTGTTCGGTTCCGAGCGGATGGAATACGACGAGTTCATCGACTCGGTTCAAGAACTCCGGGCGGAAATGTTGCCGCAGTTCCCCCAGGACAACTGTCCTGACTTGCTCGTAGGATGCGCCACGTTGCTGAGCTTCAAGGATGTGTGGACTGCCGATATTCGAGGTCATGATCAGGACAGTGTTTTTGAAATCGACCGTACGGCCTTGCGAATCGGTCAGTCGTCCATCATCGAGTACCTGCAGTAACACGTTGAACACATCGTGATGCGCCTTTTCGATCTCGTCGAAGAGAATGACCGAAAAAGGGCGCCGTCGAACGGCTTCGGTGAGTTGCCCCCCTTCTTCGTAGCCGATGTACCCGGGAGGTGCGCCAATCAAGCGGGCGACGGTGTGTTTTTCCATATATTCAGACATGTCGATTCTGACAAGGTTTCCTTCGTCATCGAACAGAATTGCGGCGAGCGCTCGGGCCAGTTCGGTTTTGCCGACCCCGGTTGGGCCAAGGAAGAGAAATGAACCGATCGGACGATTGGGGTCTTTGATGCCGGATCGTGCGCGAAGTACCGCGTCTGCCACGGCTCGGACCCCTTCTTCCTGGCCGACGACTCGTTGGTGTAGGAGGTCCTCAAGTTTCAAGAGTTTGTCGGTTTCGCCTTCGAGCAACCGCGAGACCGGAACACCGGTCCAGCGGCTGACCACGGCGGCAATCTCATCTTCGTCGACTTCTTCCTTCAGCAACCGAGCCGTATCCTGTTTTTTGTCCAAGTGCTGCTGCTCCAGTGCCAATTCCCGTTCAAGCTTGGGGAGCTCCCCATAACGGAGTTCGGCTACACGGTTAAGGTCATAGGCTCGCTCGGCTTGCTCGATTTTCTGCTTCATCTCCTCGATCGCCTCGCGGGTCTTGCGCAGTCGTGATACGGAGGTTTTCTCTGATTCCCATCTGGTTTTCAGCGCCTGCAGGTCACGTTGTTTTTCGGTGAGTTCAGATTCCAGGGTGCTGAGTCGGGCGGCGCTTGCCGCGTCCTTCTCTTTCTTCAATGCCTCGCGCTCAATTTCCAGCTGGAGCACCTTGCGTGACACTTCATCCAGCTCAGCCGGTAGGCTGTCGATCTCAGTCCGAAGCCGTGCGGCGGCCTCGTCGACTAGGTCAATGGCTTTGTCTGGAAGAAACCGATCGGCGATATAACGATGGGACAGTTTCGCTGCAGCTACCAGTGCACTGTCTTTGATGCGCACCCCATGGTGGACTTCGTAGCGTTCCTTGAGGCCGCGTAGTATGGAAATGGTGTTCTCCACTGAGGGCTGATCCACCAACACCGTTTGGAAACGGCGTTCCAAGGCGGCGTCTTTTTCAATGTGTTTTCGGTATTCGTCCAGCGTCGTGGCACCGATCAGGTGCAACTCGCCCCGTGCCAGCATCGGCTTCAACAGGTTTGCGGCGTCCATTGCCCCTTCGGCTGCTCCGGCTCCGACAACCGTGTGCAATTCGTCGATGAAGAGGAGAATCTGGCCTTGAGACGATTGGATCTCTTTCAGGACGGCTTTGAGCCGTTCCTCAAATTCACCGCGAAATTTGGCGCCGGCGACAAGGGAACCCATATCCAGGGCAAAGAGTTTCTTGTGTTTGAGGCTTTCGGGGACATCGCCTTTCACGATGCGAATCGCCAGTCCTTCAACAATCGCGGTTTTCCCGACACCTGGTTCCCCGATGAGCACCGGGTTATTCTTCGTCCGGCGTGAGAGGATCTGGATCACACGCCTGATTTCATCATCGCGTCCGATGACGGGATCGAGTTTGCCCTGTCCGGCCAGTTGGGTTAACTCTCGACCGTATTTCACCAGTGACTGGTACGTGCTTTCAGGATCCTGGCTGGTGACCCGTTGGTTTCCACGCACCTGCTGTAATCCCGCCAAGAGACGGTCTCTTGTAATGCCCAGCTTCTTGAATATTCCCCCTTCCTGCACCATGGCAAGGAGGACATGCTCGACGCTCAAGAAATCGTCCTTCAGCGACTTCTGCTCCTCCTCCGCACGATTGAGAACGTGGGTGAGGCGGTTGGCAATGTGAACCTGACCCGGAGCTGCTCCTGAACCTTGAACTTGAGGGAACTTTGCCAAGGCTTGTTCGACGGCTTGCCGCACGGCAGGCAGCGCGAGGCCGGCACCTTCGAGTAAGGCCGGAGTAGTCCCGCCCTCCTGTTCAAGGAGCGCTAAGAGGACATGTTCTACCTCAATGCCTTGATGACTTCTCCGCTGGGCGTGCCCCGAGGCGGACTGCAGGGCCTCCTGCAACTTGACCGTCATTCGATTCATGTCCATGGTGATCCACCTCTAAAATGGTGATATTCATCCTCGCTCTGATAAACAGTGATAATCATTTGGCTGGATAAGTCAACCAGCTAGGTTCGTTCTTAATGCGCCAGCGTGACTAGTGCTTGACCTCTCGCCCGATCCCGACTAGGGTACGCATCAGCATGAGCAATCTCGCTTCGGCTACGGTTCAACTCTATCGACATGTTTTGCAGGCGACATGGCGTTCGCTGACCAAAAGTTGGATATCAATGGTGGCGCTCATTCTCTTTGGGTTGCTGTTTTTGGGTATTGCAAAGATCGCTGCTCCGTTGGGGATGGCCGGTGGTTTTTTACTCGGTATCGTGAATGCCCTCCTGGTGGGATCCACACTCCGGTTGATCGAACAGTCGCTGAGCGCGTCACGAACTCTTGGGTTCAAGGACGTAACGGAAAGCTTCGGGTATTACTTTTGGGACGTGATCGGTGTTGGTTTTGTATTATGGTTGCCGACGCTCTTGCTCGATATGGGTTTGCAAGCCAATCCGGCGTATGGTCAATTTCTTCTCTCCGCATTTCTGCTCTTGGTCTTCATCCTGTTGAACCCAGCACCGGAGGTGATTTATCAGGTGCGACACGACTCAACGCTTGAGGTATTCAAGACATCCTATGAATTTGTGATGGAACATTGGGTCGAATGGTTTCTCCCCTTCGTCCTGTTCATCTTGCCGGTGGTGCTTTCTCCGAGTGGGCTGCAGGAATTTTTTTCGTTGTCCGGTCGTGCTGGTCGAGGAGCAGGGCTCGACTTCCTTCAAATTCTGATGCTGCCACTGACTGCCATCGGAGGATGGCTGTCTTACCTTGGGCTTGATTCGGAGGGGCAGGAGATTGTGCTTCTCCTTCTCACCCCACCGGTCGCAATGGCCATCTTGTTGTTCCGTGGCCATCTTTTCGCATCGCTTCACGGGTCATCCAGGAGACAACGGCTCTTTTCTCACCAATTCAATACTAGACAGTAACCGTCTGGGACAGATTTTCTCGGAACAATCGGGTCGGTCCGAGCCATGGCTATCTCCAAAATAGGGGCGTGCCCTTGTGGTCGGAAGCTGAAATAGTGTATGGAATGCCCTACACCTGAGTTCTGCCCATCTATGATTTAGTCCGAGCGAGGCGCGGACTCATGCGACTTTCAATATTTTCGAGACTGGTTTTGACCTCCCTGGTCATTATTGCTGTGATGGGGGGAGTGAATCTTTACGCACTGTTTCAACTTCGACAGTTGACGGCCATGAGTACCCAAATGGCCTCGTATCATTACCCCGCCGTTGAATCCGCCAAAAGACTCTTAGGGTCGCTGTATGCCCAACAGAATAGTGAAAAGAAGTTTCTTGCCACGAAAGATCCCACATTCCGGACCAACTTGACTGAAGAAGTTGAAGAGTTTCAGCGGGTGCTTCACCTGTTGCGAGGACAGGAAAGTTCCACTCGTGGCTTGACGCTTCTGCAAGAGACGGGTGAGTTGTTGAAAGAACGATCACGATTATTTGACAGTACCGTTCAAGCGGCAACTCAAGCGGCAACAAGGTCGACCTATCCTGCGACCTTAGACTACGAAAGCAGGCGCGATAGTCTCACAGACCGCATGTCTTTTACGTTGCAGAATTATATCGATCTTCATGAGGCTCGAGTCAGTGTCGGGGTGACCGAATCGCGTGCAAGTGCCGCCCAAGCCGAGGCTGTAACGGAGCAGCTTGTTCTTGTGGCGTTGATGTTCGGATTGGGATTGGCTGGATTGGCAAGCTATACGATTCTGCGTCCTCTCCGAGAGCTGCAAGGACATATTAAACAGATCGGACAGGGGAATTTTGGGGCATCCCTCACAATCAAGGCTCCGGCCGAGCTCCGTGAGTTGGTCGATTCCGTGAACTGGATGGGCCAGAAGCTTCAAGAAATCGACGAGATGAAAACGGATTTTCTCGCGCATGTGTCTCATGAATTGCGAACACCCATGGCATCAATTCAGGAGGGGACCAACCTTTTGCTTGACGAGATACCTGGGCCGCTGATGCCTGAGCAACGCATGACGCTTCGGATCATGGCGGACAGCAGCAAACGGCTGATGCATCTCATCGCCACGATTCTCGATTTGTCGAAAATGGAAGCCGGAATGATGGAGTATCGGTTTGTCCCGGTTGATCTCCAGCGGATTGTAGACATATCCATCAATAAGATTCGGTTGCTTGCTGATTCCAAGCATGTCCAATTGGTTTTGGAGCATGCTGGACAGCGGGCTTGGGTCAAGGCGGATGCGTCTCGGCTGGAACAGGTCTTGGACAATCTTTTGTCCAATGCGCTGAAGTTCAGCCCCGAAGGGGGCGTGGTGAAGGTGTATCTGAAGCCAGATCTGCAGGCCGGTGTACTTGAGGTCTCAGTCTCAGACACGGGGCCTGGTATTGCATCAGAGGACTTACCACATATCTTTGAGCGTTTTTACCAGGGCCGTACCAAGGTCAAGCAGACTGCAGGAAGTGGGTTAGGGTTGGCATTGGTCAAGAATGTTGTCGAAGCGCATGGAGGACGAATCTGGATCGAGAGTGAGAGGGGCAAGGGGGCAACTGTACGGTTTATCCTACGGTTGACGAAGTCGGAAGGGAAAGGGGAACCGTGAAAACGAAGACATTTCTTATGACAATTAGTTACTGCGCGCTGCCTTTTTTTCTAGCCGCATGTGCAGCGTGGACGACGTCCGCCCCTATCTCTCGCCCCTATTTTGTGACTGATCCAGAAGAAGCTGCTAGTTTTCAATCGCTTGCAAAGAAACAAGAGGATTTAGTCTCACGATGTGTCCAATCACGCTCTTGCGATCAGGTGTATTTTACGCTTGGACTTCTTGGGCTCTATGAAAGTCGCGAAGTTGCAGCGAAATACTTTGAAAAAGTTCTGGCCGTGACTCCAACAGGACCGGTCGCAAGGACGAGTAAAGCCTGGCTGCAAGCCATCCAGAAACCCGTTGTTTCTGGGAAGAAGGGATGGCCGGAATCCGTCCTGACTGCTCCTGCGATCGCGGACGCGCATACATCATTAGCGATGGTGACGGATCGTCTGGTTCGGAACTTGCTTGATGAGCAGGTGATGATCCAACAATTCCATGCCTCAAAGGATGATGAGTCGGAGGCGATGGAGGCGTTGCAGCGGGAGTTGGCGGAGCGCGACCGCAGAATAGAGACGCTCCTCTCCAAGAAAGATTCGACCAAGGGATCGGTAGATCCAGTCGCGCTGCAAAAACAATTGGCGGAACGAGATAAGAAGATTGAAGAGCTGTCTTCTCAACTTGAGGCGCTGAAGCGAATCGATCAAGAGATGCGAGAAAAGGTTCGTCCGATCCGTCCCCCGCTGACGCCGGTTCCTATCCCAGGCTCAGAAACGACACCCCAATAGAAAGCCAGAAAGATAAGGTAATCATGGAATCAAAAGATATGGAGCGAGAAAACATTCTTGTCATTGATGATGACGAGGGATTGTTGCATTTGTTGAAAATGCGGTTGTCTGCGATGGGATTTTCCGTTACAGCCCGTACCACGGGACAGGAGGCGGTTGAAGCAACGAAACAAACGACGTTTGATTTGGCGATTACTGATCTCCGCCTGCGAAATGAAAATGGGTTGGATGTGACCGAAGCGCTGCTGCAAAACCAACCGGGACTTCCGGTCATCATTTTAACGGCCCATGGCAGTATCCCCAACGCTGTGGAAGCGATGCAGCGCGGGGCGTTCGGGTATCTGACAAAACCGTTTGATGATAAAGAGCTCAAGGAGACGATCGATAAAGCGCTCTCTCAACGGCGGATGAGTCGTGAGATTGATCGACTCAAATCGTTAGTCAAGGAGCTATATGGGCTGGAGAATGTGGTGGCGCGAAGTTCGGCAATGCAACAGCTCTTTCAGCAAATTGGTCAGGTTGCTGAATCAGATGCGACGATCCTGCTCTTTGGGGAGACTGGTACCGGTAAGGAGGTCATGGCGCGCGTCATTCATGCGAACAGTCGCCGTAGCAAAGGTGCGTTCGTGGCGCTTAACTGTGCTGCCATTCCGGAAACACTGTTTGAGAGTGAGCTGTTTGGGCACGTGAAGGGTGCCTTTACGAGCGCCCATGGTGCAAAGCGAGGGCTCTTTCAAATGGCCCATGGCGGGACGCTCTTTCTTGATGAAATCGGGGAAATGCCGCTTTCAATGCAGGTGAAGTTGTTACGCGCCGTCCAGGAACGGGAGATCAGAGAGGTTGGGTCGGAGACGTCTGTTAAGGTCGATGTGCGCATTCTTGCAGCGACGAATAAAGATCTCAGTGAGGCAGTGAAGAACGGGACGTTCCGTAATGACCTCTACTATAGAATTTCGGTGGTTCCTCTCTTCATTCCCCCATTGCGTGAGCGGCGAGATGATATCCCGTTGCTCGCGCAGTATTTCCTTCAGCAGAGCATGAAGCGATCCAATAAGGATATCAAAGGGCTTACGCCTGCTGCGCTTCATCGCTTGATGATCAACCCATGGCCTGGTAATGTGCGTGAGTTGGAAAATGCGGTCGAGAAAGCAGTGGTGATGTCGCAGCAAGAAATGTTGACACCAGATTTGTTTCCGGCAGTCAGTGCGTCGGCTGAGTCACCACTCAAGCCGCTTACAGAGGCGAAGGAAGAGTTCGAACGCACCTACCTGAAGAATGTGCTGCATTTGACGGGTGGCAATATCTCACGTGCAGCTCAATTTGCGGGGCGATATAGGGCCGACTTCTATAAGATGCTTAGGAAGTATGGACTCCATCCGTCAACCACGAAGGGAAGGTCCGACGCAGAGGTTGATGAGTTGGAAGGCGAGGAGCATTTGACGGAAGCGGAACGATAAGAATATACGGCTGAAAAAGCTCGGTGGCAATGGAGTTCTGAGTAGAAGCCGTTTCAATAGTAAGAGGAGTATTGTGCTTTGGTCAACCAACGTTCAAGCCTCCTGCATAGGCAGGGGAAACATGAATTTTCTGCACACACCACCGAACTGCCCAAGGGCTTGATGCCTTCTGAATCGGTTGCAAGCTTGTGAGTGATAGTACTGGTTTGTCTTATTGCGAGCGATAGGGCGGTCTCGATGAAGCCCGCCCCATGCCATGTGCTCTATTAGGCGTCAGTAGACACTCTTGCTCACCTCGTTTGAATACCCACTTTCATTTCCCGCGATATCAAAGGCCGTCACGACAAAGAAGTAAGTTTTCCCGAATTGGAGGCCTGTCGCTTGGTAGCTTGTTACATTGCCACGAAGCATCGTGATGACATTTCCTTGATCATATTTCCCCGAGATTGTTGAACGGTAGACCTTGTATCCCGCGAGATCTGTTTCGCTATTAGCTTTCCATGTCAATGTTGCGGATGAACTCGACGGAGCATTGAGTGTCAGCGTGATCGTTACGGTCTTGATGACGGTTCCACTGGTCACTGTAACTGTCGCCTGGTTCTCCCCCTGAATTGCCTTTGAGGTGTCCACGTTGGCGGTGATGGTTCCATTGGCAGAGCCAGAAGTCTGACTGAGCGAAAGCCATGTGGCGGTCTTTGTTGCCGTCCAGGATCCATTGGACTGCACGGCGATGGTCTTGCTCGCTGGGTTGGCCAACCCTTGAGTTGCCGTAAAGGCAAGGCTATTTGATGAGAGGGTCAAGGAACCAGGTGAGAGCGTCAGCGTCACGCCGACAGTTCTTGTCGTGTTTCCTGCCGTCACGGAAATGGTAGCAGTATTGGTCTGGGTTGAAACATTTCCGAGGTCAACGCTCGCGATAATTGTCCCGTTGCCAGAACCGGAGGTCGTGCTCAGCTTAAGCCAGGCGGCGTTGACGCTGGCCGTCCAGTTGCTATTTGCTGTGACGTTGACAGATTGGTTGGTCGGATTGGAGCCGCCTGACACGCCTGTATAGGTCAGTGATGATGGGCTTAGTGTGATCGATGTCGGCGCCGGCGTTACGCTGAAGGTGACGGGGATTGCAACGGGTTGCGCACCAGGTGCACTGAGCGTGATGGTGCCGGTGTGGGTGCCGACGCCGAGGGAGCCCAGGACGGGGCTGATGGTGACAGTGCCATTCCCGGTGCCAGTCGTCGATGAGAGGGTTAGCCAGGCGGCATTGTCACTCGCGGTCCAGCTGAGCGTGCCGCCGCCAGTATTGCGGATGTTCAGTAGTTGGGGAGCCGGGTTACTTCCACTCTGTTGAGCGGTAAACGACACACTAGTGGAGCTCACGCCAATAGCTGGAGGGACAGGTGCCGGCGTTACGCTGAAGGTGACGGGGATTGCAACGGGTTGCGCACCAGGTGCACTGAGCGTGATGGTGCCGGTGTGGGTGCCGACGCCGAGGGAGCCCAGGACGGGGCTGATGGTGACAGTGCCATTCCCGGTGCCTGAGCTAGGGCTTAGGGTTAACCAAGATGTACTCGTTGTAGCATTCCAGTTCAATATTCCCCCACCTCGGTTGCTGACGGTCAGCACTTGTGGCGGAGGTGGTGAATTGCCCTGCTGACTACTAAACGAGAAGCCAAGGGAGTTTAGTGCGATAGCAGGTGTTGGAGTGGGTGGTGTGGTAAGCCGTCTCAATGTCGGCATTCGAGACATCAGTCTCGAATGGGGTGTCGGAGATGCTGTGGTGATAGGGGGATCACCGGTTGCCGCAAAGGCACTAGTGGTTGGTACATTCATCGGTTCGAATAGACTAGAAACCATACAGAATCCAATGGGGAACAACAACAATTGCCGAATAGTCTGGCGCATTGATTGGATCCTCCTTACGAGTCAATCGTGAAGCGAACGATTCACGATGAGGCTGGATCTAGAGCAAATCAAGTGCCGTGCTGAACGGGCAAATCAGTTCAGTCGGGTTGCTATGTGTATTTGGAGAATTTTCAGGTATTTGGAGAAAAAGAGCAGGTCATGCTGTGTGCAGCGAATCTAGGTATTGTTCACGGGGAACAGGGAGAGCGCAGTTCTCACGATTGTACAAATAATAAAATAGTTCATATATCAGTTGTAACAGATTGTTATTATTGATGATTGAATTAAGAGTTAGTAATCATCTTATTCAGATCGTATTGATATATTAGGTAATTAGGGCGTTTCGTAACCATGAGGTAAGCTGGAGGCCTTATGGTTACAG
>NZ_JBLFBO010000128.1:0-1291 GCF_047338595.1 Nitrospira sp. BLG_1
AGGAACTAAAAAAAGATCCGGCGCGGTACGCGAAATTGCAAGAGGCGGCGAGCCGCTACCGGCAATGGGCCGATGCAAATCTTCGGTATCTCGTGGACAAAGGCCGACTGTCGCAAGAGCAGTACGAAGGCATCAAGGACAACAATGAACAGTATGTCGCGATGCAGCGAATTCTCGAAGTCTCGCCAGGGGAAGAGCTAGCCGCATTCATGCCGAAGGGAACCCCAAGCCGAAAGATTGGTGCAGTCGGGACGCCCGTTCACAGCTTTAAGGGATCAAGAAAAGCGATCAAGAATCCCTATCTCTCGCTGATGGATGCCACCCATCGGTCGATCCGTGAAGCCGACCGAAATGAAATTATGAAGCTCTTTCGGGATCTGCTCACCACAGACCGAGGACTGTACGAAGGAGAACCGAACGACCTCGCGAGTGTGGGCCGTGAGGCGCAGGCCGGTGAGCAACAGACGATCCCGATCTTTGTGAACGGCAAGAAAGAAATCTGGCAATTCCATCCCGATGTGTACAAGGCGCTGAAAGGGATCGAAGACGGGACCTACACGCTGCCGCCGTTCCTGACGATTCTGCCGCGCATCCTCAGGGCCACGATTGTGAACACTCCGGCGTTTGCCTTGCGGAACGTCATTCGCGACGCTTGGCAACGGTCCATTGCGTCACTCTCCGGTAGCAAGCCGTGGGACGCCCTCAAGGTCTACTCAAAGGAGGAGATCTCGCAGCTCAAACGTTCTGGTGGGGACCAGGCCGGACACTACTACACCGATTCCAAGAACTACGCCAGAGCCATGAAGTTTGCCATGCAGGAAGCCATAGCCTCTCACAATTCCATTGTCGTGAATCCCGCGAAGCTCGCGACATGGGTGAAGCAAGGCGGTCAAGGTTATCTCGATCTGATGCAGGGCGCTGAGCGACAGGGGCGACTCTCGGAGTATCGACGGGCGTTCAGGAAGGCGCAACAGCAGTTCGGCTATGACGACTATCACGCCATGCTGTACGCCGCAAGTCAGTCCAGAGGATTGATTGATTACGCGATTGCAGGCAATACCATGGCGCTGATCAATCAATTGATCCCGTTCAGCAATGCCGCCGTGCAGGGCTTGCGCTCGAACATGCTTCGTGCGAAGGCTGATCCGGCAGGATTTGCGCTGCGCTTTGGTGTCTTTGCCTTGGTCCCTGCGCTCATGAACTACGCATGGAATTATCTCTATGATGACGATGATCTTGACGAGTATCGGCAGTTGCCGGCCTATCAGCGGGATCTCTTCTGGAACTTCAA
>NZ_JBLFBO010000129.1:0-1268 GCF_047338595.1 Nitrospira sp. BLG_1
CCTGCACATGCTGCCGGATCCCCTCGCTCCATTGCTCAACGGCCTCGGCCCAGTGCTGAGCTGAGGAAAGGTCGATGGTCTCGGCCTGCAAGGTCATTTTGCCTTTGTGCCGGACCACGCTCGAACGGAGCGCCTCAGCATGGTTTGTGATGTGATGGGCGAATCCCTGGGCGAGGGTGATCCAGATCGCATCAGGAGTCAGCACGAGCGGCCGATGCTGGCTAAACGCTACATACACTGCATTCACCAGGCCATGCGTGGCGGCTCCCCCTTCGAGAATGACTTCTGAGGATTCATCATGACTACAGGCAAGCACGGGCCTTCCCACATCTTGTTTCACACGCGTACGTGTCTTGATCGGGATGCAGGGTTCGCGGCAGGGCTCAACTTCATCGACTCGAACGCAGATTGCTGTAGCTGAACGGTGAAGAATCGGCGCGTGGTCTTTAACGGAAAAAGGTATCCCGTTCACTGCACACCTCCCAGGTCATATGAAGTACAGTACGATCTCTGTAACGTTTAATGTGCTAGACCGGCCATGTTAGTGGATCGCCGCCATAGGTAATGATTAGGATAATATCGGTAATCCGATGCTCTTTAAACCAATCTCTCGTTTGGGCTGTATTGGGAAGTGAAAGTTCCCATTTGCCGATCCGACACTGATTGATCAGCGCGCTGAAATCAGCATTACCAAGGCACGAGCTATGACGCCGTTGTTCGTCCCGTCGCTGCCGTTCACCGGCCCCTTCCCCGGGGCTCGTGCACCATTCGGACCGCAGCAGTCAGTATGCCGCGACGAGCTATCAGCGCCGCCTGGCTGAGTACGGCCTCATTCCCAGCATGAGTCGCAAAGGTAACTGCTGGGATAACGCCTGCGTGGAAAGTTTCTTTGGCACACTCAAGCGTGAGCTGGTCTATCATCAGCACTACGCCACGCGAGACGAAGCGAGACAGGACATCTTCCACTACATCGAGGTGTTCTATAATCGGCAGCGACGGCACTCGACGCTCGGCTATCACTCCCCGGCCGAGTATGAAGCGAGGGTGAAAGTCGCTTAACCAGGTGTCCACGGAATTGGGGGAAGATCATGTTGAAGTGATCATTTTCCTTGAAAGGATGGTCTTTAATGACAAGAAAGTACTCGTCCCGAGCCTGAAAATCGGGATCCTTTTCTTTATCTAGGGGATAGAATTCAGGCCTGAAGTAGACCTTAATGAAGAACCCCGCCCTTCCAGGCGGGGTCTCCTTACAATTCAAGCTGCGCTTG
>NZ_JBLFBO010000130.1:0-1266 GCF_047338595.1 Nitrospira sp. BLG_1
GCCGACGTGGTCGACCCGATCACGGGCCGCAAGACGGTCCAGCGCCCGACCAAGGCGCAGTTCAAGGACGGCCGCTACGTGAACAACGCGAAGGACAAGAAACTGCGCGACTGGATCGACAGCGTGTTGCAGTCCAACACCCGCTTCGGCAAGCCCGGCTCGGGCTGCGACTTCTGGCTGGCCGAGGACGCGATCCGCATGACGAAGGCCGCCGCGAAGGCGAACGCGACCGAGACGCTGAAGCGGCTCGCGGCCGAGAACCGCGACGAGTTCGACAAGCTGGTCGCTGAGTTGCAGCAGGGCGACGCGACCGACGAGAAGATGCCGGCAGCGCCGGTAGCGTAGGAAAGGAGCCCGGGTCGTGAGTCAAGTAACGCGACAGGCGATGACGGACGACTCGGGCGTCTTCACCGACGGGACGATCGTCGACGAGGCGTTCGTAGACCAGATTTACGATCAGGTCGATGACCAGTGCCACTCGTCGACCAACCCGACGGTGAAGCCAAAGGCGATCACCGACGAGGTAGTCGCGGCCCGCGGCAACCTCGCGAGTCTGGATGCGCGACTGTCGGCGGTTGTGGACGATGACGGCGTGCCGGTCCCGAGCGCATCTGCCGTCACGGCCGCGGAGGCCGGCGAGCTTCCCACCACCAACTGCGTCCTCAACGAGACGTTCATCATCTGGGCGGCGGGTGACTCGGCCGCGCCATCCGGCTGGACGCTGGCGGGCACCGGCGCGGCCGTCGCTCGAGCCGGCACCAGTCTCGCCGACACCAAGCGCAAGGTCGGGGACTTCTGTGCGAAGGTGACGTATGGGTCGGCTACCCTGACGCTGAGCCAGGACGTGCTGCCGACGGCCGCGTTCAGCCGCGTCGACCACCTCAAGAACGAGGATGTGGCCTTCGGCGCCTGGGTGTGGGCCGACGCCGCGTCGCAGGCGCGCGTCTACGTCAACGACGGCGTGACGACGACGTACAGCTCCTACCACACCGGGGACGGCTCGTGGCAGTGGCTCAGCCTGTCGCACACGATCTCCGGCTCGGGCACCAAGCTCACGGTCGGGATCGCGGTCGGGTCCGGCGCCGCGAATCCGGCCTACTTCAGCGGCCCGACGCTCGTCTTCGGCTCGGTCAAGCCCGTCAATTGGCGGCCGACGCCGATGGTTGCGGGCACGGTCTTCCTGCCGTTGGTCGGTGCCCAGTCCACCGGTACCGCGAAGGGCTGGTACACGTTCAACCGCATGGCGTACGTGAAGCACATCGAGTG